>NZ_JBIAMR010000014.1:109029-223382 GCF_042874235.1 Nocardia sp. NPDC004151 | reverse complement strand
ACCACCACCAGAACCCGACCGCACCAACCCTCCTGTCCCCGAATGTGATTCAAAGCGCGGGCTATCAGCCTGGCAAGTGATTCTGCAACAGGCTCTACGACGATGTGATCGGGGCCATCGTCGCCGCCGGTATGCGTCCGATGCTGACGCTGGACCATTGGGTGTATCCCGGCTGGGCGGCCGACCGCGGCGGCTGGCGCGATCCCGGCATGGTCTCGGACTGGCTCGCCAACATGCGTAAGGTGGTCGACCGTTACGCCGCCCGTAATCCGGTCTGGGTGACCATCAACGAGCCGGTCGCGTACATCATGCACGAGGTCCGCCAGAACGGAACCGACGCCGATCAGATGCTCGACAGCGTGGCGCAGGCGCACGACGCCATCTACGACTACATCCACCAGATCCAGCCGAACGCGCTCGTGACCAGCAATGTCGGCTATGTCGCCGGGGCGGAGTCGCAGGTCAACGGACCCCTGATGGACCGGATCGGCGACCGGCTCGACTTCATCGGCGTCGACTACTACTTCGGCTACGAACCGCCGGATCTCGCCGCCGCGAACGCACCCTCGGGCATGTGGGATCTCCCCGTCCGTCCCGAGGGCATCTACTTTGCGCTGCAGCACTATTCACAGCGCTTTCCAGGTAAGCCGCTGTGGATCGTGGAGAACGGCATGCCGACCGAGAACGCTCGACCCCGCGCGGACGGCTACACCCGCTCGGATCACCTCCGCGACACCGTCTACTGGCTCCAGCGTGCGAGATCCGATGGCATGAACCTCATCGGCTACAACTACTGGAGCCTGACCGACAACTACGAATGGAGCTCCTACACACCGAGATTCGGTCTCTACACGGTGAACGTGCGCACTGATCCGGCCCTGACCCGAATCCCCACGGACGCGGTCGTCACCTACCGCGCCATCATCGCGCACGACGGGGTCCCCGCCGACTACCTGCCCCTGCGTCCAGTCGCCGACTGTCGCCTGATCGATCCACCCGCCAGCTGCGCCACCCCGGTCGCCGCACCTCGAGCCGATGGCTGACCATCGGCTCGATGCACGGCGAGAACCCCTGTCTCAGGCGAACTTTCCCGGGTTGGCGGCCACGGCCCGGCGCAGGGTGGGCCGGTTGGCCCGGTAGGCGTCCACCACCGATTCCAGCTCGTGCGGACTGGCCCCGTGCATGATCACCGAGTGGCAGCCGAGGTCGTATTCGCGGGAGATCTTCCGCACGCACTGCTCGGGCGTGCCGTAGGCGGCCGAGGCGAGCCATTCGTCCGGAATGAGCGCGTCCAGCTGCTCCAGCACCTCGACCGAGGCGGACGCGTCGATGGGGCCCGCTGCCGCGGCGTCCTGGTACAGCTGCGTGCCGCGAATCCGCTCCCACACCTGCGGATCCCAGCCATTGGCGCTGATCAGGATGTCGGCGTACGCCTGCAGATAGGTCACCAGGCGGCCGGTCCGCCGCCGCAGCTGGTCCTCGGGAGTGAGCGCGTCGCTCGCGGTCGCCAGGCAGGACCAGACGCGGACGCTGTCGGGGTCCTTGCCCGCCCGCTCGGCGCCACGCCGCACGGCGGCGACGGAGTTCGCGGTGGCCTCGTCGGAGAAGAAGGTGTGCAGGACGACGAAGTCACCGATCTCACCGGCGAGTTCCATGGTCTTCGGGCCCACCGCGACGAAGCCGATCGGCGGCGCTTCGTCGAGGCCGTTCTGGTGGTACAGCACGGGCCATTTGCCTGCGGGCCCATCGTGATTCACGATCGTCTCGCCGTCCCACAGGCGGCGCAGGATGCCGACGAAATCCCGCAGCTGCGCCTCGGTGACGGCGGGCAGCCCGATCGCCTTCCAGTTCGCCGCCATCCCGCGCCCGAAGGCCATGGCGAACCGGCCCTCGGTCATCGCCTGCATGGTCGAGCCGATGGTCGCGGTCACCATGGGATGGCGGGTGTGGTGATTGGTTGCCGCGGCGGCGATTCCGAGGTCGGTGGTGCATCCGGCGAGACCGCCGGACAGGACGGCGGAGTCCTTCACCGTCATGCGCTCGCCGATCATGCACGAGCCGAGGCCGATTCGCTCGGCGTCGCGGGCCTCGGGCAGCAGGACGCGGGCGTCGGCGGGATGCCGGGTGATGCAGTAGTAGGACAGTTCGTTCAGTTGATCGGTCACGAGAGTTGTACTTCCCTAATAGGTTTCGAAACAGGCGGACGCCGGGTTTCAGGCGCCGAGTTCGGTGAGCAGTTCTTCGACGATCGCTCGGTGGTGGAGCAGCACCTCGATGTCCTCGGGGCGCTCCATCTCACCGAAATGGATCTGCCGGCCGCCGGCGCGCAGGAAGACGACGGCGTAGTTGAGGGCGGCGAACATCGTGTACCAGGTGAGGTCGGCGAGTTCGACGCCCGAGTGCCGGGCGTAGCTCGCCCGGACGTCTTCCACGCGCATGAAGTCCGGCATGCCGGGAAACCCGAAGTTTTCGGCGATGGCGTGAAAGACGCGGTGCCCGAACGTGATCCAGGCGACATCGAGCTCGCGGGGGCCGATCGTCGCCATCTCCCAGTCGAGCACCGCGACCGGAGCGAAGTCCCGGTACATGAGGTTGCCGAGTCGCGCGTCGCCCCAGGACAGCACGGCCTCGTACGACGACGGCTCCGGGATATTGCCGGTGAGCCACTTCAGGATTCGCTCCACCAACGGTGATGGCCCGATGTCGCGTGCCGCGAACTCGTACCACGCCCGGGCGCGGTTCAGGTTCCGCTCGAGCAGGCTGTCACCGGGGTGCGCGGGGTCGAGGAACGCGAACGTGGTTGCCGCGTCCGGGATCGCGTGGATCTTCGCTAGCGTTTCGACCGTTCTCTCCTGCACGCCGCGCTGCTGCTCCGGATCTGCGTCGAAGAGCCAGTTGTTGCCGAAGGTGTAGGGCATGACATCGGGCGGCACCTGGCCGTCGACCCGATCCATCAGGAGAAACGGTGTGCCCAGTACCTCGCCGGTCGGTTCGAGGAACCGCACCAGGGGAACGCGGACGTCGCTCGCGTCGGCCACGATGCGCATCACGTCGAACTGCTCGCGCAGGTTGTAGCGCTCGTAGACCGGGAAGTCGCCGGGGGCGGGGACGACCCGGGCGATCAGGTCGTTGATCTGCTCTGTTCCGGCTTCCTGCCAGCGCAGGGTGAGGGTGAGCGTCTCCGCGGACATGCCGTTGCTGTCGATGCCGGACCCCAGCGTGAGCTCCGGATTCGCGTCGTCGGGCAGCTGCGTGGCCAGCCATGCGGTGAGGCGGGGAATCAGGGCGGCGGTGTCACGGCTACTGCGCTGCAGGCGCATGCCCTGATCATCGGGAGACGGAGACATGAGTCACTCCTGACTGGATTGCGAAAGCTGGAGGTAACAGTGGACCTCCCCGTCACAATTGTCAACGAGGGTTCTCAAAGAGTGTGAGTCATAGCAGGTAAAACGCTATGGAGTCGACCAGGCAGTGGCGCGCTTCGGTCAGTTCGGCGGGTGAGGACAGCCGGCGCTCGTTATTGATGCCGCGCATGGCCATCGGGATCAGCGCCTGGACGCGATGCACCTTCTCCGCGTCGAGAGGCAGGTCCGCGAGGAAGTACTCGAAGGCCCTGAGCCAGGCGTCCTCGTACCCGGCCATCGCCGCCGTGGTCAGCGGGAAATCCTCGAGCCGTTCCTTCTGGCCATTGGGCAGTCCGGCCCGCAGCGTCTCGACCGCCCGCCCCTCGGGAGTGCCGAGGATGGTCCACATGGCATCGACCATCTCCCACGCCCGCTCCCGGATCGTCCCGGTCACCTGCGGCCAGCTCTCGGGGCTGTTCGCCCCGGTGCGATCGGTCAATTCGACGAGCACGGCCGCCCACAGTCCGTCGATATCGCCGAACTGATGTTTCAACGTCCCCCAGCTGACCCCGGCCTCCCGGGCGACCCGATTCGCCGACAGCGGTTCCCCGGACCCCGTCGCGAGACAGCCGATGGCCACATCGAGTAGCCGCTGCCTGGTCTCCCGCCCCTTCCGATTGAGGCGAGTTCCGGCCGCGGATTGCATTGTCGAACTCGTCTCGGTCATCGCCGCTTCCGTTTCGCATGTCCGAAATCTCGGAATCTCCGATTATCGGTCCGACGATAGCTGGAGGACTTGAGTCTCCATCCGGGGGAGACAGGAAGGTTGGGGCATGGACGACGACACGCTCTTCACGATCGGCGCTCTGGCCGAACGGACCGGCTTGACGGTCAAGACGATCCGGTTCTACTCCGACAAGGGGATCGTGCCGCCGACCGATCACACCCCGACCGGCTACCGGCTCTACGACGCCGAAGCCGCTACCCGCCTGGAACTGGTCCGCACCCTGCGCGAATTGGGCATCGACCTGCCCACCGTGGCGCGGGTGCTGGCGCGCGAGACCTCGCTGACCGCGGTGGCCGCGGCCCACGCCGATGCGCTCGACGTGCAGATCCGGATCCTGCGGATGCGGCGCGCGGTCCTGCGCGCCGTGGCCGAGCGGGGCTCCCACCGAGAGGAAATGGAACTCATGCACAACCTGATGCGCCTGTCCGAGGCCGAACGCCGCCGGCTGATCGACGACTTCGTCGACGCCGCGTACGGCGGCGTGGACGCCAATCCCGCCATGGTGGAGCTGGTCCGCACCAGCATGCCCGAACTGCCGGACGACCCGACCGTCGCGCAGATCACGGCGTGGATGGAACTTGTGGAACTGGTGCAGGACAACGACTTCCGCGAATCGGTCCGGGCCATGGCCGAGTACCAGGCCCGGGAACGCGCCGAGGGCGATTCCACCGGGCTGCACCACGACCTCACCGAAGCCGTCCGCACCGATATCGGTAAGGCCCTCGCCGACGGACTGAGCGCCGACTCCGAGGCCGCCGCCACGGTCGTCGACGGGCTCACCGCGCGCTACGCCGACACCTTCGGCAAGCCCGACGACGCGCGACTGCGCCGCTGGATCCTCGAGCGGCTCAAGGTGGCCAATGATTCACGCGTGGAACGCTATTGGCGGCTGGTGTCGGCCATCAACGGCTGGCCGGAGATGCCCGATCTGGGGCCGGTGTTCACCTGGTTCGCCGCCGCGCTGCGCGCCCACCCGGCCTAGGGGATCCACCGGGGATTCTCTCGGGTGAATCAGGGAGCGATTTGGGGGATCCGCCGGATCCGCGGAACGGCGGGTTTTCCCTAGCGTTCGAGGCATGAGAGACGGGTCCCGAATGCGGCGGGTGTTGGTCCGGCTGGGCGTGGCGGTGCTGGTTGTGGTCGTTGGGCTGAGCGGTGCGACGGCCTGGGTCTACACCTCGGCTGAAGTATCCACCGTGGGGAAGGTGGATTTCGTGCGTCCGCTGGCCATCCCGCCGCTGGCCCCGTCGACCGTGGCGGCGGACGGGGCGCGGGAGTTCGAACTCGACATGCGTTCCGGCAGTAAGGAATTCCGCACCGGACAGGTGACCGATACCTGGGGATTCAATGGCGACCATCTCGGACCGACCCTGCGTGCGCGCCGCGGGGAGCAGGTTCGAGTGCGGGTCCGCAATGAACTGCCGGAAGCGTCGACCGTCCACTGGCACGGCATGCATGTGCCCGCCGCGATGGATGGAGGACCGCATCAGATGGTCGAACCGGGTGCGGAGTGGAAGCCGGAATGGACGGTCGAACAGCCCGCCGCCACCCTCTGGTACCACCCGCACCCGCACGGGGCCACCGAGACCCACGTCAGCCGGGGGCTGGCCGGGATGTTCCTGCTCGACGACGACGCCTCGGACGCGCTCGCATTGCCCCACAGCTACGGTGTCGACGATTTCCCGCTGCTCGTGCAGGACGTGCGATTCCGCAACGGGCGGTTCGATTTCGGGCACAGCGCGTTCCGCGACGCCGGATTCCTGGGCAATGAGGTCCTGGTCAACGGCACCCTCGCGCCCTACCGCGAGGTGAGCGACGAACTGGTGCGACTGCGCCTGGTCAACGCGTCCCCCGCGCGCATCTACAACTTCGGCCTCTCCGATGGCCGCGACTTCGCGCTCATCGGCACCGACGGCGGCCTGCTGGAGCGCCCCGCCCGGCTGAAGCACGTACAACTGTCCCCGGGCGAGCGCGCCGAAATCGTGGTCCGCATGAAGCCGGGCGAGCGCGTGACCCTGCGCAGCGACCGCCTCGACGCCGGACTCGACATGTTCACCAACCGATTCAGCGGCGGCGACGACCGATTCGACATCCTCGAACTACGAGCCGCCGCAACGCTTCGGCCGGTACCGGCCCTACCCGACCACCTCGTCACCCCGCAGACGCCGAAGGCCGCGGATTCGGTGGGGGAGCGGTCCTTCGAGCTGGAGTTCGGCAAGATCAACGGCAAGGCGATGGATATGAGCCGCGTCGACGCCACGGTGACTCGCGGCACCACCGAGACCTGGGTCGTCCACAACGGCGACGGCACCCCGCACAACTTCCACATCCACGACACCCAATTCGCGGTCACGGACGTGAACGGTAGCCAACCGCCCGAGTCTCTCCGCGGCCCGAAGGACACCGTCTTCGTAGCCCCGGGCTCCACCGTGAAACTGCTGGTCCGCTTCGACGGCCCCGCGGATCCCAATGCCCCGTACATGTTCCACTGCCATCTCCTCTGGCACGAGGATCTGGGCATGATGGGCCAATTCGTCGTCGTGGATCCAGGACAACAGGCCGGAACACCTCACCACGCCGGGCACTGACGGTCAAGAGTGAGCGGCGCGACAGCGCGAGCCTGACGAACTGGACGCGGGTCGCCGTCAACCGGTGCCGAGAGGGCCTGTAAACGGAAGGTTCGTCCAGGCCCACGACGTCGGTCGCGCCCGATGGTGCCGGCGGCAACTCTTCGGGCCCTTGGGAGCCCCGGAAGTCGGGGCGGCCCCGCCGACCGGAATCGGGCCGCTCCGGAATTCGGCACCGCAGGTATTCGCGGCGCCCGATCCCTGCTTTAGCTGGTGCCGTCCTGCACCGGATAGTCGATGACGACCAAACCGCCGGTGGCGTAGTTGACGACATCGGCGGCCGCCCGCTGGCCATATTCCGATTCCCGCGACGCGGCCATGGCGGCGGCGTCAGCGAAGTCGGCTTCGAAGACCGCGAAATACGGCGCTTCGCCCTTGGTCGCCGCCACGTCGAAGCTGTAGCGCCACGCGAGCAGGCCGGGCCATTTCATGACCAGCGGAAGGTGGTTGTTCACGTAGTAGTCGCGGAAGTGGTCCGGGTCGGCGGGCTTGGGGTATAGGACCACCAACTTATGCATAACTGCCTCCTGGGCGGCTGGTTCGAATCGTCATAAACGCAGGTTAGGGCGTGATGTGTGGTCGAGGGAAAGACCGGGACGGGATAGGCTCAGAACGGATCGTTATCACTCGACGGGGAGGGTATGTGGCGCCGGATACGGTGAGCCTGCGGTACTTTCTGGTGCTGGCGCAGGAGTTGAACTTCACCCGCGCGGCCGAACGGATCGGTATCGCGCAACCCGCGCTCAGTGCCCGGATGCGCCGATTGGAGGCGGAACTCGGTACGAGCCTGCTGGTTCGTAACACGCGTAGCGTCGTATTGACCACGGCCGGTGCGGCTTTGGCGGAGTCCGCGCCGCCCGCGCTGGCGGCGCTGGACCGGGCATGGGACACCGCCCGGCATGCCGGGGCCGGTGAACTGGGCACGCTACGCATCGGATACAGCCTCAGCGCGGGGGCCGAGACAGCACCGGCCCTGGTGGACAGGCTCATTCACAGCAGCCCAGGACTCGAGGTCAGCGCGGTCCCGATGGCGACACCGGAGATCTCTCCCGCGGTCGCCGACGGCCGCATCGATGCGGGGATCACCCGCGGTGAACAGCCGGGCCGTGGCGTGCGCCGGTTCCTGCTGCGGCGTCAGCGCGTCGGGATCCTATTGGCACAGCATCATCCGCTGGCCGAACACCCGGAGATCGAGATCGCCGATGCGGCCGCGTATCCGCTGCGACTCCCCGACCGCACCGCCAACCCCGTGATCCACGATCAGCTGTCCGCCCTGTTCCGCGACATCCAGCCAACCCCCCGATTCCACACGCCCGCAGTCTCTTTCGACCTGTCCCAGCGCGACCTCCGTGACGGGCTCACCCTCGCCCCGGCCGGTGAAGCCGCGGTCACGACATCACCGGCCGGCCTCACGTGGCGACCGCTACAGGGCGCACCCACCTTGACGATCCACCTGGTCCTCCCGCGCGAGCAGTCACCACTACACCGCCGCATCCGCACCATCGCCAAAGCCCTGGCGCACGAGCTGCACTGGCTGCCGGACTGACGCGCAGTTCGCGCGAGACTGACGTCATGCGGCAGTAGCAGATGGTTCCGTCTACTGGTTCACCGCGACTGGTGTGCTCCGATAGTGGCCCGGTACGCATCGAGGAGACGGAAGAAGGCATCTATCGCGGTCTCATCCTCGTCAAGGTGGTCCTCGATGGCCGTGGCCCAGCCCATAGCCATACCCCACCCGAACTCCTTGCGCAGCCAACATGCGAAGGGCCCAGTGGGGCTGAGGGCGAACTCCTCTGGCACGGAATGCACTTCGAGTGCGATGCCGTATCCGCACAGCAGCATCATGAGTTCCTGCAATGACTCCCCGCGGGCCCACATCCCCGGCCGCTGCCGAACATTGTGGTCGAGCAGTTCATACACGTCATGGCAATCGGCCACGGCCTTGACCGAAGGATCTGTCTTCGACCACTCCGGACCGTAGGAACGTGGTGGGGGACTCTGTCTCGTCACGTGCCCACCTCACCATGGATCTGCGTGACCTTGCCCTATCCGAGGGCGCGCCCATCGGCTTCAGCGCCCACCACAGGCGGCCATGAAGCACTCTGTCCGTGAATCTTCTGTGCCCCGCGATGACCGCCTGAGACCGCGGGCTTTGGTGGATGTTGGACGATAGGCAGGTGACCGAGATCCGTGACGACCACGTGAAAGTCCACTTCCGTATGGACATCGACGAGCGGGGGTGGCCGCCGGCAAGCGTCGAAAGTCTGTGGGCGATAGACCTCGGTGACGGTACCGCGCGGTTGGACAACACGCCCTGGTTCGTCCGCGGAGTCGCCAGCGGGGACATCATCACGGTGCAGCCGGATGACGAGGGTGTCCTCTGGGCCGGCGAGACGGTCCAGCCCTCGCAGAACTGCACCATCCGCTTGATCGTGCTGAAAGACGACGGTTCGGCTGCCGCTCGGGGGAGCGTATTGAAGGCCTTCCACCGCCTCGGCACGACAGGCGAAGGCATTGAGCACTACCGGATGGTGGCCTTGGATGTACCGCCCGATGCGGACCTGCCGAAGATCCGCAAGCTGTTGGAACACGGTGCGGAGCAGGGCTGGTGGCACTGGGAGCAAGGGTGCGTCACCGAAGCGTGGAAGGCCACTGCTCGAGGGTGATGGCAGCAGGTTGGTGGTTGAGAGTGGCTGCTACATCGGTCCGACGGCCAGCCTGCGAGGCGATTTCGGTTAGATCGTCATCGGTTCGGGTTCCAACGTTCAGGATGGCTGCGTGTTGCACTCGTTTCCGGGGCGAGAGTTGGTGCTGGAGGCAGAATCCAACATCGTGGTCCTATGCGACGTGGATGGCATTTAGTAAGGCAGTCGGGGAACTCGTATAGGCAGTTGTGGAGAGCCCGTGGAGATTTCGTGCGGATTCGGTGCGACCGATGAGGCGTTCGTCGTTGCGTGCCAGCATGATCGAATGTTTGCGACGAATATTCCCGGTGGCCAGGTTTATGCGATGCCGCGTCGGTGGTCGCCGTGGCTGATTCTGCTGTATCCGGTCATAGGCGTGATGGTGGCGGCGTGGACTTACCACCGGATGGTGGGCATAACCCTCGATTGCGTGCACCTCATCGACGGGGGAGCCGGTTTCGCACTCTTGTTTCTTGGTGTCGCTGGGCTGCTGAGCATGTCGTTCGTGGGTCTGGTGACAGGGCTGCTCGCGGTCATGGCCAATCACCTGCTGCGCACCTCGGCGACTCGCCGCCAAATCAGTGGAATCGTTCCGACGCTGATTACCTGCGTGGGTATCGGTCTGATCGCCATCATATGCGTGCGTTTGCTGAACGAAGCCACGCCGCCGGCTGACTATTGCAGCAAATTCAACCTGCCCATGCGCTGAACTGATTTCGAGTGGGGGCCTGGAGTTCGCGGGACGTCGTTATCGCTGGCGAGTGCGGCATGCGGGCATCACGACGACATCGGCGAAGTCCAGCTCCCACACGACCGGGGCCGCGGTTGTGTAATTCATCGGTACCTCGGAATGGTGCACTCCACAGCACGAGCAGACGAATCCGAGTCCACCGATCATGGCGCGCAGTCTAGATCACGGTTGGCCGGGGGAGCCGCTGCGAGTCCGCCGGCCGGAATGCGAGGACGGTGCCCGCCGTCTCTGGGTGAGACGGCCGGGCACCGGTCGGCTGGTGGTGGGCCTGTGTTCCCGGGGAAGGATCAGGCCCGTGAGCTTCGGCTGCCGGGCAGCTGGGGCTCAGGGGAGGGTGCGGCAGTACAGGGCCTGGGGGCGGTTGCCGCGGTTGTTGTTGCCGGAGAATGCGATTCCGGCGACGTACTCGTTGGCGTTGCACTGGCCCTTGTAGTAGCTGTTGGCCCAGTCGCCGCCTTCGCCGGAGGAGGGGCGGTTGTCGCCGCGGTCGAACCACAGGGTGCGGCCCGAACCCGCGAGCGGGACTCGGCCGGGGGCGCACAGGATTCCGGACATGGAGTCGCCGCGGAGGCTGTAGCCGATCATGAACTGGCCTTCGGCGCACTGGTATTTGGTGAAACCACTCGCCCAGTCGGTGCTGACCTTCTCGGTGCTGACCTTGACCGCACCGGTGCCCGACTGCCACAGATCACCCAGGGTGGCGTCACCGCAGAGGCCGCCCTGGCCGCGGTCGGTAACACCGAACAGCCGCTGGCCGTCGGGGCACACCATCTTGTGGGCGCCGCTGTCCCAGTCGGCGGCGGCGCGGATCGAGCGGTTGTCGTCCTCGTGGATGCCCTGGAGCATGGACCAGGTACGGCTCGGGTTGACCTTGCCGGTGAAGCCGTTCGCCTCGATCAGGCGACTGAAATGCGAAGCGCGCCAGTCGTCGGCGTCGGTGATTTTGCGCAGTCCGCCCGTGGTGTCATAGCGCAGCAGGCCCCAGGAGTTGCCCTTGTCGTTCTGCTGGTAGCCGATGATCGGCCAGTAGGCGAAGTCGAGGTCGCGCTCGATGAGGTAGTCGACCATGTTCTTGAACCACGCCTTGTCCAGGTCGTTGGCATCGCTTTTGCCGATGCCGAATTCGCTGACCCAGACCGGGGCGGTGAAGTGCGTGTCGGCGGTGGTGGCGACGTATCCGGCGCGTTCGTCCATGGACTTGAACAGGTCGGTGCGAGACATGTCGCGGAAGCGCGGGTCGTGGGTCTCACCGCCGCTGATGCCGGTGCCGCCGGTGTGCTTGGGGCCGATGTAGCCGTAGAAGTGGACCGCGTAGACAACCTTGTGGGACTTCACCAAGGTGGTGGACAGCCGCTTCACCGGCTCCAGCATCGGTCGTTCATGCCAGGTCAGGTCGGTGGGGATGCCCATCCAGTTGACGCCCTCGACCATGATGAGCAGATCCGGATTGCCCTTGGTGAGAATGGCGTCGCCGGCTTCCTGTGCGGCGTCGGCCCAGTCGTGGCTGTCGCCCTGGCCCCAGTTGGGGTTGTCCCAGGTGTCGCGGCGCACCTCATTGCGCAGGTCCGCGCCGATGACCCCGGGGTCATTGCGGTACCGGGCGGTCATGAACACCCAGTCGTCGATCCACTTCTCCCAGGACTGGCCCGAGTTCCAGCGCTCGTTGCCGTCCACGGCGCAGCACCAGCGGGTGGTGGTCGTGTGGTTGTTGAGGATGACGCCGAGTCCGGCCGAGGTGAGCGCGGCGACGGCCCGGTCGTACACCTCGATCGGCCGTAGGCCGTTGAGTTCCGGATTCGCGGTCAGGCCCTGTACTGCCCGGCTGTCGGTGATCATCTCGTTCGAGAACGGCAGGCGAATGCTGTTGAGCCCCAGCGCCTTGAAGTCGCCGATCAGCTTGGCCATCGGCACCCGGTCGAGGCCCAGCGGGGCGCGGTGCCCGTTCTCCTCGGAGAAATTGTTGGCCGTGACCTCGTCGTCGCCACTGCCGGTCCAGGTGCCGCTCGAGCCGTGCCAGTTGCCGGACTTCAACTTCACCCGATTGCCGTTGGCGTCGACGATGTATCGTCCGCTCGTACTCAACGGGCCCTTCATGCCGCCGGGATCAGCGTTTGCGGGAACGGTGCTGTGCATGAACGGAACCACCAGTGTTCCGAGCAAGAGCAGCACCGTGGCTAGCTTCCTCATTCCGAATCCTCATCGTCGCGAGACCAATCCGATTGATCGGCGCCACTGACGAATGGTGACCCGGGCCACTCCGGCGGGCCGGTCGAGGAGCAACAGTAGGGTCGGGAGCCGGATTTCAGAAACATCTAATCTTCGGTGTTTGATCAGCTTTTGTTGTCAATCACCCGTCGCGCGGTCGAACTCGCCGGATTTGACGCCCCGGGGTGAACGCGTCCCACTCGCTGGGCGTGTAGACGAGGACATGCCCGTTCGGGGCCTGTGAGTGGCGTACCGCGACGTCCCCGTCCGCGAGGAAGGCGACTTCTACGCAGTCGGGGCCGTTGCCGCTGCGGGAGCTTTTGCGGAAGTCGGCGTCGTGAAGGCGGGGGTTTGTGCCGGATTGGTTGTGCATGGGCTGCTCACCCTTCTGCCAGTCTGTTCTTCCGCCTGGCAAAGGCGGGTTCGGGGATGAGGCTGCGGGCGGTCGAATTCGCCCGCCTTGACCCCCACGGTGAAGGCGTCCCACTCGCCTAGATCGAAGAGCAAGGCCGGGCCTGTGGGGTTCTTGGAGTCGCGGACACCGATTCTGCCGGAGTCGAGGAACGCTACCTCGACGCATTCGCCCTGAGGTTGGCTGTAGCTGCTCTTGAACCAGTTCGTCACGGGTAGTTCGCTATTCACGCGCGTACTCCTTTGCCAACCGCGTCACCAGGATCTGGCTTGCTTTGGCGTCGAGGCTTGCTGTGGTCGGCTGGTGGTGGCTACGAAGCGGAGGCAGTTTGGGTGAATGTTCAGTGGGGGAAGGGATTCGACTATTCGGAAAGGAGCTGTTTGATCACCCATTGCGCGGCTTCGGGTTGCATGGGGAGGGTGGCGTGGCTGGACAGGCCTGCTTGGGGGTACAGGTCTTCGAAGTAGTCGTTTTCTACGCGGGGGTCGTTGATGAAGGAGGCTTGGCCGGGTGGGGTGAGGACTTGGTCGCCGTGGGTGGCGAGGACCGCGTAGATGACGCCGGGGACGGTGACTCCGTCGGTGAGCAGGGCTTGGGTGACCGGGGATCCGGCGAGGCAGTCGAGGGCGCCTGCTACCCCGGCGAATATGGCGGGGTGCAGGGGATCTGCCGCGTCGTCGAGGATTCCGGCGAGGCCCTCGGGGGAGCCCGGGAGGCCGCCGATCAGGGCGGCGGCGGTGGCGCCTTGGGTGACCGGTGCGAGATACGTCGCGCGGTCGACGTGCGGGCCGCCGTGGAGGAATTTCAGGTAGTAGTTCGCGACCAGCGCGCCTGACGAGTGGGCGACGATGTCGACGTGGGTGGTTCCGGTCGTCGCGAGCAGCTTCGTGATGAACGCTCCCAACTGGCCCGCTGATTCAGCGACCGGTGCCGCCGCTTGCATCTGGCCGATGATGCCGTAACCGAAGATGAAGGCGCAGCCACCGAGATCTCTTATCCCGCTGGTGATTCCGGCCATCTGTCTTTCCAGTGTGCCGCGGATGTCGCCGGCCGCCCCGAAACCGCCCAGCACCACAACCGGATTCGGTTGTTCCGGTGATGGCACGCAGTCCAGCGCGGGTTCGAGGGTCGTCGAGGTCTGTCCTGCTTGCCTGCGCTGCGAGTGTTCGGCGGGCTGGCCGGTTCCGTTGTTCCGGAGCGGCCCGGCGACGCTCGGCGGCGGTTCGCCGATCGGGCCGGGCCGAGGGGCCGCCGCGGCGGGGGTGACGCTCAGTCCGATCGCGGCCGCCGTGACCGCGACGACAGTGCCGACTCGCATCCACATCTGTCTACCTCCCGGCGCCCCGTTTGTCTCCGAAGCTGCCGGTGTCGCGTTCCTCACCGAAATACTTCGGCGGGCGGCCGCGTTCGGACGACTGGTTCAGCGTGTCGGCGGCGTGCCCTACGCTCCCGGGGATCGGAAGGAGTGTGCGGTGAGTAAGCGCGGGTGGCTGTTGTTCCTGGGTATGGGCGTTATCTGGGGCGTGCCGTACGCGATGATCCGGGTGGCGGTGGGGGAGTTCGATCCGGTGTTCGTGGCATTCGGGCGGACGCTGCTGGGTGCGCTGGTGCTGTTGCCGGTCGCGCTGTTCACCAAGGTCCTGTGGCCCGTGTTCCGGGAGTGGCGTTGGGTGCTGGTGTACACGCTGGTGGAGATCACCGGGCCGTGGCTGCTCATCGGGCACGCGGAGACTCGACTGACCAGTTCGACGGTGGGGCTGCTCATCGCGGCGGTCCCGCTGATCGCGATCGTGATCACCACCCGCCTCGGGCACGAGGGTCTCGATCCGCGCCGGATCCTCGGCCTGGTGATCGGCTTCGCGGGGGTGACCGCACTGGTCGGTCTGGATATCGACATGTCGAACCTGGGCGCGCTGGCCGCCATCGGGGTGAGCGTGATCGGCTACGCCCTGGGCCCGATCATCATCGACCGCAAGCTGAAAGAGCTGCCGCCGATCGGCGTGGTCACCGCGTCGCTGGTCTTCGCGGCCACCCTCTACCTGCCGTTCACGCTGTGGCGCATGCCGTCCCATTTCCCGGCGGGCGCGACCTGGTCGGTGGTCGGGCTGGGCCTGCTGTGCACGGCGCTCGCGTTCGTCGTCTTCTTCGCCCTCATCGGCGAGGTCGGCCCGTCCCGCGCGACGGTCATCACCTACATCAATCCGGCCGTGGCCCTGCTGATCGGCGTCTCGCTGCTGAACGAGCCGCTCACCGCCGGCATGGCGATCGGCTTCCCGCTGGTGATCCTGGGCTCGATCCTGGGTACCGCACGGGCCAAGCAGCCCGAGGACGCCGTCCCGGTTCGCGCCTAGTCCTCGGACTCCTCGGCGTCCTTCGCCGCGGCCTCATCCAGCTTGCGCTGCTTGTGTGCCCCGCCTTTCCGCTCGATCCGCGGATCCTCGCTGACCTCGTACCGCTTCACGTACTCCCCGAGAAACGCCTGCAAGGTGGCGGTCGCCGGAATGGCGAGCAGCGCCCCCACCGCCCCCAGCAGCGCCCCGCCCATGATCACCGACAGCAGCGCCACCGCCGGATTCACGTCCACCGTCCGCGCGGTGATGCGCGGCTGCAGCACATAGTCCTGAACCCACTGGTAGACCACCACGAACAGCAGAATCCACACCGCGTCGAGCGGTCTGATGGTGAGCGCCACCAGGATCGGCAGCACGCCCGCGATATAGGTTCCGATGGTCGGCACGAACGAGGCCACCACGCCGAACCAGATGCCCAGCGCCAGCGCGTTCGGTAGGCCGAGCAGGGCCAGGAACGCCCCGTGCGCGATGGCCGAGATGACCGCCAGCAGCGCCCGCGAATACAGATACCCACCGGTCTTGTCGATGGCCAGGTCCCAGGCATGCAGCACCGCACCCTGTTTCGCGGGCGGCAGCAGCGAGCACACCGAGCGCCGCAGCTTGGGGCCGTCGGCGGTCATGTACACGCTGAACAGCGCGATGGTCACGAACTGCGCCAGCCCGCCCAGCACCGTGCTCGACAAGCCCCACACATTGTTCGCCGCCCGCTCGGCATAGGAACTGATGATGTCCGAGTCCTTGAAGAGTCGATCGCGCAACTGATCCAAGGTGAAATTCTGGTGGAATACGCGATTGACCCAATTCACCAATTCGTCGACCAGTCGAGGCAGTTCGCTCACCACATGGGAGACGGTCTCGACCAGGAGCACGCCCAGCGTCGCGACGAACCCCGCGGCGCAGGCGAACACGATGACGAACACCACCCCGGTGGCCAGCCCCCGATTCACGCCGTGCCCGGCGAGCCCGTCCACCGCGGGCTCCATGGCGAGCGACACGAAGAACGCCACCGTCATCATGATCGCGATCCCGATGAGCTGGTGCGCCGCCCAATTGGCGAGTTCGAACAGCCCGAGCAGGGCCAGGGCGAGCACCATGGCGCGGGGAAGCCAGGCGGGCATGGCGGTCCGCTGCGGCGGGTCTGGGTTGTCGGCGGCCACGGGGCCAGTCTCGGTTACCGGCGGGTGTTTCCGGTTACGACCCACCGAAGCAGGTCGAATCGAACAACCGGTGGACAAATCAGACAAATCTGGACGGTCTGTTTACTTCTGGTGAACGGAATCGAGACCCATTCGGAGAGAAAGGTTTTCCCGCGATAGTGTGCAGGCATGCGGGAGGGCGGCCAAGATATGCGAGTGCGCACGAAATTCTCCAGCGAACTGATGGCGCTGACCGAGGAGCTCGCGCATATGGCGCAGCTGACACAGGAGGCCTCCGAGCGGGCCACGACAGCGCTCCTCGGCGCCGACCTGACGGCCGCGTACGAGGTGTTCGCGCTCGAGGAGCAGGTAGAGATCGAGCACGCCAAATGCGAGGACCGGTCGGTCATCCTGCTGGCCCTGGAAGCCCCGGTTGCCCGTGACCTGCGCCAGGTCATCACCGCCATGCAGATCGCCGACGACCTCCTGGCCGTGAGCCGATCGTTGAGCCGCGTCGCCGACGTGGTGGTGCGCCGCTACCCGAACCCGGTGGCCCCCGAGCACGTCCTGGACCTGCTGGGGGAAATGTCCGGCGCGGTCACGCATCTCGCCGCCGGCGCGGTGAGAGTCATTGCGGCGCAGAACCCGCCGCGCGACCGCGTGCTGGTCCCGCGCGACGAGAACCTGGAGCGCCTGCGCGGCCGTCTGGTGGAGCTCGCGGCCGATGACGGCTGGGCGCACGGGTCGGCCATGGCCATCGACATCGCCCTGCTGGCCCACCACTTCGAGCGCGCGGCCGACCACTGCGTGCGCATCGGCCGCCTCATTCGCTTCTTCCACACCGGCATTCCGCTCTACGCGCAAACGGAGGCGTAACCACCACCTCCTGTGAGGGGCCCCGATCGGCGGGAGTAAGCTGCCCGAATTGCTTCATGGCGAGGTCTTTTCGAGTAGCACCGCACGCACGGCAAGCCGAAATCCGACAAGGGCCCCAAACATGCCAAACAGCTCTACCCAGGCATCGGTATCCACCCCGTCGCGGGTGGCAGCGCCGGTCCGGGTCGCACCGTCCACCGAGAAAACAGCGCCGAGCGAACCCTCGGCGCCCGCCGAGAGAACGCTCTCGCACCGCCAGATCATGACCATCCTGTCCGGCCTGCTGCTCGGGGTGTTCCTCGCGGCGCTGGACCAGAACATCGTCAGCGTGGCGATCGTCCGCATCGCCAACAGCCTGCACGGCTTCGACAAACAGGCCTGGGCCACCACCGCCTACCTGATCACCGCCACCATCTCGACGCCGCTCTACGGCAAGCTGGCCGACATCTACGGCCGGAAACCCTGCTACCTCATCGCCATCGGCGTCTTCGTGCTCGGCTCGGTGGCCTGCACCTTCGCCACCTCCATGTACCAGCTCGCGGGATTCCGCGCGCTGCAGGGCGTCGGCGCGGGCGGACTCATGTCGCTGGCCTTCACCATCATCGGCGATATCGTGCCGCCCCGCGAAAGGGTCAGGTACCAGGGCTATTTCATGATGGTCTTCGGCATCGCCACCGTGCTGGGCCCCGTCCTGGGCGGCTTCTTCTCCAACGCCGACCACATCCTCGGACTGTCCGGCTGGCGCTGGGTGTTCCTGGTGAACGTCCCGATCGGCGCACTCGCGCTGGTGGTGGTCGGCAAGGTGCTCGACGTGCCCTTCGAACGGCACCGCCACCGCACCGACTGGCTCGGGGCGATAGCCCTTGCGGCGGGCACGGTTCCGCTGCTCATCGTCGCCCAGCAGGGACGCGAATGGGGGTGGAAGTCGCAGCACGCGCTGCTCTGCTACGGCATCGCCGCCGCCGGGCTGATCGTGTTCCTCATCGTCGAACTGCTCATGAAGGACTCCGCGCTGATTCCCTTGCGGCTGTTCCGCAGTCGCACCTTCAGCATCGCCATCCTGGGCGGGTTCATCGTCGGCGTCGCCATGTTCGGCGCGATCGTGCTGGTGCCGTTGTACTTCCAGGTGGTGCGCGGGTACTCACCGACGCGCTCCGGACTTTTCATGCTGCCGCTGGTGCTGGGCATCATGCTGGGCGCGCAACTGTCCGGGCTGGTCACCAAGTTCACCGGACGCTACAAGGCGCTGCCCATCCTGGGCTCGCTGATCATCGCCGCCGGATCGGTGCTGTTCGCGCTGGTCCGCTTCGACAGCCCGCTGTGGCAGCCGCTGCTGTACTGCGGCGTCATCGGTTTCGGCCTGGGCGGCTGCATGCAGACGCTGATCATCGCCGCCCAGAACGCCGGACCGCGCGCCGACATGGGTGTGTCCACGGCGTCGGCCACCTTCTTCCGGCAGATGGGCGGCACCCTCGGGGTCGCGGTGTTCCTCACCATCCTGTTCAATCTGCTGCCGCGAAAGATCCTGGCCGCCTTCGGCGGTCAACTGCCGCCAGGTTTCGACGCTGCGCAATTGGGGCGGATCGAGGCCAATACCAGCGGGATCGCGGACCTGCCGGAACAGGTGCGTACACCCATTCTGACCGGCTTCACCCACGCCATGGGCGGGGTGTTCGCGGTGGCCGCCGCGGTCGCGGTGGTGGCGGCGGTCGTGCTGCTGTTCATGAAAGAGATTCCGCTGCAGGACACTCCGGAACCGGTCGCGGTCGTCGAGGAGGAGATCGTCGAGCCTGAGCTCGAACCGGAACCGGAACCGGAGCTCGTGTTCGAGGAGGCGCCCGGGCTGTCGGTGTCGGGCCGGGTGCGCCGGGAGGACGGGCAGTCGGTGCCCGACACCGTGCTCACCCTGATCGACCAGCGCGGACGCCAGGTATCGCGGGCCGTCGGCGATGCGGACGGGGAGTACCTGATCGGTGCGCCGCGGACGGGTGGGTACGTGCTGATCGTGTCCGCCTACGGCTATCAGCCCGCCGCGGTGAGCATTTCGGTCGGTAGCCGCCCACATCGGCTCGATGTCGCCCTGCTCGGCTCCGGCGAGGTGTCGGGCGTGGTGCGGTCGGCGGGCCGGGGCGCGCCGCTCGGCGACGCGACCATCACCCTGACCGACCACTTCGGTGACGTGGTCGGCTCGGCCGTCACCACCGCCGACGGCGACTTCACCTGCCGCGGCGTGCTGGCCGGGACCTACACGCTGGTCGCGGTGGCCGAGCACATGCGGCCGTCCGCGGTCACCCTCACCGTGCCCGACAGCGGAATGCTGCGCCACGACATCGAACTCGCGCCGCGCGCGGTCCTGGCTGGGTCGGCCTGCAACGAACGCGGCGACGGCATCCCCGACGCCCAGATCACCGTGCTCGACGAGGCCGGGGACCTGATCGCGGTCACCCGCACCGACGACACCGGCCGCTACGTGGTGCCGGATCTCGCGGAAGGTCGCTACACCGTGATGGCCCGCGGCTATCCGGCCGCCTTCAGCCGGGTCACCGTGGCCGACGGCGAAGTGGCGCACGATGTCCTGCTCGGGTACGAGCGGATGGAGGCGGCGAGCCTCGACCGCAGGGAGATGGTGGGCGCGGACCTCCGGGAGGTGGCGGACCGGGTTTGAGATTTCAGCGAGCAGGACGACGGTCCAACTGCTAGGTTCCGCACTGAAAACAGTCCCTTCTTCGGTATTGGGACTGATCCAGGGGAGACCAGACATGAAGACCTCGCGCGCACTGCTCACCGCAGCCGCCCTCGCCGCCGTCCTGCCCGCGGGCGCCGTGTCCGCCGAACCACCCGCCACCACGGTCAACGAGTATGTGGCCCTGGGCGACTCCTGGGCCGCCGACGCCACCCTCAGCCAGCTCAGCACCGCGTTCACCCCCGCGCCCTGCGTGCAGAGCGCCCACAACTACGCCAAACAGGTGGCCGCGGCGCTGGCCGTGCCGGTCTTCCGCGACGCCACCTGCGGCGGCGCGGTCACCGCCAATATGACCCAGCCGCAGCACACCGTGCTCGGGTCCAACGCGCCGCAGTTCGACTCGCTGACCGAATCCACCGATCTGGTCACCCTCGAAATCGGCGGCAACGACGCGAATCTGGCGGCCATCGTCACCGACTGCATCACCCTCGACCCCGCCATCAGCCCCTGCCTGAACTCGATGGTCACCGACGGCGTCGACCGGATGTCGCAGAACATCGCCCGGACCGAGCCACGCGTGGCCGCCACCATCGCGGGCATTCGCGAACGCGCGCCACACGCCCGCATCCTGCTGCTCGACTACTTCGAAGGCATCGGCCTCGACGGCGGCTGCTGGCCGGTCATCCCGATCTCCGACGGCGACGCGGTCTGGCTGGGGCAGAAGCTGATCGAACTGCACACCATGCTCGAACGAGTCGCCTCGAGCACGGGAGTCGACTTCGTCGACACCTACGCGGGCAGCGCGGGCCACGACGCCTGCCGGCCCGTCGGCACCCGCTGGGTGGAGGGGCTGCTGCCGTTCTCCGGCAACCCGGTCGGCCTCGCCGTCCCCTTCCACCCCAACCAGCTGGGCGCGGACTATCAGGCCAGGCGCGTGCTGGAGCGGCTCGCCGCGTCCTGAACCCTCGAGTTCCGGGGGCGGATCCACACCCGGTTGTCGTGGAACACCGCGCCGCCGCCGAAATCCGAATCCCGTTCGGCGACGGTGGCGTTGACGGTGGCGCCGCCGGAATGCTTGGCCCAGCTGCCCTTCGGGGTCGCGGCCACACCCGGGCGGACCATGTCGGAGACCTCGGCGACGGCCTCGAAACTGCCGCGATCATTGCCGACCGTCACCGTATCGCCGTCGGCGATACCGCGCGCGGCCGCGTCATCCGGATGGATGGTGACGCGGAGTTCGCCTGCGCGGCGGCGCAATTCGGGATTCGAACCGAACCCGGTATTGAGGAAATAGTGTGACGCCGCCGAGATGAGCACCAGGCCGTCACCGGAATCCGCGGGCGGGGTGTATCCGGCCACCGGATCGTGGCCCGCCGCCACCTGGTCCGAGACGAACCGGAGCTTCCCGTCGGGCACCGGACCCGGCTCGATCTTCAGGAACCCGTCCGCGCGCAGCCGGTCCACGTCGTACTGTTTCAACAGCTGGTTCGCCAGCTCCTCATCGGACTCGTAGATCGCCGGCTCGGTCAGCCCCATGCGCCGGGCCAGCCGCCGGAAGGTCTCGGTGGTGGGCAGGCATTCGCCGGGCGGGGCCACGGCGGGCTCGTTCCAGACCAGATACAGATTGCCGTACGCGGCCAGCACATCGAGGTGCTCGGGCTGCATGGTGGCCGGGAGGACGATATCGGCGTAGTCGACCGTGTCGGTCGGGAAGTGTTCCAGCACCACGGTGAACAGATCCTCACGGGACAGGCCCTCGACCACCCGGCGCTGATCGGGGTTGGAGCCCACCGGATTCGCGCCGATCACGAACAGCGCGTGCACCGGTGGATCGTCCGGATCCAGCAGCGCCTCGCCCATCCGGGTCATCGACAGCGTCCGCACCGGATGCGGCAGCAGATCGAAACGGGTCAGGGCGTCGATGTCCAGGCGGAAGTGGCCGCTGGTCGAATAGTGCAGCCCGCCACCGGGGATCGCCCAGTCGCCGGTGACGCCGGGCAGACAGGCCAGGGTGCGCAGCGCCATGCCGCCGCCCGCGTGCCGCTGCATGCCCTGCGAGGCGCGGATCGCGGTGGGGCGGGTGGCGGCGATCCGTTCGCCGAGCGCCACGATGCGCTCGACCGGCACCCCGGTGACAGCGGCCGCTCGCTCGGGCGGGTACTCGGCGATACGGGACCGGAATTCGGGCCAGCCCTCGGTGTGGGCGGACAGGAACTCCTCATCCTGCGCGCCCAGCCCGACGATCACGTGCATGAGGCCCAGCGCGAGCGCGGCATCGGTGCCCGGCAGCGGGGCCAGATGCTCGTCACAGCGTTCGGCGGTCTTGGTGCGCACCGGGTCGATCGCGACGGTGTACGCGCCACTGTCCTGGATGAACTTCCAGACGTGATGGCCGGAGGTGAGCGGGTTGGTGCCCCACAACAGGATCAGCTTCGATTTCGCCAGGTCCTCGGGATCCATGCCGCCGGACGTGCCCAGCGTGTACCGCAACCCGACCGTGCCCGCGACCGAGCAGATGGTCGGGTCGTGGCCGGACGCGCCCAGCGCGTTGAAGAAACGCCGCCCGGAAAGGCCCTCCAGACCTTGGATGAAGCCGAGGCTGCCGGTGCCGTGGAACGGCCACACCGCTTCCCCGCCGTGCTCGGCGATGATCGCGGTGAGGCGGGTGGCGATCTCGTCGAGCGCCTCGTCCCAGCTGATCGGCTCGAACCGGCCCTCGCCCTTGCGGCCGACGCGGCGCAGCGGGCGGGTGAGGCGTTCGGGGGAGTGGACCTGCTCGAGGTAGCGGTTCACCTTGACGCACAGCGCGCCCCGGGTGACCGGATGCTCCTTGTTTCCGCGCAGGCCGGCGGCCCGGCCGTCCTGGACGTCCACCACCCAGGAGCAGGCGTCGGGGCAGTCGAGGGGGCATGCTCCCAGTACCTTCACGTACTAGATCGTATGCAGGGGCTCCGACACTCGCGAAAGGCGAGGATACGGCCGGTTTTCCAGCGCGACACGCCTATGCCGTCATGTGACGACACGCGGTCGAGCTGGGGTAGTCTCGGCCCGCGGCTAATCAGCCGCAACAGGAGTGCGGGGGCGGAAGTGCGCGGTGGAATGGGAGATTCATGATCACCCCCGGCCGAGGTCTAGTCGGTGTCGTGTCAGGATGCGCGGCGCTGCTGACCGGGTGCGCGCACGGCGGACACGGCGAAGCCGCGCACACGCACCAGTCCAATGCCGAGCGGTCTGTCGGCGACACCGCCGAGATGCAGCGCAGCGCCTTCGTCACCGCCTGCGCGGGCACCTCCGCGGGCTGGCAGGCGACCGCCGTGGTCAGCAACCGGGATGTGGTGGAGCACCGGTATCTGGTGGTGATCAGCTTCCAGACGCCCGAGTCCGCGGATCTGGAACGCACGCGCACCGAGGTATTGGTGGCGCCCGGCGCGACCCAGGACTTCACCACCGAAACGCTGCTGGATCCGGTGGCCCGGCCACAGACCGTGCGGTGTGTGCTGCGCGGTGTCGAGCAGCTCTGATCGATACTCGCTATTCGGGCGCGGGTCGGATGGGTCCGTCACGAAAGTTGCGCGGGGACAGGGGCGGACGCCTAGGATCACCAGCGCCGGCCATGCTCCGTGGGCCGCACCAGTAGGAATAGCTGAAGGATCACTGACCGTGCGTGGGTGACCAGGCGCGTTCTCCGGATGTGGATTTGTCGGTGCCATGGTGCATGCTCTTGGCACGCAGCTGTCCGCCCCGTCCGTCCCGGAGTGCCCATGTCGACCCGTACCAAGCCACAGCCCTTGTCGGATACCGAGATTCGGGAGATCGCCGCGGAAATCGACGCTGGCAGACCGCCTATGGTGTGGTTCACCGCGGCGGCGGTCGGTGTTCCGGAAGGTCGTTCCGGCAAGGTGATGTCCCTCGGCGATCCGTCCGAGGGTGATTTCCTGCAGGTGAAGCCGACGGGCTCGAAGGACGTGCTGTCCTTCGGTCCCACCGAGGTGACCCTGACCAAGCCGGCCCGGCAGAACCCGGCCAAACCGGCCACCGCGCCGGCCTCCGCCGCCAAACCGGCGAGTGCAACCCCCAGAACGGCAACCAGGAAGGAACCGACCGTGACGATGTCGTCCCCCGCGACGATGCCGGCCGCCGCGCCGAGCACCCCGCCCGCTCCGGAAGCCACCCCGCAACCGGCCGCCGAGGCCGCCGCCGAGGCCAAGAAGGCCTCGCGCCCGGCCCGCAATGCCGCCGCCACCGCGTCGGCCGCCCGCAAGCCCAAGGCTCCCGAGGTGACGGTCACCCTCAGCGGCACCGCCGAGGGCGAGTGGACCCTCGATGTCGTCAACGGCAAGAAGCGCACCATCCGCGGCCTGGCCGTGCCCAGTTCGGCTGTCTCCCAGGCCGCCAAGATCCTGCACCCCGAGGTGTCGGAGGTCGTGGATTCCATCCTGGAGTCGGTGCGCGCCTCCCAGCGCGCCAAGGTCGAGCAGCTGCAGGCCGAGCTCGAGTCGGCGCGTCGGTTATTGGAAGACCTGGCCTGAGGGCGGGGCGTCCCAGCCTGAGGGCTGACGGCCCAACCCTTTTCGTGTGGGTTGGGCCACAACTCCCGCGTCGGTCGGGCGTGACCGCCGAGCGGGGGGTCGAGTGAACTTCTCCCCAGCGCGAGTCAGCGCCGTGTACGCGTCGGCTACCGCGTGCTCACACCGCGGATTCGCGCTGCCAGGTGCGGGGGCCCGCCTCGGGGCGGTTGCGACGCAAGTCGTCGTGGAAGATATAGCCGAGGGAGTATTCCTTGGCGTGGTACATGGCCGAATCCGCCTCGCGCAGTAGCTCGTAGACGGTGGTCTCGGTCTCGCGCGGTTTGGAGCACGCGATGCCGATGCTGGCCGCGATGCGCACCTCGGCCGCGCTCAACTCGAACGGTTCGCCCAATGTGGCCAGCAGGCGTTCGGCCAGCTGCAGGGCGTGCGGCCGGGCCAGCGGGGCCAGCACCACGAATTCGTCTCCGCCGTAGCGGGCGGCCGCGTCGTCGCGGCGGATCACCCGGCGGATGCGGGCCGCCGCATTGGCGATGAGCTCATCACCCACCGCGTGACCGTAGTTGTCGTTGACCCCCTTGAATCCGTCCAGGTCGATGAACAGCAGCGCGAGCGGCTGTCCGGCCCACCGGTCCCGATTACGATGCAGCGCCCGCAGCAGGGCGGCGCGGTTCAGGAGTCCGGTGAGCATGTCGTGGTCTGCCTGATACTGCGCGCGCCGCTCGCTGCGGGCGCTGCGTTCGATGGCGCGCTCGCTGCGTAGCAGCACGCCGGCTAGTAGCAGCGCGAACAGCGACGAGACCACGGTGCGGTCCAGGGTGTCCAGGCTGGAGCCGACCACCGGCACCAGCGAGGCCACGATCATGACGATGGCGATGATGCTGGCCCGCTGCCGGGACCGGTGCGGGTGGATATCGCGCGGCCCGCCGAGCACCACCATGCTGGGGTGCAGCGCGGCCGCGCCGATCAACGTGAATCCCAGCTGCAGCGGCAGCAATTGGATCTGGCGGCCGATCACCGCCGAGCCCGCGGTCTCCAGGTTGTAGGCCAGGTCGCCGGCGAGGATCACCAGCATGGCCAGATGCACCAGGCGCAGTGAGGTTTCCGAGCGTGCCGAGGTGATCACCGAATGCACGATCACCGTGAGCAGCAGCGCGTCCACGATCGGGTCCGCGACGCAGGTGACGGTGGTGAAGTCCAGGTCCCGGGACATGTGCAGCACCGGCGAGATGAGGAAGGTCCACGACAGCAGCAGCGCGCCCAGCCCGATCAGCCCGGAATCGAGCAGCAGGTCGTGGTCGGTGCTGTTCTGGCGCGGGCGCAACCACAGCACCGCGGCCACCCCGACACAGCAGTAGCCGCTGAGGGTGAACAGGTCGTCGAAGGGGTGCCGCTGGGAATCGGAGATGTGGCGCAGCGCGGTGCCGATGGCGAATTGCACGGCGGCCGCGGAGAGCAGGTACCACGGCAGTGGATGGCGGGGGCGGAACTTGCGCACCCCCATGCCGATCATGGTGAGACTGATGGCCACCGACACGAACAGCGTGCCCAGCGCCACCGCCTTGGCGTTGATCACCATGGGTAGGCCGAGAATCAGTACGCCGCAGATGAACAGGACGGTGCGCCAGCAGATGTTGAAGCGCCGCGGCCGTTCGGCCGGATGTACTTCTGTTCCCACCAGCCCCCCTGTCCGAGCAGTACTCGAAAAGACACCGCCGATCATCAACCGTGTGTTGCGGTACGAGCATAGGTCCCCGCGCTGCGGTGGCGGAGTGCCCGGTCGAGAAAGGCGCTGCCACTTATTGGGCAACCGAACCGATCATGACATGAAAGCGGGCGGTCCGGATGGGAGTTCGGCGAACCCGCAGGGCCGCTTTCGGGAGACTCGCTATGCTCCCCGCAGATCGAACCGTACGCCCCGCACGCCCCGGTGAAGAGGAGCCCGACACGTGGAATCGACTGCGGGACGCTGGTGGGCTCCCGGACGGGTCAACCTGATCGGCGAGCACACCGACTACAACGACGGGTATGTCCTGCCCCTCGCGCTGCCGCTGGGCACGACCTGCACCGCCGGCGCCAGACCGGATGGCGTGCTGCGCCTGAGATCTGAGCAGGCGCCCGGCGACACGGTCGACACGACAACCGCGGATCTGTCCACCGCGGGCTGGTCCGGCTTCCCCGCGTGGTCCCGCTACCCCTTGGGCGTGATCCGGGAGTTCGAGCGCCGTGGCCACGAGATCCGCGGCCTGGACATCGACCTCGACAGCACCGTCCCGATCGGTGCGGGCCTGTCTTCCTCTGCCGCCCTGACCTGTTCGGTCGCCATCGCCGTGCGGGACCTGTTCGCCCCCAGCGTCTCCACCGCCGACCTCGTCGACATCACCCGCACCGCCGAGAATGTCTACGCGGGCGTCCCCACCGGCGTTCTCGACCAGTCCGCCGCCCTGCTCTGCACCCCCGGCCACCTCGTCTTCCTCGACACCCGCACCGGCAAGGCCGACCACATACCCTTCGATCTCGCCCGCTTCGGCCTCACCCTCCTCATCGTCGACACCGGCGCGCCCCACCGCCTCATGGACAGCGCCTACGCCACCCGCCGCGCCGAATGCGCCGCCGCCGCAGCCCAACTCGACGTCCCCGCCCTCCGCGACGTCCCCACCGCCGCCGAAGTCGACCGCCTCCCCGACCCCGTCCTCCGCCGCCGTGCCCGCCACGTGATCACCGAAAACGCCCGTGTCCTGCGAATAGCCGAACAATTGCGCGCCGGAGCCGACCCCCGCACCATCGCCCCCCTCCTCACCGCCGGCCACACCTCCCTGCGAGACGACTTCGAAGTCTCCGCCCCACCCCTCGAAACAGCGGTGGCCGCAGCCCTCACCGCCGGCGCCCACGGCGCCCGCCTCACCGGCGCGGGCTTCGGCGGCAGCATCCTCGCCCTGATCGACGAAGACCGCGCCACCCCGGCGTCCCGCCTCATTCGAGAGTCGCTGACCGCCAAGGGATTCCCCACCCCGCACATCTTCACCGCCACCGCCTCTGCCGGTGCCCACCGTCTGGCCTGACCGCGGTCCAGGCACCCCGCCCTCCGGCCGTGTAGCACACCCGGGCGGTGTGCCCGCCAGCCGATCCCTGATGCGGTGATCGGATGGCGGGCAGCGGTTTTCGGGTTACTTGGCGGGCTTGATCGACGGCTGGTTGATCGTCGTGAAGTACTGGACGGCGGCGGCGATGGCGAACGGGGCGGTGACGAAGACCTGGCCGGCAATGGTGCCGAGGAAGCCGACCGCGGCGGCGCCTGCGATGCAGCCGGCGAGGGGGCCCGCGCCGAACATGGTCAGCAGGGCGCCGGTGAGGGCGGTGCCGGCGACACCGCCGATCAGGCAGCCCAAGGCCGCGCCGCCGAGACCACCGGTCAGGGTGCCGATGGTGGCGCCCATGGACAGGGTGCTGGTCATGCGGCTCCAGGCGGCCTGCTCACGCTCGTAGTCGGTCTTCCACGGGGCGCTGTTCTCGAAGGGGAGGGCGACCGGCTTGTAGGTGGCGTGCGCGAGGTCGATCTGCGGCGTCAGGGTGGCGACGCGGTCGTGGATCTCGGTGGCGATGGGGAAGACGAAATCGTCCACACGGAGGGACAGTTCGGTTCCGGCGACCGTGGTGCCGTCCGCGGCCTTGATGGTGAACACGCCGTTCTCGACGCCCATGGAACCGGCGTCGGTGCGGATGACCACGTCCTTGTCGCTGCTGGTGGCCGTGTAGTTGATGGCGCCGGCGTCCGCGGGGGCGGGGGCGGCGTTCACGGTTCCGGCGGTGACGCCCAGGGCGGTGGTCACGAGGGCGGCGGACACGGCGAACTTGTTGAGCTTCATCAGTTTTCGATCTTTCGTCGGTGCGGGTCAGAGGCCGCATGAGAGGCGCAGGTCGCGGTCGCGCGAGCTGCGAAAGGGTGCAAGGGTTCGGCGGCACGGCCCGGAGGCCGTGTCGCTCGGTGGATTTCGGTGCCTAGGCGGTCTTGGCGCGCACGCGGGCTCCCACTCCCACGAGCACGTCGATCACCAGGAAGGCCAGCAGCGGGAGGCCGATCATCGGCACGAACCAGCCGACCACGGCGGCAGCGGCCGCCAGCGGCAGCAGCACGATCAACGGAGTCTGCGCGATCGCGCGCCGCGGAGCCTTGCCCACGGCCAGCTTCGACTCCTTGGTCGGGCGACGACGCCACCACATGAGGTAGCCGCGCACGATCACCGTGCCCAGCCCGATCATCGCCGCCAGCAGCAGCAGCTGATTGACCAGGCCGAACAGCAGGCCCATATGGAACTGGATGCCCCAGTTGGTGAGCTTGGCCATCAGCGGCCAGTCGGCGTAGGGCAGCTT
Source organism: Nocardia sp. NPDC004151 (assembly GCF_042874235.1). NCBI lineage: Bacteria > Bacillati > Actinomycetota > Actinomycetes > Mycobacteriales > Nocardiaceae > Nocardia > Nocardia sp. NPDC004151. The sequence goes on along the minus strand of NZ_JBIAMR010000014.1, from coordinate 194,629 downwards.
GGCGGTGACATTGCCGGTCGCGCCGTCCACCGCGATGGCATCGCGGGTGTACTGCCCCGGACGCCGCAATTCCTGCGCGACGAAAGCCATGCCGTCCTTGGCCGGAATGCTGATCTCCAGCGGTCCCTCCAGGCCGTTGGCGCGGGCGACGCCGTACACGGTGTCGGCCAGTGCCGCCTTGCCCGCCGGGGGCGTCGCCGCGGGCGCGTTGCCGTGCCCGTCGTGCTCGCCGCCCGCCGGCTTGGCCGGACCGGTCGATCCCGGCAGCTTGGCGTTCACCGCGGGGGTCTGCCAGCTCATGGCCTTGCGCAGCTCGGTCACGTTCTCACCCGCGTACTTCGACCAGGTCATACCGGTGGCCGACAGCAGCAGGAGCAACGGCAGGATCCAGACGCCCACCACCGCATGCCAATTCACTGTGCGCGCGCGGGGCCGCGACCGATCCGGACGCAGCAGCCAACCGGCCGAGCGCTTCTCGCGCCGCGCCCGCACCCGCCGGTACCAGAGCACCAGCCCGGCCAGAGCGACCAGCCACATCCAGGACGCGGCGATCTCGCTGTAGAAGCGCCCGACCTTGCCCAGGTGCAGATCCTTGTGCAGCTTGTCGATCCAGGTGCGCAGGGGCAGCGCGCCCGAACTGCCGTAGACGACGTCATCGCCCACCGTCTGCGCGGTGACCGGATCGACGAACACGGCCCGGCGCTCGGACTCACCCAGCGACGGATCGCTGAAGATGACGCATGTGGTGTCGCCGGCGTTCTGGCCGGGAGCGACGGCCACCAGCGTCAGCGCAGGCTCGACCGCCTGCGCGGCTGCGATCTGCTCCTTCAACGGCTTGGCCGGGCCCGTCGAATCGGTGTGCAGCAGACCGCTGGAGGTGATGTTCTCCAGCGTCGGCGAGATCGCGTACAGCGCGCCGGTCACGGCCGCGATCAGGATGAACGGTGCCACGAAGACGCCGGCATAGAAATGCAGCCGCAGCATGAGCGCCTGGAAGGCATTCCCCGCGCCGCGTTTCGGGGACTTCCCGGACGCCGGTTCCGGCGTCGGGGCAGGGGAGGGCGGCGGTGTCGTCTCGACACCGCTGTCAGTGATTGTCACCAGTGGTCTTTCGGGTTCGAGTGAACACCCGGGCCGCGGAGAACCTGGACACGTCGATGCGGCGCCGGTCCGGGCAGCCCATGACCCCCTCGTAGCGCGCACGCGACTGCCAACGCGGCGCACACCGGTCATGGGATACCGGGACGCGGATGTCATCACCGCGACGGTCGCGGGAACACAGCGATGTCACACGGACGCGAAAGTCCGTGTGCCCGGATGGAAGTAAGGAATCAGCCTCGAACGAGCGCGGGTGGACCACGCGTGCGGAAGACGTCGGCCGCGAAGATGCGCAGCACGACCAGATCCCGGTGCGGGATGGGCAGCAGCGGCGGCCCCGACAGCACCGGCAGCGAAACGGGCAGCGGCAGCACGCGGGCCAGCACCGTGGTGCCGATCCGGTAGGCCGCCTCCGCGCCCAGGATGACCACGGCCGCCACACATGCGGCCGTGATGTGCGCGCCCAGCATGGCCGGACTCCACATCGAGGCGGTGTGATGCATGTGGTGCATGCTCCCCGGCGAACCCCACATCATGGCGAAGTGCCCGAGCAGCTGTCCGCCGATCAACGCGACCACCAGGCCCGCGACGGTGGAGCGCAGCGCGTGCACGCTCGCCACCGCCGCGCCGACCGTGGCCGAGGCGGCGACCAGCAGCGTCAACGGCCCCGATTCCAGGGGCGCGGCCCCCGAGATCCAGCCGTGCGCGGCCATCGCGAGCGCCCCGGAAACCGAACCGGCCGCCCCACCGCGCAACACCGCAGCATCACTGCGGAATTGCGCCGTACGGCGGCCGGATTCGAAACTCACGCGCTGATAATAGCGATCGCGGTTTTGCTCAGACGCTCGTGCCCCGCTGCCGGGCGGCGGGGCACGAAAAGAACTGGCTACGAGAGTCTTCCGCACTCGGTCGGAGCGCGGAAACCGCTGGTCGCGAACCTGCGGCGAAGATCCTAGTTCTCGGTGATCTCCATCTCGATGAGCGGCTTGCGCAGCAGTTTGCCGGTGGCATTGCGCGGCAGCTCGTCGAGGAAGATGACCTCGCGCGGCACCTTGTACCGGGCCAGGTTCTCCTTCACGTAGTCCTTGATCTCCTGTACGTCGCGCTTGGAGTCGGGGCCGGGGACCACGATGGCGCGCAGCCGCTTGCCGAAGTCGCGGTCGTCGACGCCGACCACCGCGGCCTCGAGGACGTCGTGCCGGTTGGACAGCAGGTTCTCGACCTCCTGCGGGAAGACGTTCTCGCCGCCGGAGACGATCATGTCGTCGTCGCGGCCGTCGATGAACAGCAGCCCGTCGGTGTCGAAGTGGCCGACGTCGCCGGAGGACATCAGCCCGTCCACGAACTCCTTGGTGCGGCCGTCGGTGTACTGCTTGAACGAGTGCCCGTTCTCGATGAAGACCGTGCCGGTCACGTTCGGGGCGGTGATGCGCTTGCGGTTCTCGTCGTACAGCGCGACGCGAATACCGACCGGGGCCTTGCCTGCGGTGGTCGGGGCCTTGCGCAGCTCGCTCGGGGTGGCCACGGTCATGACCGCGCACTCGGTGGAGCCGTACACGTTGTAGAGGGTCTCGCCGAAGTAGTCGAGGGTGCGGGTGACGACGTCCGGCGGGATCGCCGAGCCGGCCGCGAAGATGACGCGCAGGGTCGCCTTCGGGTCGTACTTGGCGAGGGTCTCCTCCGGCAGGTCGAGGATGCGCTGCAGCATGGTCGGTACCACGGTCAGGCCCTGCGCCCGGTACTTCACCAGGTTGGCGAGGGTGGTCTCCGGGTCGAAGCGGCGCTGCTGGAACACCACCCGGTTGCCCAGCGCGATCGACAGCGTGAACTGCGACAGGCCGGTGGCGTGGAAGATCGGGGCGGCCATCACGACGGTGCTGTTGCGCGGCAACGGGATTCGATCCAGGAACTGGGCCGTGATGAACGGCGACACCTTGTCGCGCGGCGCGCCCTTGGGGGTGCCGGTGGTGCCCGAGGTCAAGATGACCATGCCGCCCGGCTTCTCCGGCGGCGCCAGCGGCGCGGTGGATTGACCGGCCGCGACCGACTCGATGGTCGGGATCGACGGGTCGGCATTGTCCTTCTCGTCGACCCAGGTCAGGATGCGCGGAATCTCGGCCGGGATGGCCGACATGAGGTCGAAGAACTCGCTGTCGTGCAGCACCGCCTTGACCTTCTCGCGGACCGCCACATCGGTGAACTGCGGCTTGGCGAAGCCGGTGTTCATCAGCACCGCGCGCACGCCCAGCTTGCCGGCGGCGACCAGGCTCAGCACCATGCCGCGGTGGTCGCGGGCCAGCACGCCGATCACGTCGCCGGGGCCCAGGCCCTGCGCGACCAGGCCACGGGCCAGCGCGGTCGACTGCTTGTCGAGTTGCTCGAAGGTGAGCTCGCCGCGCTCGTCGACGATGGCCGCGGACTTCGGATGGGTGTTGGCGGCGTGCACGACCGCGCCCGCGAAGGGGCCGAACTTCAACACGTTGATCGCCGAGCGCACCGCGTGATCAGGGCGCAGCGGATTGAACAGTCCCCCTCGGACCATGGCGTTGACGCTCAGTGCGGTATCGCCGGCCTTGCGTAGAACCGTGCCCGCCGATGGAAGTGACATGGGTACAACCTTCCGCGGTCCCCCTGCCGGACGAGTCCGCCGACGGACCACAACATCGAGATCCAGTGCGGTGCTAACCCTAGCAAGCGCAGGCAGCGAGGATGTGGCCGAGGTCTCCGTTACTCGCGGTTACGAATAAATCTCGCAGCTCGTGGTGTGTATCCCAGGATTGCCACCGTGTCGCGGTGAGCGGGACCGGGAAGGCGTGGGTAAGCGCCGCCCGTGATTCAGGCCGCGGGCGGCTCGTATTCGACCAGGACGCGGCGCAGCAGCTTGCCGGTCGCGTTGCGGGGGAGATCGTCGAGGAAGAAGACGTCGCGCGGCACCTTGTAGCGGGCCAGGTTCGCCTTCACATGCGCCTTGATCTCCTCGGCGTCGAGTTGCGCGCCGGGCTCGGGAACCACGAACGCGCGCAGCCGCTTGCCGAACTCGACATCGTCCACGCCGACCACGGCCGCGTCGAAGATGTCGGGCCGCTCCAGCAGCAGGTTCTCGACCTCCTGCGGGAAGACGTTCTCCCCGCCGGAGACGATCATGTCGTCGTCGCGGCCGTCGATGAACAGCAGTCCGCGGTCGTCGAAATGCCCGACGTCGCCGCTGGACATGTAGCCGTCGATGACTTCCTTCTTGCGGCCGTCGGTGTAGCCCTTGAACGGCGAACCGGAGCGGACGAAGACGCGGCCGGTGACATTCTTGGCCAGCATGCGGCGGCCGTCGTCGTCGAACAGCGCCACCTCGCAGGTGAGCGGGGCCTTCCCGGCCGTGCCCGGGGCCACGGTCAGATCCTCCGGCCGCGCCACCGACGCGATCGCGCACTCGGTGGAGCCGTAGAGGTTGTAGAGCACCGGGCCGAACACCTCGGCCGTGCGCATCGACAGCTCCGGCGACAACGCGGACCCGGCCAGCACGATCCCCTTCAGTGAGGATGTGTCGTACTTCTGGCGAATCTCCTTGTCCAGCTCCACCATTCGATGCAGCATGGTCGGCACCGCCACCAGCATGTCCGCCTTGTGCTCAGCGATCAGGCGCAGCGTGCGCTCGGCGTCGAAGCGGCGGGTGGTCACCACCTTGTTGCCGAACGCGCACCCGGTCAGCCAGGTCGCGAAGCCGGTCGAATGGAAGATGGGGGAGACGATCACCATCGTGCCCCGATGCGGGAAGTCGATGCGGTCCACCATCTGTACGGTCGACAGCGGCCCGGTGCGGTCGCGCGGCGCGCCCTTGGGCAGGCCGGTGGTGCCGGAGGTGAGGATGATGAAGCCGCCCGGCTTCTTCGGCGCGGGCAGCGGCGTCTTCGCGTTGGATTCGATCAGCTCGTCCAGAGTCTTCGCGCCGGACGGTATTTCGGCGCCCTCGTCGACCCAGGTCAGGACTCGGGGCAGCTCCTCGGGCAGGGCGTCGAGCAGGCCGAGGAATTCGCTGTCGTGCAGGACGACTCGCACATTCTCGCGCTCACACACCTGCGCGAACTGGGGTTTGGCGAAACCGGTGTTCATCAGCGCCAGCCGCGCCCCGATTTTGCCCAGGGCGGCCATGGTGAGAATCAGTCCGCGGTGGTCGCGGGCCAGCACGCCCACCACGGTGCCGGGGCGGACGCCGTTGCGCTGCAGGCCGCGGGCCAGCGCGTTGGACTGCTGATCCAGCTCGCGGTAGGTGAGTTCACCCCGCTCGTCGGCCAGGGCGGGCAGATCCGGAAACATGCGGGCCGCCCGGCGCACCGCCGTCGCAGGTGGTCCGAAAACCCTTGCGTCTCTGAGCAATCGCACCGTCTCCACCGGATCCGACGGGTCGCTCAACCCCAATTCTCGCAACCGTCGCAGTCCCTTGAGCGCCTCGCCGGTGTGCGCCATGCGCTGCCGAGTCGAATGCAGAACCGAGGCCATGCGGACCACCTCCGTTGACGAGACGCCCGCCGCCCACCCGACGACGGTAGCGCCACCGTAACAGGGGTATGTGACGCCGGTTACACATTTTCGGTCACATCGGGCATCGGTATGATTCGCGAAATTGTCCGGATTGTTAACCCTGCCGTCGCGCGGACGTCACTCTCATCGCCCAGGCTGCGTGTTTCCCGCTCTCGAACCGATGAGGAACTCAAATGGAACTTCTCGCCGTGCTTGCCAACATCGTCACCGCCCTGGGTACCGGGAGTGCCGCGCTGACGGCGCTGTAGGCAGAACGCATGAAACAGCCCGCCGAGGGGACCGGCGGGCTGTTCGCGTTTCCGGGGTGTCAGGAGAAATGGCGCGGACTGCCCGCGGCTCGGCCCGAACCGGTCGCGAGCCTGCATCGAACCGCGTGAACCCGACCCCGGGGCGGGGGAATCGCCGCAGAATCAGGAGATGAGCGACCTCTTCGACTACTCCGGCCGGACGGTATTCGTGGCCGGTGGCACCAGCGGTATCAATCTCGGTGTGGCTCAGGCGTTCGCGCGGGCGGGGGCCTCGGTGGGGGTGCTGTCGCGCTCGCCGGACAAGGTGCGCGCCGCCGTCGACTCGATCGGGGAGAACGGGGGCACCGTGCTCGGCTTCGCCGCGGATGTCCGCGACTACGAAGGGGTGGCGCAGGGGATCGCCGCCATCTGCGGGGAACTGGGGGAGCTGGACGTGCTGGTGTCCGGGGCGGCCGGGAACTTTCCCGCTGCCGCGGACACCCTGTCGGCGGGCGCGTTCGCGGCGGTCGTGGACATCGACCTGAAGGGCACCTTCAATGTCCTGCGCGCCGGCCGCGAACATCTGCGCGCGCCCGGGGCGTCGGTCATCACCATCTCCGCGCCGCAGTCGACCATTCCGATGGCGATGCAGGCCCACGCGTGCGCGGCCAAGGCGGGCGTGGACATGCTCACCCGATGCGCGGCGCTGGAATGGGGGCATCACGGCATCCGGGTCAACGCGGTGGTGCCGGGGCCGATCGAGGACACCGAGGGCATGGCGCGGCTGGCGCCTACGCCCGCGATGGCCGATCTGGTGACCGGATCGGTGCCCATGGGCCGGTACGGCACCGCCCAGGAGATCGCCGACTGCTGCCTGTGGCTGGCCTCGCCCTACGCCGCCTACGTCAACGGCGCGATCATCCCCGTCGACGGCGGCTGGTCCCTGGGCGGCGCGTCCGAGGTGTTCACCGCCATGCGAAACATGTTGGCGGGCTGAACTTCCCGCTCAGTGCCCGCCCGCCGCGATCTTCTTCGGATCGATGAACGACTGCAACGGCGACAGATGCGTATACGTGTCGAGCAACGCCCGTCCCAGCGCGGCGTGCGCTTCCACCACCGGATTCGTGGCCCCGTAATTGTCGGCGTCGGGAGCCTGATCGGCGAAGAACGAGAACACCACCGACGGGGCTCCGGCCTCGTCGAACATGACGCCCGTGTCGTGCCGTCTATCATCGGACGCACCGTGTTTCGTGGCGAAACGGGCCCGCTCCTCCGACGACATGTTGCGCCGGACGCCGTCGGTGTAGCCGACCGACGTCCACGCCATGATCCGCAGCACCGCCTGCGTCGACTCCTGCGACAGCAAGGTCCCCGAAGCCAGCCGATACAACAGGTCATTGTTCTCGCGCGCCGTGGTGACGCCCAGATAGAACCGGCTCTCCCCGGGCAATGGCTCCACACGAGTCTGCTTGAACCCCAGTCGATCCAGGGTCTCGTTGACCTGATCCCCCGACACGAACCGCGACAGCAGTCGCACCGCGGTGTTGTCCGAGACCTGCAGCATGGTGGTCAGCAGATTCGCGACGGTCAGCTGATCCCCGAACGCGGCCTGATTCAAATACAGCCCGCTGCCCTCGGCGATGATATCGGCGTCCAGCGTCGTGGTGTCCGACAGCTTCACCCGCCCCGCGTCGACCTCGCTCATGAGCGCCGCCATCACCGCCAGCTTCTGCACGCTGGCGCCCTCGATCACGAAGTCGGCGTCCTCCTCCACGACCGGCACCGGCGTCCCCGAGCCCAGATCGGTCACCAGGCAATGCCAGCGGCCGCCGGCGACTCTGGTGATCGCCCGGTATTGCGCGTCGAACGCGGGCCCCACGACCGGTACCCCGGCCCGGCCGACCGCAGCCGGTATCAACGCACCCGCCGTCAGAGCCCCTGCCCCCAATAGCATTCGCCTACTGAATCCACGCACCGCCGAAACCTATCCGCGCAGATCACATTTCGGCAACCGCCGCGCCGCGTCCGCACCGCCGGTTTCACCTGTATCACCTGGTCGCCTGACCGCTACCGGACCTCGAGAATTCCCTGTGATTCCCGGATTGCCGGCAGTATCCTGATCCTGCCGCTTCGCCCGAGCGGCCACTGTGCGTGATCGACCAGGGGAGGCGCGCATGTCCGACCGGGCAGGCGTAGCGATCGCAGTAGCCGTCATCGGCGCGGCGGCCACCATCGGTGCGGCCTTGATAGCCGTCGGCGCCTTCGGCGATATCCACTTCGGTTCCGGCAACGCCGACCAGCCCGCCACCGTCGTCGTGAACGGAAACGGGAACGGAACCGGCACGGGAAACGGACATGGAACCGACACGGGCAAAACGGATTCAAAAGGCCCAACTGCCGACCAAATGGCCTCCTTCATCCGCAGCTACTACGCCCAACTCCCATCGGGCACGGACTCCGCCTGGAACCAGCTCTCCTCGTCGTACCAATCCCAGAGCGGCGGCTACGCCGGCTACACCAAATTCTGGTCCACCGTCACCACGGTCCAGGTCGGCTCCATCACCAACACCGACTACCGAACCAGCACCGCCACCCTCACCTACACCTACGCCACCGGCAAAACCCAGACCGAGAAACGGTGGCTCCGAGTCGAATACGTCAACTCCAAGCTCCAGATAACCGCCTCGGGAACCTGATCACCCCTCGGCCAGCAGCCGCCGATCGAACCCGGCTGCAACGAGCCGTCCGTACGCCGCCCTGACCTCGTCCGGCACATCCTGGTCGATCGCCCACCCTCGCGCCGGATAGGCCCACACCCGCTGAGTATCACCGACGAGCATGTTCATCACCCGCTCCACGTCGCCGATGCTCGCCACGTAGTCGTCCAGCGCGAGCGGCAGCGACCCGCACCGGACATCGACTGTCGGCCAACGCTTCCGGCAGATCGCAAAACTCCGCCGCTGGTGATACGGCCGCGCGATCAACATCACCGACCCGATCGATTCGAGCAGCCCCCGCTCCGCGAGCAGATCGCGCGTGAACTCGATGTTCTCCCCGGTATTCGTGGCCCGGGTCTCGACCAGGATCGCCTCGCCGGGCACCCCGAGCCCAATGGCGTGCTCCCGGAAGTGAACCGCCTCCCCGCGCGGGAACAGCTCCCTGGTCGAAGGTCCATGTGCCCCCGTGAACACGATCAACGGAAACACTCCGGCGTGATAGAGCTCAGCCGCGTAGGAGGCGACCCCGATGTCGTGCCCACCGAGCCCGACCCCCACATCAACCGGCCGCACCGCGTGCCCCATCCGATTGAACTCCCAGAGGATCTCCACATCCGCCCGATGTTCCTCGGGCAGCCTCACCACCATCCCCACCTCCTGGACCTGGCCCGCCCGATCGGATTCGAACGACCACTATCGCAATACTCCCAGCCGGAACGAGATCGCCGAGGCGCTCGTTGGCTGGGCATGACCTCATCGACGGGCACCACGCGGCTGATCACCGACGCCGATGTTCCCACCGCGGTCGACACCCTGGCCCGCGCGTTCGCCGACTACCCCTACACCCGGTACGTGATCGACGCCGACAACCACGTGGAACGAATCCGCCGCTATCAGGAACTGTGCCTGACCCGCATCGCGATGGTCTACGGGAAAGTCTGGATCGCCGACGGCGGTCGTGCCGTCGCGGCCTGGTCCACTCCCGACCAGGACCCGACGGCCGCATTCGCCGAGATGGCCGTGGAACTGGACGAACTCATCGGCGACCGGTCCGAGGCAGCCGCCGCCTCCGAAGCGGCCATCGAGCCCTACCGGCCCCGGGAGCCGGGATGGATGCTCCACACCCTCGCCGTCGCCCCCGAGCATCAGGGCCGGGGACTGGGCAATGCCGTCCTTGGGCCAGGGATCGAAGAGGCCGCCCGCGCAGGCTATCCGGCCTTCCTGGAAACCTCGAGCGAGGCCAACGTCCGCTTCTACCAACACCTGGGCTTCGAAGTCACCGCCGATATCACGCTGGCCGACAACGGCCTGCGCACCTGGTGTATGCGCCGGGAACCGCATGAGGAGAGTCAATGCCGTCGGTGAGAACGATCCAAGTCACCTTCGACTGCGCGGACCCCGCGCGCCTCGCCCGTTTCTGGTGCGAGGTACTGGGATACGAGCAGCAAGGATCAGCCTGCGTCGACCCCGCAGGCGTAGGCCCGCGCCTGTACTTCCAACGTGTTCCCGAAGGCAAGGTCGTCAAGAATCGGCTGCATCTGGACGTCCGCGTCGGCACCGGTCTCGTGGGCGCGGAGCGCGTCGCCGCCCTCGAGGCCGAATGCGCAAGACTGGTCGCCCTCGGCGCAGTTCGGCAGCGGCTGCTGCTCGCCGACGACGTCAACGAATCGTGCCTGGTCATGCAGGACATCGAAGGCAACGAATTCTGCCTCGACTGAGCGTTGCGAACATCAGAAGTACTGAACCAAGCAGAATTCGTGGCCCTCAGGGTCGGCCATCACAACGACCACTCCTCCGTCATGATCGTGCCGCTCGCCCGTGTGCCTGCCCCCGAGCGCGATCACCTCGGCTATCCCTTGGTCGATATCGTCGACCGCGACGTCGAGATGAAGGCGCACCTTGCCGTTCTTGGGTTCGCTCACGGGCTGGAAAACAAGACGCGGCTGCGGATCCTCAGGATGCCCGAGGTAGACCCAACCAGGTTCGGACGGACCCTGTGGACGATCTAGCAGAGCACTCCAGAAGGAGGCAACCTCTTGCACATCAAAGCAATCGATCGTCAAGCCGACCCAGCGGTTCCCCATCTCGCCAGTATCGTGCGGCTGCGTCAGGAGTATGCCAAGGGGCCGAGGTTCTGGGGTTCACGGTCTTTCGGGTCGGACCCGTATTTGTTGGGACCGTGGGTGCCGTCGATGACGGAGAGGACGAACAAGGTGAGCGCGCCTACGAAGGGGATGAAGGCGATGAGGATCCACCAGCCGGAGAATTCGGCGTCGTGCAGGCGGCGTACTCGGACCGCGAGGGAGGGGATCAAGAGCGCCAGCACGACGAGGCCGTGGACGACGGCCAGCGGGGAGGTGCCGGTGCGGTCGGTGGCCGTAAGAGCGGCGTTGAGGACGGGTATGCCGACGATGATCAACAAGAAGAACAGTGTGAACCACCAGAATTCGCTGCGGCGGGCGCGGCCGCTGAAGGTGGCGTACTTCGATAGGACGCTCTTGATAGCAGCACCGAAACCCATGAGACCCTCCCCGAAAACTGAGGAGCCGCCGCTGCTTCGGCGCGGCTCCCTAAAACAAACGGGGGCAACGTATCACGTGGTGCAAAGCATCATCGGCTATGCTCAGCCGGTTTTTGAAACCTAACCGATTCGCTGACGGATACGCGCGCACCTAGTCCGTAAGGTCTTTCAATCTGTGACTTCGCGGGTGCGGAGATACATCTGGTTCATCAGTCCGGTGTCGGATGCAGATTGATGAGGAACTCGAGCACGGTACGAAATCCGAAGAGTATGGCCAGCAACGCCACACGGACACCCACAGCACACCCGACGAACACCGCAACCCGCGATACTCGTATCGCGTACCAGCCCGCGCACCCCATCCTCACGCGCCGCGAAAACGACCGCCGCAACGATCAAAACCGACGCCACCACCAACCCCACAACAATGAAGCCGGTCAGCATCCTCACCACCACCTGCCCGATCGCCGATCTACCAGTCAGTGGATCGCCCCTGCGCGCTGGCGAAGGAGTCGTAAGCGTCCTGGCTGAACAGTACGAACCGCACTTCCCGCACCGCCGTGTCGGCTGCTCGCACCGTCTCTATCGCGATCCGGGCACCGTCGTCGATCGGCCAGCCGAAAATACCGGTGGAGATGGCCGGGAACGCTACCGTCCGCGCACCCAATTCATCCGCCACCCGCAGTGATTCGCGATAGCAGGAGGCCAGCAGCTCCAATCGGTCATCCTGCGCCGACCACACCGGCCCCACTGTGTGAATCACCCACCGCGCGGGCAGATTCCCACCGGTCGTCGCAACGGCCTTTCCGGTCGCCAGCCCCTTCCCATAATGCGACGCCCGCAGGTCACGGCAAGCAGCCAGAATCGCCGGACCCCCCTTCCGATGAATGGCCCCATCAACACCCCCACCCCCGAGCAGCGAAGAATTCGCCGCATTCACCACAGCATCAACCTCCTGCTCGGTGATATCCCCCCGAACCAGTACAAGTTCGACCATGGACCAATTGTCCCCGCATCGAGCAGTCCGACGCGCAGAGCCGCCGGTATGCCGCCGTCACTCGCCCGTCGCACCCGTGCGGCAACATCCTCGCCACCGTCGACAGGTTGAAGTACGCCGACTCCGTGGTCGAAATCCGCCGTGTCCGTGCCGATCTGGACGCTTACCGGACCCAACTCGACAGTTTCATTGCTGGAGTTCCGGGATGGGTTGCTCTTCGAGGACCACGATTTCGCACTGGTCGGCCCAGTGGAGGTGGTGGTGGTTGTCGACCAGTTTCAGGGCCTCGTCCATGGAGGTGGCCTGGAGGATGGACATTCCGATTACTTCGCTGGAGGTTTCGGTGGTTTCGGTGGGGGTGATGCGGCGGGCGTTGCCGAGGGGCTTGCCCGGGTCGAGGAGGGCGGGGCCGAGGCGGGTGTCCCAATCCGCCCACATTCGCATGCCTTTCGCGGCTTCGGCGGGGGTGGCCTGGGCGAATCGTTCGGCGACCGATTGTGGGGCGAGATAGAGGACTACGTAGCGGTTCATGAGCCGACAATAGGTGACCAAATGGTCACATGTCAATTGTTAGGTGACCGATTGGTCTCGTATAGAGTCGGGGTGTGGACGAGGACGCGGTGTTCAAGGCGCTGGCTGATCCCACTCGGCGGCATCTGCTGGACGCGCTGTTCGTCAGGGACGGGCAGACGCTGACCGAGCTGGAATCCGGGGTGGAGATGACCCGGTTCGGGATCAGCAAGCATCTTCGGCTGCTCGAGGACGCGGGCCTGGTGACCGTGGTGCGGAGCGGGCGGAAGAAGTTGCACTACCTCAATTCCGTGCCGATCCGGCTGATTCACGATCGGTGGATCGACAAGTTCACCGAACAGCAGATCTCCGCGCTCGCCGAGCTGAAGAAGGACCTGGAATCGTGAGCTTCGAGGACATCCTCCCGCGTGCGCGCCCCGAGACGACGCAGATCCACCGCGTGATCATCGCCGCACCGCCCGAACGGATCTGGGAAGCCATCACCGATCCCGACTGGACCGTGCGCTATGGCTTCGGCGGCCGCAGCGTGATCGAACCCCGCGTCGGCGGCGCGTTCGCGGTCTTCGCGCCCACCGGCCCCCGCCCGATCGACACCGACCCGGACATCATCATCCGCGGCACGGTCACCGACTACGCCCCACCGCTGCGCTGGTCCGCCCGCATCCGCTTCCTGGGCGACGAAAACCTGGCGGCCGAGCCGGAAACCCACCTCAGCTACGAAATCCGCGACCGCGGCGACGGCACCTGCGCCCTCACCGTCATCCACGACGTGGCCGGAGCCCCACTCATCTCGATCATCATCTCCGGCGACCTGGAACCCGAGGGCTTCGGAGGCGGCTACCCCTTCATGCTCAGCGACCTCAAATCCCTCCTGGAAACGGGCCACCCACTCCCCGTCAGCCGCCCCACCCACAAAGGCTGACCGCCCACAGAGACAGCAAAACCCCGGTGCCGACCCTGCGGGCCGCACACCGGGGTTTCGTTGTGCCAGAACTTACTTCAGCTTGTCGCTGCCCAGTCCGAGGACGCGGCGGGCGACGATGAGCTGCTGGATCTGCTGGGTGCCTTCGAAGATGTCGAGGATCTTCGAGTCGCGGCCCCACTTCTCCAGGAGGGTGCGCTGGGAGTAGCCGGTGGCGCCGGCGAGCTCGACTGCCTTGAGGGTGACGTCGGTGCCCATGCGGCCGGCCTTGGCCTTGGACATGGAGGCCTCGAGGGAGTTGGGCTTCTTGTTGTCGGCCATCCACGCGGCGCGGAGGGAGAGGAGGTAGGCCGCCTCCCAATCCGCTTCCAGGCGCAGGAATTCCGCGGCGGCGGCGTGCTGGTTGTTGGCGGGGGTGTCGTAGGAGATCTCGACGCCCGCGTCGGTCAGCACCGTGCGGAGTTCCTCGAGGGCGGCGCGGCCGACGCCGACCGCCATGGCGGCCACGAGGGGACGGGTGTTGTCGAACGTCTGCATGACGCCCGCGAAACCCTTCTCCACGTTGACTTCCGGGGAACCGAGGATGTTGTCCTTCGGGATGCGGCAGTCCTCGAAGCGGATCTCGGCGGTGTCGGACGCCTTGATGCCGAGCTTGTGCTCGAGGCGGGACACGGTGAGGCCCTTGGCATCGCGGGGAACCACGAAGGACTTGATGGCGGCGCGGCCCAGGGACCGGTCCACCGACGCCCACACCACGATGTGGGTGGCGCGCGAGCCCGCGGTCACGAAGATCTTGGTGCCGTTGAGGACCCACTCGTCACCGTCGAGGGTGGCGGTGGCGGTGACCGCCGCGGAGTCGGAGCCGAAGGACGGCTCGGTGATGGCCATGGCGGCCCACACCTTGCCGAACCGCGACAGCTGCTCGTCGGTGGCGACCGCGGCGATGGCGGCGTTGCCGAGACCCTGGTAGGGGATCGACAGCATCAGGCCGACGTCGCCCCAGGAGGTCTCGAGGGCGTTCATCAGCGCGGACATATTGCCGCCGTTGGTGTTTCCGAGCAGCTCGGTGGCGTGCTTGTCGCCCTCGGTGGACTCGCCCGCCTTACGGCCGCCGGTGGCGCCGGAGACGTCGGCGGAACCCGAGTCGGACAGGCCCTCGACCATGGCGGCCATGGTGTCCAGCTCGACCGGGTATTCGTGCTCGGCCAGGTCGTACTTGCGCGACGCGGGACGGAAGATCTCCTGCGCGACCTGGTGGGCCTGGTTGGCGCTGGCCCGCAGCTTCTTGGGGAGTTCGAGATTGATCATGAGTGGTCTCTCCGTTGAGAAGTCGGGTCAGAGGAGAACGACGCCCTCGGCGACGCCCACACCGCGCAGATCGCGGTACCAGCGCTCGACCGGGTGTTCCTTGGTGAAGCCGTGGCCGCCGAGCAGCTGCACGCCGTCGAGGCCGATCTGCATGCCCTTGTCGGTGGCCAGCTTCTTGGCCAGCGCGGCCTCGCGGGCGAAGGACAGGCCCTGCTCGGCGCGAGACGCACCCCGCAGCGTCACGAGACGAAGACCGTCCAGCTCGATCGCCATGTTCGCGACCATGAACGCGACCGCCTGCCGGTGCGCGATCGGCTCACCGAACGCCTCCCGCTCCTTCACGTACGGAATCACGTAGTCCAGTACGGCCTGACCGGTGCCGATGGCCAGCGAGGCCCAGCCCAGGCGAGCCAGCCGCACCGCGTCGGCGTACTCCTCGGCGCGCACCGCGCCCTCGGAGTCACCCAGCAGGGCGGTCGCGGGAACCGCGACATTGTTCAGGATCAGGCGACCCAGGCCCGCGGCCCGCATACCCATGCTCGGGTCCGCCTCGATCACCAGGCCCTCGGTGTCGGACTCGACGATGAAGAAGGTCGGGCGGCCGTCCAGCTCGGCGGCGACGATGAACAGCTCGGCGTCACCGGCGGCCGGGACCAGGGTCTTCACGCCGTTCAGGCGGAAACCGCTGGGGGAGCGGGTGGCCTTGGTCTTCAGCGCGAACGGATCGAACAGCGCCTGCGGCTCGGCGATGACCACCGAGGACTGCGGCACGTTCTCGCCCGCGTACGCGCCCAGGTAGCTCTTCTGCTGCGCGTCGGTGCCCCACTGCGACAGCGCGACGGCGACACCGCTCGGCGCCAGGATCGGCAGCGCCAGGCCCATGTCGCCGTACGCCAGCGCCTCGGCGACCAGCGAGTTGGTGACCGCGCCCCGCTCGGAGGCCGCGCCCTCGAGCTCCTCGGGCACGTTGATCAGCGTGACGCCCAGCTCGGCGGCCCGCTCCAGCAGGTCGCGCGGCGCCTTGGCCGAGTTGTCGGCCTCGTACGCGGCCGGGCGCAGGATCTCGCCGGCGAAGTCACGCACCGTCTCGACGATCATCTGCTGCTCGTCGGTCGGGGTGAGGTCGAAGTAGTCCTTCTTGCGAGACTCGTTGGCGGGCAGACGCTTCGGAGCGCCACCGCCGGCGACCTTCTCGAACGCGCGGGTCGCGGCACCGAGGGTGCGGAATCCGGTCTTGGTGCCCTCATAGGTGAGACGCTCGATCGGCTTGCGCAGGTTGTACTTCTCGGCCAGGTCGGACCCCGTGATGGTCGTCATGACCCGCATCGCCGCGCCCATCCAGTCACGTTTGACCGGGTTGAGGCCAACGGCGGACGTATCCCGCTTCGTTGCGGTGTCTCGAGTGCTCATAATCACCAAGTTTCTATCGAGGAGGTGGGTGATCCTGCCCAGCAATCTTACTCCTGAGTAAGACTATCTTACTTCAGAGTAAGAACTGTCGTCGAGTGTTGTCGAATCGCGAGGTCAGAGCGGTGGCTCGAACGTGCCCATGACGTAACCCGGATCTAGTGAAACAAACTCACTTCAAACGGAGGCGAGCTGGGCTAAGGTGTCGGCGCATAACCCGATCCTGATGGAGGCTCGTACATAATGAAGATCGCGCTCGGAACGGTCGGCTTCGTCGCCGCCGGTCTCTTCCTCACCGCCCCCGCCGCGAATGCCGAAGTGCCGCTGCAGAACATCGACATCGGCATCACCGGCTCCAGCCTCGGCTCGAGCAACGGCCCCGGCTGTGGCAGCGGCGTGCTGAACACCGAGATCGGCCTGGGCTCGGTCGGTGTGGGCTCCTCCGCCCTCGGCGGCCCCTACATCGACGCCGGCTCGGTCTGCATCCCGCTGGGCTGAAACCCGTAGCAACGCAGCACGATAAAGCGTAGCCGCACCGGAAGTTCAGGTGCAGCCACGCGCCCGGTGGCGGGACCGCAGCCCGCGCCGGGCACTCCCCGAAGAATTCGAATCAGGCCTGCAGCGCCGCCAGAACCTGGTCCTGCAGATGCGAATTGGTCGCCACCGCGCTGCCGCCGTGCGGCCCCGGATTGCCGTCGAGCGAGGTGAAGGTGCCGCCCGCCTCACGAATCAGAATGTCGAGCGCGGCCATGTCCCACAGCGACAGTTCCGGCTCGGTGACGATGTCCACCGCACCCTCCGCCAGCAGCGCGTAGCCGTAGAAGTCGCCGTATCCGCGCACCCGCCACACCTCGTCGGTGAGCGCGATGAGCTTGGCGCGGCGGCCGATCGACCGCCAGCCGGACAGGCTCGAGATCGCCAGGCTGGACGCTCCCAGCTCCGCCACCGCGGACACCGAAATCGCTTTGGGCTCACCCTTTTCGAAGGAGCTCCAGGCGCCGTGGCCCGACGCCGCCCACCAGCGCCGCGACAGGCCGGGCGCGCTCACCACGCCCACCACCGGCACACCGTCTTCCAGCAGCGAGATGAGCGAGGCCCACACCGGCACGCCGCGCACGAAGTTCTTGGTCCCGTCGATCGGATCGATCACCCACTGCCGCCCCGTGAACTCGGCATCCCCGCCGAATTCCTCGCCGAGCACCAGATCGTCGGGGCGCTCGGCCGCGAGCACCTCCCGCACCATCCGCTCGACCGCCAGATCCGCGTCCGACACCGGCGTCAGATCCGGTTTCGAATCGATCTTCAAGTCGAGCGCCCCGAACCGCTCACGGGTTATCACATCGGCCGCGTCGGCCAGCCTCAGCGCAAGTTCCAGGTCAGCGGAGTATCCGGTCACCCCGAGCACGTTAGTCCTCCCCCGTTAACACCGGGTGTCCCACGTCCCGAACGATGGATGGCACACCGGTGAGCGGAGATTTGCTCGCTCTGGGTATCCCAACGGCAGGTCAGGCCGGAACAGCGGCCCGCCGGGCGGCGCCGAGGGCCGTTGCCCACCAGTGCAGCTGAGTCAGCAGACGGTCGGCGGCCTCCTCGTACTCGGCGGGCTCGATCAGCGCGCCCGACTGGTCGAACAGCAGGTAGTAGCGGGAGAACGAGAGATAATTCCGCACCGTGTGGGCGTTCAGCTCGTTGAACACCGCGCGCAGACCCTCGATCGCCAGCAGCCCGCCGGATCCACCGCTGTAGCCGACGAATCCCACCGTCTTGCGATCCCATTCGGTGACATGCCAGTCGATAGCCGTCTTGAGAGACGACGGGAAGCTGCGGTTGATATCGGGCGTGACGACCACGAACGCGTCCGCCGCCGCCAGCCGCGCCGCCAACTCGTCGCCCTTGCCGGGGCGGGCCGGATTCGGCTCCATCGCCAGCGGGATCGCGGGCAGTTCGTGCGGCAGGTCGTAGTCGGCCAGATCGATCACATCCACCTCGAACGCGCCGTGGACGCGGGCCCGCGCGGCGAACCAGTCGGCCACCACCGGTCCGAAGCGTCCCTCCCGGACGCTGCCGATGATCACCGCGAGGCGCAGGGACGTGCTGGTCATGATGGACTCCTTCGGGGATCCGGTGCGGCCGGTCGGCCGCTCGGGATCAACTCTGCGAGTTCGCGGGACCGGTAGGGAGACCACGCTGAGGGTGGTAGTGGCAGGGACACCCTCCGCGACCGCCCCGGTTGTTACCGTCGAAAACGTGAGTGAGAACGAGCTGGGACTGTTCCTGCGCCTGCGCCGCGAGGCCGTCACACCCGCGGAGGTGGGCCTGCCGACCGGTCCCCGGCGGCGCACGCCCGGGCTGCGCCGGGCCGAATTGGCCACGCTCGCGGGTGTTTCCGTGGAATACCTGACCCGGCTCGAGCAGGGGCGCGACCGGCATCCGTCCTCGCCGGTGCTGATCGCGCTGGCCGACGCGCTCCGACTGACTCCCGCGCAGCGCGTGCACCTGCTCGGTTTCGCGAAGGCGGGGGATCCGAACTTCAACTGCCGCGGCGCATCCGGGCCCAACCGCCGCATCCGCCCCGCCGTGCAGGCCATGCTGGATCAGCTCGAGCCCGCGCCCGCCGCCGTGATGAACCGCCTCACCGAGATCCTCGCCGTGACCGACGGCTACCGCGCCCTGTTCGGACCGATCGGCATGCTCGACGCCGGACTGCCCGGCAACTACGCCCGCTACGTGCTGTCCGACCCGCGCGCCCGGGAGTTCTACCCCGACTGGGAACACAAGGCGGACAAGGTGGTCGCCACCCTCAAACAGGGTCCGGGCCGCGCCGACCCGCACGTGAACGCGCTGTTCGACGAGCTCGCCGCGACCCTGGGCCCGGAATTCACCGACCGGCTCGACACCATCCCCGGCTTGCCCGACACCAATGGCGTCGGCCGCCTCGAACACCCCGAGGCCGGGTCGCTGCGCCTGGCCTACGAGACCCTGCACTTCTCGGCGGATGACGACCAGACCCTCATCGTCTACCTGCCCGCCGACGACGCCACCGCCGCCGCCCTCGATCGTCTGGTCGGTCGCCGCCCCGGCGGGCTACGTGCCGTCGCCGGGTGAGTCGCGGCAATAGTTGCCGGTGGCTGGCTCGCCGGCCGCTCGGGGAAGTGGGGGAATGCCGAAGTTAGGGCCCGGTGCGGCGGGACGGTAGATTTGAACACCGTGCATCCTGACGTCTCCGCTGATCTGGCCGAACTCGACACCACTCTGAAGACCATCGAGTCGGTGCTCGATATCGACGAGCTGGCTCGCCGCATCGACGAGCTGGAACACCAGGCGGCCGACCCGGAGCTGTGGAACAACCAGGAGCACGCGCAGAGCGTGACCAGTGAGTTGTCGCACGCCCAGGCCGAACTGCGGCGGGTGCGCGATCTGCGGCAGCGGCTCGAGGATCTGCCGGTGCTCTATGAGCTCGCCGAGGCCGAGGAGGGCGCGGACCAGGTCGCGGCGCTGGCCGACGCCGACGCCGAGCGGGCCGCCCTGCACGCCGACGTCGAGGCGATGGAAGTCCGGACGCTGCTCTCGGGCGAATACGACAAGCGTGAGGCGCTGGTCAACATTCGTTCCGGCGCGGGTGGCGTGGACGCCGCGGACTGGGCGCAGATGCTGATGCGCATGTACGTGCGCTGGGCCGAGGGACACAAGTACCCGGTCGAGATCTACGACACCTCCTATGCGGAAGAGGCGGGCATCAAGTCGGCGACCTTCGCGGTGAAGGTGCCCTACGCCTACGGCACGCTGTCGGTCGAAATGGGTACGCACCGACTGGTCCGTATCAGCCCGTTCGACAACCAGGGCCGCCGCCAGACCTCCTTCGCCGAGGTCGAGGTGCTGCCCGTCGTCGAGACCACCGACCACATCGAGATCCCCGAGGGCGAGGTCCGCGTCGACGTGTACCGCTCCTCGGGTCCGGGCGGTCAGTCGGTCAACACCACCGACTCCGCGGTCCGCCTGACCCACGTCCCGACCGGCATCGTGGTCACCTGCCAGAACGAGAAGTCGCAGCTGCAGAACAAGATCTCGGCCATGCGCGTGCTGCAGGCCAAGCTGCTCGAGCGCAAGCGGCAGGAAGAACGCGCCCAGATGGACGCGCTCAAGACCAACGAGGGCGCGTCCTGGGGCAACCAGATGCGGTCCTACGTGCTGCACCCGTACCAGATGGTCAAGGATCTGCGCACCAACTACGAGGTCAACAACCCCTCCGCCGTGCTCGACGGCGACATCGATGCTTTCATCGAAGCCGGAATTCGTTGGCGCATGCGGGAGCAGTCGGCGGCCAACTAGATCAACTCGGCTTGCCCGCTCCGCACGGCGGAGGGGAGCGGAGGCGCTATGAATACAGAGTTCGGAAATTGGCTGCGGTCCAGCGGCTTGGAGATCGTGCTGCTCGTCGTTGGCACCATGCTCTTCAGCCGCGGCGCGAACTATGTGCGGGACCGGATCACCCGGCGCATCGACGCCGGATTCCGCAGCAGTGACTCGCTGGTGCGGTCGGAGGCGTCCAAGCACCGGCACGCGCTGGCCCAGGTGATCACCTGGGTGGTGTTGTCCATCGTCTACTTCCTGGTCTCGCTGGAAGTGTTGCGGCGCTTGGGCTTCGAGCTGGGCGGACTGGTCGCCCCGGCGGCGGTGCTGGGCGCGGCGCTGGGTTTCGGCGCGCAGCGCATCGTGCAGGATCTGCTCGCGGGATTCTTCCTGATCACCGAAAGGCAGTACGGCTTCGGCGATGTCGTGCGGATCGCGGTCAGCGGGAACTCCGCGGAGGCCGAGGGTACGGTGGAGGACGTCACGCTGCGCATCACCACCTTGCGCAGCGCGGACGGCGAAGTGGTCATCGTTCCCAACGGTCAGATCGTGAAGGTGACCAACCTGTCCAAGGATTGGGCGCGCGCCGCCATCGATGTGCCGGTGCCCGCCACATCCGACATCAACAAGGTCAACGAAGTCCTGCGCGATGTCGGGGCCAAGGCGTTCTCCGATCGCAAGCTGAAGGCCCTGCTGCTGGACCAGCCCAGCGTGATGGGTGTCGAAGATCTCACCGTCAATCAGATGAACATCAAGATGGTGGCCCGGACGCTCCCGGGCAAACAGTTCGAAGTCGGGCGCGAGCTCCGTGTGCGGGTGGCCGCGGCACTGCGCCGGGAGGGTATGAGTGTCGGTGCCGATCAAGCGAATCCGTAAGTCCACCGCGATCCTGATGGCCGTGTGGGTCGCGACATTCGTGCTCTACGTGGTCGTCAAGCCCGCCGGACACGAGCCCAAAAGCACCCCGCCGATCGTGAATACCGTGCTCAGCAACTATCTGCCAAACACATCCGAGCACACGCGGCGCTGACTCCCCACCCGCGCGGTGTGGTCGGCCGCGCGGTCGTGCTGGCTACACTGGCTCCCCGTGATAACCCTGCGCAACGTCACCAAGTCGTATCAGACCTCGACGCGGCCGGCGCTGGACAATGTCTCCGTCGATATCGGAAAAGGCGAGTTCGTCTTCGTTATCGGGCCCTCGGGCTCCGGAAAGTCCACGTTCATGCGGATGCTGTTGAAGGACGAGAAGCCGACCACCGGTGAGGTGTGGGTCGCCGACTTCCGGGTCGACCGGCTGCCCGGGCGCAAGGTTCCCAAGCTGCGCCAGCGCATCGGGTGCGTCTTCCAGGACTTCCGGCTGCTGCAGCAGAAGACGGTGGAACAGAATGTCGCGTTCGCGCTGGAGGTGATCGGCAAATCGCGAGCATTCATCAATCGGTCGGTGCCCGAGGCGCTCGACATGGTGGGGCTCGCGGGCAAGGCCGACCGGCTGCCAGGCGAACTGTCCGGCGGTGAGCAGCAGCGCGTCGCGCTTGCCCGCGCCTTCGTGAACCGGCCGCTGGTGCTGCTGGCGGACGAACCGACCGGCAACCTCGACCCGGAGACCAGTCAGGACATCATGATGCTGCTCGAACGCATCAACCGCACCGGAACCACGGTGGTCATGGCCACCCACGACAACACCATCGTCGACGCCATGCGCCGGCGCGTGGTCGAACTCGATCGCGGACGCATCGTGCGCGACGACGAGATGGGCGTCTACGGGGTGGGCCGATAATGCGCGCGGGATTCCTGTTCAGCGAGGTCTTCACCGGCCTGCGCCGCAATGTCACCATGACCATCGCCATGATCCTCACCACCGCGGTGTCGCTGACCATGCTCGGCGGCGGTCTGCTCGCGGTCCGGATGGCGGACAAGATCCAGGACTACTACGTCCAGCGCGTGGAGATCCGGCTGTACCTCGACGATCAGGTGTCGAAGACGGACCCGGACTGCACGGGACAGCCGTGCGCCTCGCTCATGGCGGATCTGAAGAAGCACGACTATGTGGCGAACGTGCAGTTCATCAATAGCTCGGACGCGGTGAAAGAGGTCAAGGAGACCACCTTCAAGGATCAGCCGGGACTCGCCGACGAGGTGAGCAAGGACGGCCTGCCCGCCTCGTTCCGGGTGAAGCTCGACGACGTCACCAAGTACCGGTCCATCTACGACGACTTCTCCAAGCGGCCCGGCGTCATGACCGTGCTCAATGACATGGACATCGTGGACCGGCTGGTCAGCTTCTTCGTCGGATTGCGCAATGCCGCCTTCGGATTGGCGGCGCTGCAAGCCCTCGCCGCCTTGATGCTGATCGCCAATATGGTGCAGGTCGCGGCGCTGGCCCGGCGGACCGAGGTCGGCATCATGCGACTGGTCGGCGCCACCCGCTGGTACACGCAGCTGCCGTTCCTGCTGGAAGCCGTGCTGGCGGCGTTGGTGGGATCGGTGCTGGCCGTGGGTGGTCTGTTCGTGGCGCAGCCGCTGGTGATCAACCGGGCCCTGGGGTCGCTGTTCAACGATCAGGTGCTGCCGCGGATCACCGGCGACGACATCGCGGCCGTGGCCATGGTCGTCACACCGATCGGTATCGGATTCGCCGCTCTCACCGCGTATGTCGCCTTGCGGTACTACGTGCGCGAGTGACGGGGTGCGAAGTTCTCGAGCGGGCACCGGTCGTCGGATGGTGTCCGTAGGATTGCCGTCGTGAGTGCGCCGGAGGTCGAGACCATTGACGGGAACCTGGGTGATGCCGGAAGTGATCCGGCACACCAGGTTTTGCGGAAGACGTTCGGGTACGACAATTTTCGCGGGCCGCAGCGGGAGATCGTCGAACAGGTGATCTCCGGCGGCGACGCCCTGGTGCTCATGCCCACCGGTGGCGGCAAGTCGCTGTGCTATCAGATCCCGGCGCTGGTCCGGCCGGGTGTCGGCGTGGTCATCTCGCCGCTCATCGCCCTCATGCAGGACCAGGTCGACGCGCTCACCGCGGTGGGCGTGCGGGCCGGGTTCCTCAACTCCACACAGTTCCCCGACGAACGGCGCACGGTCGAGGCGCAATTCGTGGCGGGGGAGCTGGACGTGCTCTACCTCGCACCCGAGCGGCTGCGGCTGGAATCCACCGCCCAGCTGCTGGACCGGGGCAAGATCTCGGTCTTCGCCATCGACGAGGCGCACTGTGTGTCGCAGTGGGGCCACGACTTCCGGCCCGACTATCTGGGCCTGTCCATGCTGCACGAGCGCTGGCCGGACGTGCCGCGCATCGCACTCACCGCCACCGCCACCGAGGCCACCCGCAAGGAGATCGCCGAACGGCTGGACCTGCTCGAGGGGCGCGGGGCCAAGCACTTCGTGGCCAGCTTCGACCGGCCCAATATCCAGTACCGGATCGAGGGCAAGAACCGGGCCGAGCATCAGTTGCTGTCGTTCATCCAGAACGAACACGCCGGCGACGCGGGCATCGTCTACTGCCTATCCCGCAATTCGGTGGAGAAGACCGCGGCGTTCCTGACCGCCAACGGTGTGGAAGCGGTGCCGTATCACGCCGGCCTGGACAACCGGACCCGCGCGACCAACCAATCGCGGTTCCTGCGCGAGGACGGCCTGGTCGTGGTCGCCACCATCGCCTTCGGCATGGGTATCGACAAGCCGGACGTGCGGTTCGTCGCCCACCTGGACCTGCCCAAATCGGTGGAGGGCTACTACCAGGAGACCGGCCGCGCCGGACGTGATGGGCAGCCGTCCACCGCGTGGATGGTGTACGGCCTCAGCGACGTTGTGCAGCAACGCAAGATGATCGACTCCTCCGACGGCGACGCCATGCACCGCCGTCAGCTGCAGCTGCACCTGGAGGCCATGCTCGCGTTGTGCGAGACCGTCCAGTGCCGCCGGGTCCAGCTGCTCGCCTACTTCGGGCAGCGGGGGGAGCGCTGCGGCAACTGCGACACCTGCCTCACTGCGCCCGAGGCGTGGGACGGCACCGTGCCCGCGCAGAAGGTGCTCTCCACCGTGCTGCGGCTCAAGCGGGAACGCGGGCAGAGCTTCGGCGCGGGGCACATCGTGGACATCCTGATCGGCAAGCGCAATCCCAAGGTGGAGCAGCACGCCCATCACGAGCTGAAGGTCTTCGGCATCGGCACCGAACTGCGCGATATCGAATGGCGCGGGGTGATCCGCCAGCTGCTGGCGCAGGGGCTGCTCGCCGTGCACGGCGACTACGGGGTCCTGACGCTCACCGAATCCAGCAACCAGGTGCTGTTCGAGAAGCGCGAGGTCATGCTCCGCCGCGAGCCCGAACGCAGCAAGGCCGCACGAACCTCCAAGCCCGCCAAGGGTTCCCGCCTCGCGGCGGGCGACCTCAGCAAGTCCGATACCGACCTGTTCGAGAAGCTGCGCGCCTGGCGTGCCGCCACCGCCAAGGAACAGGGCGTGCCCGCCTACGTCGTCTTCCACGACGCGACGCTGCGCGACATCGCCACCCGCAAGCCCGCCTCGCTGTCCGATCTCGCGGGCATCTCCGGGATCGGCGAGAACAAGCGCGCGAAGTACGGCGAAGGCGTGCTCGAGGTGATCGCCGCGGCGGGCGGCTCCGACGCCGGGGGTGGCTCTGCGGCAGCCGGTGGCTCCGTGATCGCAGGCGGTGCGGCGGTCGCCGGTGACTCTGTGCCCGCCGGTGATTCCGCGGTCGCCCGCGGCTCCTCGGATGCGGGTGGTTCAGTGGCCACCGCTCGCCCACGGCGCGAATCGGCGAGTCCCGCACCGGCTTCCGGGTCGGCCTCGGCTGGCTCGGCGGTTTCGGCCCCGGCTTCGGGGTCCAGGTTCGGGGCGACCGAGGGGCTCGCGACGGCTGCCCCCGGAGCGCGGCGCGGCGCGCGTGCCGCCACGACGTCCACCGCGGGCCGCGGGTCGCGCGCCACCGCGTCGAAACCTGGCTCCGCCGCGTCGGCGCCTCGCTCCGCTGACCCGGCCGCCGGCTCCGCCAGACCAGCGCCTGGCTTCGCCGCGCGGGCGAGCGGCTTCGCTGCGGCCGACGACATCCCCTGGCCCGATGAGGCGCCGCCGGAATTCGACGATCTGCCGCCGGACTACCAGTAGAGCCGCGAACCATCGAGAGAACGGTCGCCGCCATGACAGTCGACATGCCGCAGGTCGCGGCCGAAATCCTGGCCCGCCTGCGGGATGCCGGGTTCCCGGCCGAGGGGTCGCAGAACCGGCAGGTGCTCGCATTGGCCGAGGAGACGGGCGAGTTCGTCGGGGCGTACCGCCGCTGGTCCGGACAGGCCCGCCGCACAGGCACATTCGAGGAGATGCGGGCCGAGCTGGCGGACGTGGTCATCTGCGCGTGGCTGACCGCCGCCGAACTCGGGATCGATCTCGAGGCCGCGATCGGGGACAAGCTCGAAGTGATCTTCGAGCGCGGCTGGCGTGACGAGGTCCCCGGGAGCTGATCGCGGCGTCCGTGTGGGCGGGTCCTGTGGCCCTCCGCAAGCCTGTCAACAGGCGATTTGGTTGCTGGGCGGCGGCAGGATAAGCTTTCGGAGCTGCCGCGGTCCACGGATCGCAGCGAGCGACCTGGTCCCGTCGTCTAGCGGCCTAGGACGCCGCCCTCTCAAGGCGGTAGCGCGGGTTCAAATCCCGTCGGGACTACTGTGAAAGGCCCTTCAGTGAAAACTGAAGGGCCTTTTCGCATTTCACGGCTGCCGTTCCGCGCCCGGAAAATCGTTGGCGCGCAGCGTGATGCGCTGGCTACCGTTGATCTCGGCCACGACCAAGGGGCGCACCGGAATCTCCGGACCGCGTTCTCCGTATAGGGGGTGGCTATTTCCTGGTGACGCAGATTCCATCTGCCGAGGTTCGACTCCTTGACGTGATGCGCCCTGACCGGTCGTGGGCGGTATCGCGGCTCTGCGAGCTCTCCGTCTCCGGACGGGGGAGGCTCCCGCCGCGTGCCGTGATCGGTCAGGGCGTGTCCGGTCGTGCCCGATGCCAAGCGAGGGAAGGAGATTGGGATGTTCACGAAGACGATGTTCACGAAGACGTATGCGACTGTCATGGATTGGCAGCGCACCCTGATGTACCGAGACGGTGTCCTGGAGCGGACGCTGGAGCCGGGCCGCCACCGCTACGACGAGAAGCGCTGCAAGCTCGTCACCGTCGATATGCGCCCGCGGACACTCCAGGTCGGCGGCCAGGAGCTGCTGACCTCGGACGGCCTGTCGCTGCGCGCGAGCCTCGCCGTCGACTGGGCGGTCACCGATCCGGTGGCCTTCACCGTGGGGGCGCAGAACGCCGAGATGGCGCTGTACGGGGCGGTCCACGAGGTCGCACGCGACCTGGTGGCCGCGCACACCCTCGACGAGCTGGTCGCCGATCGCGCGCTGCTCGGTTCCGGGACGGCGACGGTCGCGGCCGCGGTCGAGCGGCTCGGCATCCGGGTCGACGCCGTGCGCGCCAAGGACATCATGCTCCCGGGCGAGCTCCGCAAGGCCGCCCTCGAGACGGTCCTGGCCCGTGAGCGCGGTCGCGCCGAGCTGGAGCGGGCCCGCGCCGAGGCGGCCGCACTGCGGTCGCTGGCCAACACGGCCAAGCTGCTCACCGACAACCCGGTGCTGCTGCGCCTGCGTACCCTGCAGGTCGCGGCGTCGCCGGGCGCGAAGGTCGTTCTCGACGTGCGTGAGGAAGCCTGACGGTGATTTTGCTTGCATCATGAAATCGAATGCGCTTAAGCTCACCTTCATGATGCAAGCAGAATCGGCGCGCAACTTCACCACCACGTTCTCGGTGGATCGGTCTCCTCAGGAAGCCTTCGAGGGCATCGTCAATGTCCGAGGCTGGTGGTCCGAGGATGCCGAGGGCGTCACCGATCGGGTCGGCGGCGAGTTCGTCCACCGCTATCAGGACGTGCATCGCTGCACGGTCCGCGTCACGGAATTGGTGCCGGGCCGCAAGGTGGCCTGGCTCGTCGTGGACAACTACTTCAATTTCATCGAAGACCAGGCCGAATGGAAGGGCACCGAGATCATCTTCGAGATCACCGAGAAGGACGGCGGGGCAGAGGTTCACTTCACCCACGTCGGCCTGGTGCCGCAGTACGAGTGCTACGACGTGTGCTCGAACGCCTGGGGCGGGTACCTCGGCGGCAGCCTCCGCAACCTGATCAATACCGGTACGGGACAGCCCAACCCGGCAGCGGGCGGCGCCGCCCCGTCCCACCAGGACGCGGCCTCCGAGTTGCGTGCCGAACGCGCACTCGACGGCCGGTCCGGGTAGAGCGGCGGATCAGGCCAGGGCTGTGGTGTGGTTCTGTTCCCACACCTGGATGTGCGGGCCGAACTCGCTGAGGAAGGCCTGCACGTGCGGGGTCGAGCCGTGATCGTCGAGGGCCTGGCGGGAATCCCAGTGCTCGAAGCACAGGAACAGTGACGGGTCGTCGTTGTCGCGGTAGAACTCGTAGGTGTGGCACCCGGGCTCGGCCAGGGTGGGTGCGGTGAGCGTCAGCATGGCCTGCGCGACCTGGTCGGCGGCGGCGGGATCGACCTTGATTCGGATGAAAGCCGTATGCACGGAGGTCCTTTCGAGGAGAGTCGCTGTGAACTGGCTCACGCCAGCGCCGGTTTCATGATTAACACCGGGCCGCCCGGTCCGGACTGGGCGCGTCCCGGCCACCGGAACCCGGCCGGACCATCCGTAAGCTGGTTGGGAATTCCGACCGGCGACGGGACGATAGAGGAGACATGAAGGAAAAGGGGCGCAAGGTCATCGCCAGCAACAAGAAGGCGAGGCACAACTACGCGATCCTCGAGACGTTCGAGGCCGGCGTGGCGCTGGTCGGCACCGAGGTGAAGAGCCTGCGCGAGGGCAAGGCCTCGCTGGTCGACGCCTACGCCTCCATCGACGACGGTGAGGTGTGGCTGCGCGGCCTGCACGTGCCCGAGTACGGTCACGGCACCTGGACCAATCACGCCCCGCGTCGCACCCGCAAGTTGCTGCTGCACCGTCGCGAGATCGACAAGCTGCTCGGCAAGACCAAGGAGTCCAGCCTCACCCTGGTCCCGCTGTCCATGTACTTCTCCGACGGCAAGGTCAAGGTCGAACTGGCCCTCGCCAAGGGTAAGCAGGACTACGACAAGCGCCAGGACCTGGCCCGACGCGACGCCGAACGCGAGGTCACCCGCGAACTCGGCCGCCGCATCAAGGGCATGCGCGGCTGATCCGTCCGCTCGCGCGTTAATGGAATGAACCAAGGTTTGTGCGGTGTTAGGATAGGTAGCCCGGTGAGAGCCGGGAAGTTCATCTGAATCGGTGAACACAGACGGGGCTGAACGGTTTCGACTGCGTACGTTGATTCAGGGGAAGCGTGTCGGTGCAGGCAGGAGACCACCGTATAAGCGTCGCTGTAACCCTATAAGCGCCGATTCTCATCAGCGCGACTACGCTCTCGCTGCCTAAGCAACGAAGCGTGTCTGTCAGCCCGGGTTCGCCCTCGACCCGGTCCCTGGCATCAGCTAGAGGGCTCTACCGTCCGGCGCGGTCGCGGCGCCGGATGGGACATCTAACAGCGACTGGGATCGTCATCTCGGCTTGTTCGCGTGACCGGGAGATCCGAGCAGAGGCATAGCGAACTGCACACGGAGAAGCCCTGAAGATGCGGCGGAGGACCCGGGTTCGATTCCCGGCAGCTCCACCTCGAAGGCCCCTCACCACCAGGTGAGGGGCCTTCTTCATGTCTCCGTTGTCGCCGAATATCCAGTGGCGCCGGTCATTGCGAGCCGCTGTCATCCATGTCAGCGGATGTGTCAGGTTGTTGTCAGGGCGCTGTCAGTTCGCGCGGTCATGGTGTGTCCATCGAAGAAAACGACCGGGACCGAACCCGGTTGGGATCAGCAGAGATTCGAAGGAGACACGACCATGACCGTCACTCTGAACGACCAGGACAAGGCCACCATCCGCACCGCCGCCTACGGCGCGGTTGCCCTTCTGTCCGCCGCCGGGGCGCCCCACAAGGGCAGCAGCCAGGGCTCAATCGCCCTCACCTCCGCGACCGGCGTGGTCGGGCACGTGCTCTCCACCCGGGCACGTGACATCCACTTGGACGGCAAGAACGTCGCCGAGCTGGCCGATCAGGTACTGCCTGCCCTGACCGCGGCGATCACTCTGCTCGATGCGCAGGATCCGGCCGAGGCCGCCAACTTCCGCGACACCGTACTGGTCGCGGTCGACGCCACCGCCCAGGCCAAGGGCGATCCCAGCCCGGCGGTGACCGCCATGGCCCGCAAGATCACCGCAGCCCTCGACGCCGCGTGACCCGATGACCACTTCCGGCCGGATACGGTCGGAAGTGGTTGCAGGACAGATATTTTCTCGGTCACACGGACCAGGATTGGTTGAAGATCAGGAGAACTATGACACGCGAATTGGTCTACCAACCATGGCGTCACCAAACTGATCTACGACGTCGTGCACTGATCGGGTTGCCCTCACACCGGGGGAACTCCGGGACGGGCCTCATAGTCGTGAGCACTGGGTGCGGGTCTGGCCATTAAAACGGCCCCCAACCCGAGATGGGCGGGGGCCGTTCACTGCTGAGCTCTCAGCCGTAGGTCCGCGGTTCCGGCACCGCAACCGCCGCGTGGATCCCATGCGCTGCTGCGCGCAAAGCGCGCATCACCGGATGGTTGAGCGGTTCATCGTCGTATTCGCCCGTGCCACGCAGGTACGGCCACGCCTCCTCCATGATGGCCTGGATTCGGTCACTCAGTTCGCGCGCCTTCGCCCGGTCCAGCGCAGGGGGCGTGGTCGATTCGGCGGGCATGCGATGCTCCTTCACTTCCGGTTCTCACAGGTAGCGACCGTTTTCGGCGGGTCCGAATGCTCGGTGTAGTTGAAGTCCCCCTGCTTGCCCGTGCCCGAGATGCGAGCGGTCATCCGCCAGGTTCCGTTGTAGCAGGCGGCACTCACCCTGTAATGGACATCGGGATTCGGGATGGTGGCAATCGGGTCGGTCATCGATCCGACCACCCAGTTGTCGCCGTCCTTGTATTCGAGCGACAAGGTCACCACGTGCGTGGCCGGCGGTTCGGTGCACTTCGCGGTACCTTCGCCGATGATCTGCGGAGGCAGAACCGTAGGTGAGCTGAACGGCATCCAGTCCCACGAACACCAATTGACCCCGGGCAATGCCTCGGCGGCTGGGGATGCGACCGCCGCGACGCTGCCGACCATCGAGGCGGCAGCCAGGGTCAAGATTCCGAATTTGTTGCGCAACATGTGCTTTCCCCTATTCAAGCTGGTTCGGTCGCTGAGGGCAGTCCGCAGGCCCCCATTTGAGCGCGGGCCGAGTGCCACGACCTCCTCTCGGGCTGTAGTCGGTATCGACGACTGAGAGCGGTTCGGTGTCGACAACCGTGGTGATGAGTCCGGCAGCCTCGAGTGCGGCGAGGTCGCGGTGCGTCGCTTGGAGCAGTTCGACCGCTGTGATCGGCGGCCCGACCCAGCCATCCGACGCGACCGGCGCCCAGGACCCGTCCCGGTACTGCACCCATCCGACGGGCCGGTCCTCGTCCAGCAGCGGAAGGACGTCATCGACGGACATAGCTGTGCCCAGCTCGTATTTGCCCCTCGGGAACGTCCTTCCGAACGTATTCCTGGAGCGCTGGCGCTCGCATGACGTCACGGCCGCGATCTGTGGCACGCCAGCTCGGCGGGTTCTGGTAGGTAGTGGCGGCAAAACCGCTGTGGGACAGTGCCCGAAGTCCTCGACGCGCTGACGCTGGAGTGAGCCCGACCACCCCGCACAGCTCCTGCACCGTGAGCGCTCGAGTTGGCTGCAGGCCAGACAGCGCGCCCAGCACCCGTGCCTCGAGTTCGGTCAACGACGACATTGCCGGTGCCCTCCATTCGTTTTCGATGAGGCGCACCCCGTGCCGCGACTGTGGTCCAGATCCCCACGGCTGCAGTGCGATCGATATGGAGAAGGGGCGACTGGTCCATCCCGGCACCGGGGCTTAGTTGATCGTGCCGTGTCCGCCGAGCATCGTGAAGTGCAGAAACACCCCGCAGATGCCCCCGCAATTTCGATGTCAACCCCTCAGTTTCGATCGAAACAAAGCTGATTTGTGTGGGGTGCGGATTACTCTCAACGACAAGAGGTCTCGGGCAGGCAAATGGGGGCTACCGATGGGTTCACCGCGCCGGAACACGCATCTGAAGTCGTTGATCGACGCCCGTGGATGGTCTCAGCCTCAGATCGCCGAGGCTGTCAACGCCGCTGTGGGCACCGCTACCGGTCGCCCAGGGCTCTATACCGAAGAGTCGATCCGGCGGCTGCTGACCGGCCACATCACCTGGCCGCCCCGGCACTACCGCGTTGCGCTGCAAACCATCTTCGCAGTATCTGATCCGGCTCTACTGGGCTTGTACAACAAGCGCGCGCGTGCGCCGCAACCTCCCGCCAGCCCAGGCACCGACCGCACAGCGGACGTATTGTGGGGGACGGCCACTGTTCCTCATCCAGAATCACCAGGATTCGGCCGGTCGCTGGCGCAGGGCCTGTTCAAGGGCATATCCGCCACAGGATTAGGAGGTGTCTCAACGAACCGCCGAGACGCTCTGCGTACCTTGGGCATCGGGGGGATTGCCGTCGCCGGTCTGCGTGATGCCGTTCTAGGGGCAGCCCGGGAGTCGGCGTCGCTGAGTAACGTCGTCGATCGGCGCGCTGTCGAACCGACGACAATGAGCGAGTGCACTGACACGCTGCACCGACTCGCGACGGATTACGTGCTCTGCCCTGACCTTGATCGGATATTCGTCGAGCTGACCGTTCTGCGCGACCGACTCGCCGCGGTGATCCAGCGCGCCCGCAGGATCACCGATCTTCAGGAACTCTACGTCTTGCTCGCTGCCTCCTGCGCCCTGCTGGCATCGGTGTCGCACGATTTGGCCGAGCCGCACGCGGCAATGATCCAAACAGATTCGGCGGCCACGTTCGCAAAGCTGGCAGGTCACCGTTCCCTCGAGAACTGGGTGTATTGCACACGCGCAATGATCGCGTCCTGGTGGGAACCTCCCGCACGTGTACTCAAGGAAGCCGGCAAAGCCGTTACCCCACGGGGAATTTCACATGTGAGGCTGTCTGGTCTCGTCGCTCGCGCCCATTCACAGGTCGGGAACCGCCGCGAGGCGGTGGCAGCCATGGATGCCGCGCGCCGTGAACGCGACCGGCTGCCCGAGCACGAGAGCCTGACCGACCTCGGTCCGGTATTCGGGTTCTCTTCTGCCCGCCAGCACTACTACGACGCGACCACCTATGCCCGGCTCGGGGAGTGGAAACGGGCAAAGTCCGAGGCCGAGACCGTGATCAGCCTGTACACGCCGACTTCGACGCAAACCTGGTCGGCCACACTCACCCTCGCGCAGGTGACCCTCGCCCGTGCAGACCTTCACCTCACCGGACCCGATGCGGCGCTGGCGCACTTGGAGCCAGTGCTGGCGATACCTGTCGGACAACGTATCCCGCAGGTCAAGGCCGCGTTGAACGGGATCGGGTCCGACCTGGCAGCGTCGGCTGTCACACCAGCTACGCGCACGCTCGGCGAGGCAGTACGCACGTTCGCACCGAGGAGGGATCTCGATGGGCAGTGACAATACGATCGAACGCGCACACCGCTTGCTCGCACCGCGCATCGCGTACCTGATCGGAACCTTGAACGCTGACAAGACGCCGAATCTGATACCGGTCTCGAATCTGACCTCGGTGTCCACCCAGCCGCAGCAGATCGCGCTGGCTGTGTACAAGCAGTGGGCGACTTTTGAAACCTTGCAAACTGCAGCGGGATTCACTGTGTCGGTGCCAGTGTTCGATCAGCTGGAAGCGGTGTGGAAGCTAGGCGCACGCTATTCCCACTTCCCTACGGTGGGGCCCGCGGAGAAGCTGACCGCGAGCGGCTTACCGCTTGACTACCAGACGTCGGAGTATGGACCGGTCCTTTCGTCTGGAATCGGATGGATGTGCTGCCGCATCATCACGCGCCTGGACCTCGGCGGTGACCACGGCATAGTCATCGGCCAGGTAGAACAGGTCTGGTTCAACCCGGATCATCTGGAACGTGATGGCACACCGCGCGGAACTCCGCACCCGGTGATGCAGCAAACCGGCAACCAATTCACCTCGACAGCAGACGAATTCACGTCTATCCCCTACTTCTGACGGTTGACTTCCTCAGAACCGATCATCGGGAACCGCATGCCGCAGGCCGGACGGACGCTGTGATCCAGTGGCGGCCTGAGCCTTGCTTCAATGCCGGAACAATGTATGGCTACCCAGGTGACGCGGACAGCGTGACCTGGAGTTTCATCATCGAATGGGACGACGATCTGGAGTGATCGTGACGGGTGACTATAGAGGGGTGGACCGACTTCTGGTGCTGGTCAATGGGCTTCCGGGTGCGGGGAAGACGAGCTTGGGGCGTGGGTTGGCCAAGGAACTGAGGGGGTTGTTCTTGTCCAAGGACGCCGTCAAGGAGGCGTTGGCGGAAAGCGTCGGGGATGGGGTGGGTGGGGCGGAGCTGGGTGGGATCGCTATGGACGCGGTGTGGGCGTTGGCGGGGGAGTCGCGCGGCGATGTGGTGATCGATTCGTGGTGGTTCAGGCCGCGGGATTTGGGATTTGCGCGGGCAGGGATCCGGCGGGCGGGTATTCATCGAGTTGTGGAGGTCTGGTGCGACGTATCCGTGGAGGTTGCCCGGGCACGGTACGCGTCGCGGCAGCGTGCCCCCGTTCATCGGGATCAGCAACGATTGGTCGAGGATTGGGCCGATTGGGCGGCAGGTGCGGTGCCGCTCGGGCTGTCGCCCGTCATCGCGGTTGATACCGCGCGCGCAGTCGATTTCGCTGACCTTGCCGGGCGGGTGAAAGCGGCGGTGACGGCCTGAGTCGGGCGACTTCCTGTCTGGCGCACGACCACCCGCACCCGTCGGCGCGTTGTCAGACCGAGCGTTCGATGGTGACCTTCACGTTCTTCATGATCGGCTGGTCGCTCTGGGTGCTGTAGTCGCCGATGGCGCAGAGGACGTTGAGTTCGGGCATGTAGCCGGCGGCGCAGCCTTGGGGGATGTCGTAGGGGATTGCCTTGTATCGGTGGACTGTTCGGGTGGTGCCGTTGCGGGCGATGCTGGTGATGTCGACTTCGTCGAACAGCTTCAGGCTGCGGTCGCGCATGTCGTCGGGGTTCATGAGGACCAAGGCGCGGAGGTTCTTGATGCCTCGGTAGCGGTCGTCGTGGGAGTAGATGGTGGTGTTCCACTGGTCGTGGGAGCGCATGGTGGCGAGGGTGAGGGTGCCGGGGGCGGGGGTGAGGTCGGGGAGATCGGCTGTGGAGAATTCGGCGCGGCCGGAGGGGGTGAGGAAGACCAGTTCTCGGGCGGGCTGTTTGATGCGGAAGCCCAGGGGGAGGCGGACTCGCCGGTTGAAGTCCTCGAAGCCGTCGATCACCTCGGCCATGGTGTCGCGGATGCGGTCGTAGTCGTCGACGTAGTGGTCCCAGGGGGTATTCGTCTGGGGAAGAGCGGCTTTCGCTACTCCGGCGATGATGGCCGGCTCGGAGAGCAGGTGCGGGGAGGCGGGCTTCTTCATGCCCTTCGACAGGTGGACCATGGCCATGGCGTCCTCGACGGAGGTCTGCTGCAGGCCGGCGCGTTGTTCGTCGCGTTCGGTGCGGCCCAGGCAGGGGAGGATGACGGCGCGGGCGCCGTGGACCAGGTGGCTGCGGTTGAGTTTGGTGCTGACCTGGACGGTCAGGGCGCAGCGGCGGAGCGCCTCGCAGGTGTAGACGGTGTCGGGGGCGGCCAGGGCGAAATTGCCGCCCATGCCGACGAATACGGTGACCTTGCCCGCGTGCATCGCCTCGATGGTGGCGACGGTGTCGAGGCCGTGCGCGCGGGGCGGATCGATGCCGCAGACCTCCGCCAGCCGATCCAGGAACTGGGGTCGCGGACGATGGTCGATGCCGCAGGTGCGGTTGCCCTGGACATTGCTGTGCCCGCGGACCGGGGACGGGCCCGCGCCCTCGCGGCCCAGATTGCCGCGCAGCAGCAGCAGATTCACGATCTCGCGGATGGTGTCGACGCCGTGCTCGTGCTGCGTCACGCCCAGGCACCAGCTGATGATCGAGCGGTCAGCCTCCCGGTATATCTTTGCGGCGCGGCGCAATTCGGCCTCGGTGAGCGCCGACTGCTCCTCGATCTCGGCCCACGAGGTGGCCTCCACCTTGGCGCGGTAAGCCTCGAAACCGGTGGTGTGAAGCTCGATGAACCGGTGGTCGAGGGCTTTGGGATCGGTCTTCGACTGCTCCAGAACAGCTTTGGCGATACCGCGGATCACCGCGAAGTCGCCGCCGATGCGGGTCTGCAGGTTCAGGGTGCCGGTCGGGGTGGCGTGGAACGTCGCCATCTGCAGGAACTCGTGCGGGATGATGGTGCGCCGCGAACCGGCCTCGATCAACGGGTTGATGTGCACGATCTGCGCGCCCCGGCGATCGGCCTCGGCCAGCGCGGTGAGCATGCGCGGCGCGTTGGAGGCCGCGTTGACGCCCATGATGAACAGCGCGTCGGTGGTCTCCCAGTCCGCCAGATCGCAGGTGCCCTTGCCGGTGCCGAGGGAGGCCTGCAGGGCGCGGCCGCTGGCCTCGTGACACATGTTCGAGCAGTCCGGCAGATTGTTGGTGCCCAGTTCGCGGGCCATCAGCTGATACAGGAAGGTGGCTTCGTTGCCGAGGCGGCCGGAGGTGTAGAACGCGGCCCGGTTGGGGTCGTCGAGCTCGCGCAGGGTCCGGCCGACCAGCTCGAACGCCTCGTCCCACGAGATCGGGAGGTAGCGGTCGGTTTCCGGGTCGTAGCTCATGGGCTCGGTCAGCCGGCCCTGGTTCTCCAGATCGTGGTCACTCCAGCCGGACAGCTCGGTCACCGTGTGGGCGGAGAAGAACTCCCGGTCGACCCGCTTGTGGGTCAT
The DNA here is from genome assembly GCF_042874235.1 of Nocardia sp. NPDC004151. Taxonomy (NCBI): domain Bacteria; kingdom Bacillati; phylum Actinomycetota; class Actinomycetes; order Mycobacteriales; family Nocardiaceae; genus Nocardia; species Nocardia sp. NPDC004151. Next base: position 157,980 of record NZ_JBIAMR010000014.1, on the reverse strand, counting down.
CTCCCAGGTGACGTGCTTGATCCCGTTCTCGCAGATGTCGAGGTGGATGCCCTTGAGAGAATCGGGCCAGGCGCAACCGGGACAGTCGAATCCGTCGTTCTCGTGATTCATCTTCAAGATCGCGCGCGTGCCGATGATCGGCTCGCGTTCCTGGGCGATCATGAATTCGGTGACGGACTTGGCCGCACCCCACCCGGCAGCGGGATGGTCGTACGGGTGGAAACTCGGCCCACCGTCGGACTCGGTCCGTTTGGTGAAATCGATGGCCATCACGGATCCCTTCGACAACGTGTCTGCGGTCGGTGTGGTGCGATGCCCGGTGTTTGCCAGCGTAGATGCTGATGGGCGGTCGCCACCAGCACACCGATGGCCACGCCCAGCACCGTGTCGATGCCACGGTCGAACAACAGCCGCTCAGGACTGGTCGGGACGGACAAGCTGGTCATCAGCATGATCAACGGCGTGAAGAATCCGAGCGCCAGCGCGTAGTTGCGGGCCATGTACAACTCGGTCGGGAACAGCAGTGCCAGCACCAAGGCGCCGGTCAGGACCGGGCGTGGTCCGGGGACCAGCAGGATCGCCGTCAGACCCAGCCCCAGGAAGGTCCCCGCCACCCGGTGCAGTCCCCGCGAGAAGTGCGCTCCGGCATCGAGCGCGGCCAGCGGGACCGCCGCGGAGACCATGGCCCAATTCGCGTGACCCACACCCAATCCGAGGCCGGCGAGGCCCGCGCCGGACACCGCGACGGCGTAGCGCGTCGCGTGCCGGGCGCCGACGTGCAGGCCGGGTGGCGCGGGCGCGGCAGCCGCGTCGGCGCTCTCGATATCGAGGGCCGCGAGCGCCATGCACAGCGCGGCGGTCACTGTGAACACCGCCAGTGCCGGAAGCGGTTTCGCCGCGTCAGCCGGTGTCCATGCGATCGCCCCGAGCGCGAAGATCGCGTAGAACGGGCCCCCGGGCAGGATCCCGCGGTGGTCGGCCAGCAATGAGGCCGCCGCCGCGAATCCGCTCTCGACCACGATCAGCACGAGGGGTTCGACCCCGGCAGCCGCCAGCCACACGCCCACTCCGACCCCGCCGCCGATAAGCAGCGCGGCCGACCGCTGATGCCGCCCGCGCTCGCGGCGCGAACCGTCGCGCCCGTACATGCCGACGAAGGAGCCGAACATGGCGAAGATCAACAGGTCGGTCCGGCCCAGCGCCAGCAGCGCCGACCCGGGGATGGCCAGGCCCGCCGCCACACGCAGCGCGTGCCGGGTGTGGCCGGCGGCGGGACCGACGGTGAACAGGCCCGCGGCCGCCTCGCGAGCCGTCTGCACCGCACGCACGTTCACACCCGCCTCTGCCTCGATACCCGCGGCGATCGAGTCCGGCGGATGGTGAGATCAAGTGTTCGGTGTAGCGGCCTCCGGTGTCCAAGACGTGGCTCCTACCACCTGATAGGCGCGGCCGATCAGACCCGGTCCACCACCGTGCTCAGCCCAGGGCTATCGCGTGCTCACCCCAGGGCTACGCCTGCGCGCCGACGGAGTCGCCCTCGACGCGGACCGACCGCGCGGTCTCGGTGAAAGCCCGGACGATCAACGGCACCGGCTCGGTCGCCAAGGTGACCAGCGCGATCGTCGCGGTCACCGGATCGTTGGGACGCAGTACCCGCGCACCGGCGGGCGGTCGTATGGTGCGCAGCCAGGACGCGGGCACGATCGTGGCCCAGCGGCCGGTGGCCACCTGCCCGAACAGGGTCGCCACCGAGTCGGTCTCGAGCTGCGGCCCGGCCGTCAGGCCGCGATCGGACAGCGCGTCGTCGATCAGCTTGCGCCCGCGCATCCCCGGACGCAGCAGGCACAGCGGCAGTTCCACCACCTCGGCCCAGTCGACCGATCCGGCCGCACCGGTCACCAGTCCCTCCGCGGCCAGCACGAGATGCTCCTCGGAGTACAACGGCGTCACCGTCACATCCGGGGCGTCCTGCTCGTCCGGGTACACCAGACCGGCGTCGAGTTCGAACCGGCGCAGCCGGTCGATGATGCCTGCCGACTCCAAGCCGGTGTCGACGCGCACCTTCACCAGCGGGTTCTCCGCGCAGAACGGATCGGTGAGCAGCGCGACCGTGGCCGCGGCCGCGGGAATCACCCCGAGCCGCAGCTCACCCGTCAGACCGGTCTGCAGCGCCACGACCTCCTGCTGGAGCGCGTCGCGATCGGCCAGGATCCGGCGCGCCCACAACACCAGCCGCTCCCCTTCGGGAGTGAGCCCCTCGAAGGTGCGGCCCCGCTTGACCAGCGGCACCTTCAGCTCGTGCTCGAGCTTGCGGATCGCCTCCGACAACGCCGGTTGTGACACGTAGCAGGCGGCGGCGGCTCGCGCGAAGTGACGCTCCCGGGCGAGGGCGACGAAGTACTCGAGCTGCCGGAACAACATGACCACATTCGATCACGGCCGCGGTGGAGTCCTAGGGATTCGGGTCGCCGTAGGCGGCGGCGATGTCCTCGGAGGAGGTCCAGCGGGAGTAGGCCGGGGACTGGGGCCAACCGGCCGGGGAGTCCTGCCACTCTTCCTGGCGGCCGTAGGGGAGCAGGTCGATGAGCGGGAACGTGTGAGCGATCTGTTCCACGCCTCGGCCGTTGGTGTGCCAGGTCCGGTAGACGGTATCGCCGTCGCGCAGAAAGACATTCACGCCGAAGCCGCCGCCGGGAGGGGCGTCGACGTCGCTGCCGAAGGTGCTGTTCGCCGTTGAGTACCAAGGCATCTGGTTGCCGACCCGGCGCTTGTAGGCGAGCGCCTCGTCGATCGGGCCCTGGGTGATGATGACGAAGCGGGCGTCGTAGTTGTCGAGGAAGTTGAAGCGGGTGAACTGGGCGGTGAATCCGGTGCAGCCGGGGCACTGCCATTCCTTGCCCTCGAACCACATGTGGTTGTAGACGATCAGCTGGGACCTGCCCTCGAAGATCTCGGCGAGGGTGATCGGGCCGTCCGCGCCTTCGAGGGTGTAGGGCGGGAGTTCGACCATGGGGAGGTGGCGGCGCTGGGCGGCGATGGCGTCCAGCTCACGGGTGGCGGCCTTCTCGCGGATGCGCAGGGCTTCGAGTTCTTTCCGCCAGGTGGCGGCGTCGACGATCGGTGGCAAGGGCTGGGTGCTCACGGAGGTCCTCCTGACCGGCTCACGGTTCGCGTGCTGACAGTGAGGACGGGATCAGCGCGCGGAATTCATCGGTGGCGGCCGAAGTCAGTTGGCGCGGTCGGCGTAATCGCGGGGGAGTTTGCCCGGGGGACGGTCGATGACGGTGTCGTCGTCGGGGGTGCGGGCTTCCAGGAAGGTGATGTGGCCGGTGGCGGCGACCAGGGTCTGGGGGTAGGTGGGGCCGCGATTGCGCGCGGCGGTGATCTCGGGGATGTTGTCCTCGTAGCGGCCCAGCGTGAACTCGGGATAGTCGAGCATCCACTGCGGGTAGCAGATGGTGGTGTGGACGCGGCGTTCGGCGAGCCAGGCGATGACCACGGTGACCGTGCCGGTCGGTTCGACCCAGGCGAGTTTGAACAGGCCCTCGCCGAGCTGGACGATCTTCGCCGGTTGCGCGGTGGACCAGCGGCCGAACATGGGACCCATCAGGCACCGGAACGCGACGGTCTGGGGATTACGGATGTACAGCTCGTACTTCCAGCCGTTCTCGTACGTGTAGATCAGGTGCTGCCCGACGATGCCCGTCAGGTCACCGGCCCAGGCCGGTACGGTGGCGGCTTCCTCGGCGCTCATCGTGAACTCCTCTCGGCCGACCTGCGTCGAGCCCCGGGTGATCCCCGCCAGCCTATCCGCTGATCACACCGTTTCGAGGAAACCGAGTGGTGTTCCCGGTCGCGCGCTCAGTTGGCCGCCCACGGGCACCCGGACCGGCGGCAGCACACGCCGACCCCCGCGGGGGAAGCGCGGCGCGCACAGCTCGACGAGGAGGTCTTCGGCTCGGTCCCCGCGCTCGCCGTGCTGGACGACCGGCAGCGGCGTGAGCTGTACGCGCTTCTGGAACTTGTAGCGTCTCAATAGGATCCGGCTGTTCCGAGCTTCAGCCGGGCGGTGCCGCCGGAATCGGCGGCACCGCGGCCGCATTCAGCTCGCCGGTGCCGCCGGAGGTGCGGTGAGCAGGCCCTCCGCCGCTCCGACCGCGGCGCCGACCCCGGCGCCCAGCGCCGCGAACGGTGCGGCGACCATGGCGTAGCCGATCGCCGCGCCGAACACCGGAACGATCACCAGACCGATCGGTGCGAACGGCAAGCCGGCGACCAGACCCGCGACCACCCCGATGAGCGCGCCGGTCGCGGCGATCGGGCTCACGGCGGTGGCGCCGACGCTCGCGCCGATGAGGGAGTCGGTGATCACGGTCTTCGCCGTGTACGTGGCCCGGGCATGGTCGACCCCGACCGCTTCCAGGGCTTGCGCCAGCACCGATTCCGCGCTCGCCGAGGTGTCGTTGATCTGCTGGGTCTGCTCGGGCGTGAGGAAGAAGGGCTGGTCGAGCTTCATGGTGCCGATCCGGATCGACGAATCCGGGATGGGGGCAGCGGGTTGGACGGCCGGGGCCGGCTCTTCGGCGAGAGCGGGTGCGGTACTCAGCAGGGACAGGGACAGGGGAAGTGCTCCGGCGACGGCATAGGCGGCCGCGCGCCGAAATGCCGGACGAACCGGACTTTTGGCCTGATGAAGGCCCATAAGAAACCTCATTCCGATGCATCGATGTCTGTCGCATCAGGATTCGAAGCCGGAGCCGGTTCGGATATGTCTCTGTCCCAATTTGCTGAAGATATGCCAGCGGGCTTCGGGGTGAACCCGGCAATCCGGGAATGGGCATGGCAGAATCGAATTCGAATTTGCCTGGTCAGAACGTCGTCGATTACTGCGTAGGAGATTCGGATATGAAATTCGCTCGTCGGTTGGCTGTTGCCGGAACGGTGCTCGCCGCCTGTGGATTGGCGGCCACCGGGACGGCCGCGGCCGACACCGTCACCATTCCCTTCCAGATCGACGCCGCGCCTTACGGAAACCCGAACGGCAGTTTCGACGCCTTCCCCGCCCGCTGCGCGGCGGTGCTCGGCGGGCAGCCCGGGTCCGTGGTGGTCACCGGCGCCAAGTCCGGTGGCTGGGGCTGCTTCGTGTCCACGCCGGTCAACTGGATCAACCTGTCGACAGGGGCGACCGGGGTGGCGATGCTGTCCGACGGCCTGAACGGAATCCCCTCGGCCGCGACGATCGACACCGGCCCCGGCCGGGTGGCCCTGATGCTCGCGCCCGGCGGCACCTACACCCCCGGATTCGCGACATTCACCGTGCAATAACGCGCCCGCACCGAACCGGCTAGTACGGTCCTGAATTCGTTGGTCTGAATCACCTGCGTGACGAGCGAATGAGGATCCGTTGAGGGGGAAGATTGCCCGGCGCCTGCTGCGGGACGGATCGGCACTGGTCGCGGTCTGTGCGGCCGCCGGTCCGGCCCACGCGGATTCGGCGAATGCGGATGGGCCGCTGGATGGTTGCGCGCAGCTCGCACTGCCAGGGGTGGTTGGCCGGCGGCGTCGCGCCTACTGAAGATCGTCCGACAGGGCGGCGGCGACCTCCGCCAGCAGCGGCGCGGCGCGCTCGACGAGTTCTTCGGTCATTCGGCCGACCGGGCCCGATACCGAAATGGCGAGTCGGGCGGGGGCTTTCGGGACGGCGACCGCCACGCACCGCACTCCCAGTTCCTGCTCGCCTTCGTCCATGGCGTAGCCGGTTCGGGCGGCCTGGTCGAGCTGGCGGGCGAACTCCTCCGGGTCGGTGATGGTGGTGTCGGTGTAGCGGGGCATGCCGGTGCGCCGCAACAGCTCCCGGGTCAGGTCCGGCGGGGATCCGGCGAGGATCGCCTTGCCGACCGCGGTGCAGTGGGGGAGGACGCGGCGTCCCACCTCGGTGAACATGCGCATGGAGTGGCGCGACTGTACCTGCGCCACATAGACGATCTGGTCGCCGTCGAGCATGGCCATGTTCGCGGATTCCCCGAGTTCGTCGACCAGTCGCGCCAGGTGCGGGCGCGCGAGGACGGACAGCATCTGGGAGGAGCTCTCGCCGAGTTTGATCAGCTTGGGGCCGAGCACGTACTTGCGGGACGGCTCCTGGTGCAGATAGCCGAGGTCGACCAGGGTGCGGACCAGGCGGTGGATGGTGGGCAGCGGCAGCCCGGACTCGGTGGCCAGCTGGGACAGGCCCATCATGCCGCCCTCGTCGGCCATGAGTTCCAGCAGCCCGAACGCGCGCTCGATGGATTGCACACCCCCGGAACTGCCCTTCGGCTCCTTCGCTGCGGGCACCCCGGTCCTCCTTAGTTTTTCCGAATGCCGGAATAGTAGCCTGGGGCGCATGCGGCTACGCGCGGAGTTCACGACCGAACCGTTCCATGGGGAAGGGGAGGCGCCGCCGCATGCCCTGGCGGCGCTCGAGCTCGCCGAATCGGCCGGGCTGGAATGCGATTTCGGACCGCTCGGCACCTCGGTGGCCGGGTCGGACGAGCGGCTGCTGCCGGTGCTGGGCGAGATCATGGTGACCGCCTTCGCGCACGGCGCCACCCGGGTGACCATGCAGGTCGAGCAGGATGACTGAACATTCGCCCGTGGACGCGTCGCACCCGGTGCTGGTGACCCTCGCGCCCCTGCTGGAGAAGACCGGCGGCCGCCTGGTGTCCGCCGGTGAGGCCGCCGCCGACGACGTCCCGCTGGTCTGGGAGGGTGAGACGCTGGCCTGCGTGCGTTTCGGTCAGCCGGAGGCCGACACCCTGGGTGGCCTGGAACGGCTGCTCGACGAGGTGGCCGGCGAATTGGGCGGCCCGCTCGCCGAACTGCCGCGCGCCGAGAAGCAGCGTGCCGTGCGATTGCTGGAGGAGCGCGGTGCGTTCACCTTCCGCAAGTCCGCGGAGACCGTGGCGGCGGCGCTGGGCGTCACCCGCTTCACCGTCTACAACTACCTCAACCGCGAGCGCGCCTGATCGGTCCCGCGGCTCGGGCCATGGCGCTGACCGGGGAACTCTGTATATCTTCAACGAACTGTTGACGACCAGTGTGGCCCATGCCACTCTTCTCGGCTAGCGGAATGACCCTTCCGCGATCCGAGAGAGGCTGCGTTCCCATGGAAACAGAAGCGCCAGAACGACATCCGGTCGACGTCATCCCACCGCCCTGGCAGCTGGTCGCCGGCGGCCTGCAGCACATCGCGGCCATGGTCGCCGGAGTCGTGGCGCCCCCGCTGATCGTCGGCGCGGCCGTCGGGCTGGGCACGAGCGACACGGTCCTGCTCATCACCGCGAGCCTGTTCACCGCGGGCCTGGCCACCCTGCTGCAATCACTGGGCTGGTGGAAGTTCGGCGCGCGGCTGCCGCTGATCAATGGCGGCTCCTTCGCCGCGGTCGGCCCGATCCTGGCCATCGCCAAGGATGCCGCGCCGGGGGAGGCGCTGCCGGTGATCTTCGGCGCGACCCTGGTGGCGGGCATGCTGGCGGTGTTCGCCGCACCGTATTTCTCACGGCTGCACCGGTTCTTCCCGCCGATCGTGGGCGGCACCGTCATCTCGCTGATCGGGTTGTCGCTGCTGCCGGTCGCGCTCGGCTGGATCAGCGGTGCGGGGGAGGGTGCGATGGGGGAGGCGCACGTGCCGTTGAAGAACCTCCTCGACGCCGCGATCGCCCTGGTCGTCGTGCTGTTGTGTCATCGCTTCCTGAAGGGATTCGGGCGGCAGCTCGCCCTGTTGATCGGCCTGGTCGCCGGGTCTCTGGCGGGATGGCCACTGGGACTGCTGGATACGGGCCCGGTGCGCTCCAGCGCGCTGGTCGGCTTCATTCCGCCGCTGCACTTCGGCGTGCCCCAATTCCAGATCGGCGCGATCGTCTCGCTGTGCATCGTCATGCTGGTGGTGATGACGGAAAGTACGGCCACGATGCTCGCGCTCGGCGAGATCGTGGATCGGCCCGCGGAGGAGCATCACATAGCGGGCGGTCTGCGGGCCGCCGGTCTGGGAACCATGCTGGCCTCGGTCATGGGCGGATTCGCTTGTGGCGCCTTCGCGCAGAACGTCGGACTGGTCGCCCTGACCAGGATGTACAGCCGTTACGTGGTGGCCGCCGGCGGTGCGCTGCTGGTGCTGCTCGGACTGTTCCCGGTGGCGAGCGCCGTGGTCGAGCTGGTGCCCGAACCGGCGCTGGGCGGGACGGGTCTGGTGTTGTTCGGGACCGTGGCCGCCAGTGGCATCCGCACCCTCGCCAAGGCCGATCTCGGCGACCCGATCAATTCGCTGATCGTGGGCGTCTCGTTGTTCGTCGGTATGACTCCGACGGTGGCTCCCTCGTTCTATGCCGGTCTGCCGGGCCCGGTGTCGATCATCATGGCGTCCGGAATCAGCGCGGGCTGCCTGACGGCCCTGGTTCTGCATCAGCTGTTCCGCTCGCGCACGACCCCCGCCCTGGCCCCCTCGGCCTGAGTCGAACCAGTGCTCTGACCTGCGGCCGGTGTATATATTCAACAAACTGTTGACGATTTGTTGTGGCCCGTGACACTCTTCTCGAGTGGCGGAATCACCCTTCCGTCATCCGAGAGAGGTAGCGCCGATGGTGACGTTGAGCGAATTCAATTCGACAGCCGGTGAACGACTCCGGCCGGATCTGCTGACCTGCTGCGACGTGCCCGAATGGGCCGACGCCGTGCTGGCGGACCGGCCCTACGCCGATATAGACGGCGTGCTCGCCCGAGCCGACGAACTGGCCGCCGGACTGTCCGGCGACGACGTGGACCGCGCCCTGGCCGCGCACCCCCGGATCGGCGAGCGGGTCACCGGTACCGGCACCGGATCGGCGTGGTCGCGCCAGGAACAGGCCGGGGTCGGGCAGGACGTGGCCATCGCCGCCCAGCTGCTGGACGGAAACCGCGCCTACGAGAAGCGATTCGGCCGGGTCTTCCTGATCTGCGCCACCGGGTTATCGGCCGAGCAGATCCTCACGAACCTGCACGAGCGCCTCGCCAACGACGATGCCGCCGAGGCGGCCGTGGTGGCCGGAGAATTGCGCAAGATCGCCGTCCTGCGCCTGCGAAAGGTCTTCGAACAATGAGCACCATTACGACGCACATCCTGGATTCCGCGCTCGGCAAGCCCGCCGCGGGCGTCCCGGTCCGGCTGGAACACCTCGGCCCCGAGACCCGGGTGCTGGCCGAGGGCAAGACCGATGACGACGGCCGCATCCGCGACCTCGGCCCCGAGGGACTGGAGGCGGGGCACTACCGGCTCACCTTCGACATCGAGTCCTATTCCGCCGCAACGCGACAGACCTACTTCTATCCCACGGTGTCGATCACGTTCACCGTGGCGGGCGAGCCGGGCGAGCACTACCACGTGCCCCTGCTGATGAGCCCTTTCGCCTATTCCACCTACCGAGGAAGCTGAACTCACATGGCAATCAAGCTGGGACAGAACCAGTACGGCAAGGCCGAGAACCGGGTCGTGCGGGTCTACCGCGACACCCCGCGCCACCAGATCCGCGACCTGAACGTCTCCTCGGCGCTGCGCGGCGACTTCGCCGACGCCCACATCACCGGCGACCAGGGCGACGTGCTGCCCACCGACACCCAGAAGAACACCGCCTTCTCCTTCGCCAAGGAGAAGGGTGTGCACTCGATCGAGGAATTCGGTCTGACCCTCGCCGACCACTTCATCTCCCGAGCCCCCACCGCCACCGGTGCGCGCGTCGAGATCGAGGAATACGCCTGGGACCGCATCGAGGTCGACGGCTCCGGCCACGACCACTCGTTCGTGAAGTCCGGTCAGGGCATCCGCACCACCGTGGTGAACGTCGACGGCGTCGGCCCGGATCGGGTGGCGCACGTGGTATCCGGCGTCCGCGACCTCACCCTGCTCAAGACCACGGGCTCGGAGTTCCACGGCTTCTTCAAGGACAAGTACACCACCCTGCAGCCGACCGACGACCGCATCATGGCGACCTCGCTGGTGGCCAAGTGGCGCTACAACCACACCGACGTCGACTGGGACAAGACCTACGACGCCATCCTCAAGACCATCCTGCGGCAGTTCGCCGTGGTGCACTCCCTCGCGCTGCAGCAGACCCTGTACTCCATGGGCCGCGCCGTGCTCGAGCAGTTCACCGAGGTCGCCGAGATTCGTTTCTCCGCACCGAACAAGCACCACTTCCTGGTGGACCTGAGCCCGTTCAATGTCGAGAACCCGGGTGAGGTCTTCATCGCCGCGGATCGCCCCTACGGCCTCATCGAGGCCACCGTCGAGCGCGACGACGCTCGTGAGTCGGGCAACGCCTGGCTCGCCACCCCCGGCTTTTGCTGACCAGGCAGAGCCTGATTCCCCTCTTCCTGATCTAGGAGGTGCGGCGATGGGTGATGACCAGAGCCGCGTGTCAGTGACCGTCACCCGACCCGAGGATGCGCGACATTCGGTGGGCCAGTTGGCGATCTACGGAACTCAGCACATCCTGACGATGTACGGCGGAGTGATCGCGCCGCCGCTGATCGTCGGCGGTGCGGCCGGGCTCTCGGTGTCGGACATGGCGCTGCTGGTGACAGCGGGCCTGTTCGTCTCCGGCCTGGCGACTCTGCTCCAGACCCTGGGCGTCGGGCCGATCGGCTCCAGATTGCCCATCGTGCAGGGCATTTCGTTCGCGAGCGTCTCGACGATGGTGACCATCGCGAGCGACGGCGGACTCCGGCCGGTGTTCGGGGCGATCATCGTCGCCGGATTGATCGGCCTGGTGTTGTCCAGCTTCTTCGCCAAGCTGGTGCGCCTGTTCCCGGCCGTGGTGACCGGGACGATCATCACGGTGATCGGACTCTCGTTGCTGCCCACCGCGTTCCGGTGGGCGATGGGCAACAATCCGAAGGCCGCCGACTACGGATCAGTGGGCAATATCGGTTTCGCCGGGCTCACGCTGCTCATCATTCTGGTGATCAGCCGGGTGTTCCAGGGCGCGATCTCGCGGCTGTCGATCCTGCTGGGCCTGGCGGCCGGCACGGTCATCGCCCTGCTCACCCATCACGCCGACTTCGGCGCGGTGAGCAAGGCGAAAATCGTCGCGCTGCCGCCGATCCTGCACTTCGGCGGTCCGACCTTCGAGGTCGGGGCGATCGTGTCCATGACCATCGTGGTGCTGGTGATCATGACCGAGACCACCGCCGACATCCTCGCCATCGGCGAGATCGTCGGCACCGAGGTGGATTCGGCGCGGGTGGCGGCCGGGCTGCGAGCCGACATGCTCTCCACCACGGTCGCGCCGGTGTTCGGCAGCTTCCCGTGCAGCGCCTTCGCGCAGAACGTGGGGCTGGTGGCGCTGACCGGCATCAAGAGCCGATTCGTGGTCGCCGCGGGCGGTTTGGTGCTGGTGCTGCTGGGCCTGTTCCCGGTGGTGGGCGCGGTGGTGGCCGGGATTCCGTATCCGGTGCTGGGCGGTGCGGGCATCGTGCTGTTCGGATCGGTGGCGGCGAGCGGCATCCGCACGCTGGCGCGGGTGGATTTCACCGACAACCTGAACATGGTGATTGTCGCGGTGGCGCTCGGGGTCGGCCTGATTCCCATTGCGGCGCCGACGTTCTGGGACAAGTTCCCGACCTGGCTCGGGGTGATCATGCACTCCGGGATCAGTGCCACCGCCGTGGTGGCGATCGTGTTGAACCTGGTGTTCAACGAGATCACGCGCGGAAACAAGGCGGGCGCTTCGGTATTCGCCGCGGTCGAGGATCGGAAGGACGATCTGGGCGAACGCTTGGACGACGATATCCGCGACTGAGTCGCGCGAGATCCGCACCTGATTCCGCAACTTCGTATATTTCCCGCTCTACCGGCCGGTAGCTCCCGGAACTCTCTTGACGGGCTTGTTCCGGGAGCTCTAGCATTTTCATATCCCGAAAAAACATTTCCGCATTATGGAAAATAGCGGAGAACCTGCGGGAACGACTGGAGGGATTCCTGATGACCCACACGCTGAACTACGCCGTGAACTGCTCGCTGCTGTTCACCGAACTGCCGATCCTGGAGCGCCCGGAAGCCGTGCGCCAGGCCGGATTCGACGCCATCGAGTTCTGGTGGCCCTTCGCCGAGGCCGTCCCGTCGGACCAGGATGTGGACGCCTTCGTCGCCGCCGTGCAGAACGCCGGCGTGCAGCTGATCGGCCTGAACTTCTTCGCCGGTGACATGCCCGGCGGCGACCGCGGCCTGGTGTCCTGGCCGGCTCGCGCCGCGGAGTTCAAGGACAACATCGACGTCACCGTGGGCATCGGAGAGCGTTTGGGCACCAAGGCTTTCAACGCCCTGTACGGCAACCGCGTCGACGACGCCACCGCCGAGCAGCAGGACGAGCTGGCGGTCGAGAACCTCTCCGCCGCGGCCCTGGCCGCCGCCCGCATCGGGGCCACCGTCCTCGTCGAGCCCGCCTCCGGCGCACCGCGTTACCCGCTGCTGACCGCCACCGACGGTCTCGCCGTCATCGACAAGGTGCAGGCACACTCCGGGGTCTCGAACATCGGCCTGCTCGCCGACCTCTACCACCTCGCCGTCAACGGCGACGACGTGGACAAGGTGATCGCCGAGCACACCGGCCGCATCGCCCACGTGCAGATCGCCGACAACCCCGGCCGCAACGAGCCCGGCACCGGCGAACTCCAGCTCGAACTCCAGCTCACCGACCTCGCCTCGCGCGGCTACCGCGGGTGGGTCGGCCTCGAGTACAAGCCCTCCGGCCGCTCCGAGGACGCCTTCGAATGGCTGCCGCGCGAGCGCCGCGCCGCCAAGTAGACCGAAAACTTTTGACAGACAACCACTCAGGGAACAGATCATGACCAACATCGCTTTCATCGGCCTCGGCATCATGGGCAGCCCGATGGCCGTCCACCTGCAGAACGCGGGCCACTCGGTCAAGGGCTTCGACCGCAACCCGGCCCAGGCGCAGCCGCTGGTCGACGCGGGCGGCCGGGCCGTCACCTCCATCGCCGACGCCGCCCGCGGCGCGGACGTCATCGCCGTGATGGTGCCGGACTCCCCGCACGTGCAGGAGGTATTGTCCGGGGAGAAGGGCGTTTTCGAGACCGCCGAGCCCGGCGCGCTGATCATCGACTTCTCGTCCATCCGCCCGGACGTCACCCAGGAGCTGGCCAAGCAGGCCGCCGACCGCGGCTTCCGGCTGCTCGACGCCCCCGTCTCCGGCGGTGAGCCGGGCGCGGTCAACGCCACCCTGTCCATCATGGTCGGCGGTTCGGCCGAGGACTTCGCTTCCGCCCAGCCGCTGTTCGACAAGGTCGGCAAGACCGTCGTGCACGTGGGCGCCAATGGCGCGGGCCAGACCGTGAAGGCCGCCAACCAGCTCATCGTGGCCACCAATATCCAGGCCGTGGCCGAGGCCGTGGTCTTCCTCGAGGCCTACGGCGTCGAGCTGGGCCCGGCACTCGACGTGCTCGGCGGCGGCCTGGCCGGTTCGGCCGTGCTGAACCAGAAGCGCGACAAGATGATCGACCGCGAATTCGCGCCCGGCTTCCGCATCGACCTGCACCACAAGGACATGGGCATCTTCACCACCGCCGCCCGCGAGGCCGGTCTGGTGACCCCGGCCGGCTCGCTGATCGCGCAGTTGGTCGCCTCGGCCCGCGCCAACGGCGACGGCCACCTGGACCACTCTGCCCTGCTGCGCGGCGTCGAGCGCCTGAGCGGCACGCTGGACAAGGAGAACTGAGCATGGCGCGCATGCGCACCGTCGACGCGGCGGTCCTGATCCTGGAGAAGGAAGGGGCCACACAGGCTTTCGGCCTGCCCGGCGCCGCGATCAACCCCTTCTACAGCGCCATGAAGGCGCACGGCGGCATGAAGCACGTGCTGGCCCGCCACGTCGAGGCCGCCTCGCACATGGCCGAGGGCTACACCCGGGCCCGGCCCGGCAATATCGGTGTCTGCATCGGCACCTCGGGCCCCGCGGGCACCGACATGGTGACCGGCCTGTACGCCGCCTCCGCGGATTCCATTCCGATCCTGTGCATCACGGGCCAGGCGCCGGTGGCCAAGCTGCACAAGGAGGACTTCCAGGCCGTCGACATCGCCTCCATCGCCAAGCCGCTGGCCAAGTGGGCGCACACGGTGCTCGAGCCCGCGCAGGTGCCGGGCGCGTTCCAGAAGGCGTTCTGGCTCATGCGCGAAGGCCGTCCGGGCCCGGTGCTGCTGGACCTGCCGATCGACGTGCAGCTGGCCGAGATCGAGTTCGACATCGAGACCTACGAGCCGCTGCCGGTCGTGCGGCCCGCCGCCACCCCGGCGCAGGCCGCCAAGGTGCTGGCGATGCTCAACGCCGCGCAGCGTCCGCTGATCATCGCGGGCGGCGGCGTCATCAACGCCGACGCCTCCGAGCTGCTGGTGAAGTTCGCGGAGCTGACCGGTGTTCCGGTCGTCCCGACCCTGATGGGCTGGGGCGCCATCGCCGACGACCACGAGCTGAACGCCGGCATGGTGGGTCTGCAGACCTCCCACATCTACGGCAATGAGTCGCTGCTGGCCGCCGACTTCGTGCTGGGCATCGGCAACCGGTGGGCCAACCGCCACACCGGGGCGCTCGACGTCTACACCAAGGACCGCACCTTCGTGCACGTCGACATCGAGCCGACCCAGATCGGCCGGGTCTTCGCGCCCGACTACGGCGTCGTCTCCGATGCCGGCGCCGCGCTGGAGCAGTTCATCGCGGTCGCCGAATCCCTCGACAAAGTGGGCGGTCTGACCGACCACCGCGAGTGGGTCGAGCAGGTGCACGCCAAGCGCGCGACCGGTCAGCGCAAGACGCACTTCGAGAACGTGCCGCTGAAGCCGGCGCGCGTGTACGAAGAGATGAACAAGGCTTTCGGCCGGGAAACCCGCTACGTGACCACGATCGGTCTGTCGCAGATCCAGGCCTCGCAGATGCTGCACGTGTACCAGCCGCGGCACTGGATCAACGCCGGTCAGGCCGGGCCTCTGGGCTGGACGCTGCCCGCCGCGCTGGGTGTGGCCACCGCGGTGAAGGACGAGCCGGTCGTGGCGCTCTCGGGTGACTACGACTTCCAGTTCCTGATCGAGGAATTGGCCGTCGGCGCGCAGTTCAACATCCCGTACATCCATGTGCTGGTGAACAACTCGTACCTGGGCCTGATCCGTCAGGCGCAGCGAGCGTTCGACATGGACTACTACGTCCAGCTGGACTTCGAGAACATCAACTCGCCCGAGGTCAACGGCTACGGCGTGGACCACGTCAAGGTCGCGGAAGGGCTGGGCTGCAAGGCGATTCGCGTCTTCGAGCCGCAGGACATCGGGCCCGCGTTCGAGAAGGCCAAATCGCTGATGGCCGAGTACAAGGTGCCCGTCGTGGTCGAGTGCATTCTCGAGCGGGTCACCAATGTGTCCATGGGCGCGGCCGGGATCGACGCGATCACGGAGTTCGAGGAACTGGCCTCCGCCTTCGCGGACGCCCCGACCGCCACCGTTCCGCTGGACTAGAGGATTCCCATGGCTCGTGTGCTGATCGCCTCCGACAAGTTCAAGGGCTCGCTGACCGCGGCGCAGGTCGGGGCCGCCGTGCGAGCCGGAATCCGGCGCGGGCGACCCGACGCCGCGGTGTCGGTGGTGCCCGTCGCCGACGGCGGTGACGGCACCGTCGCCGCCGCCCTCGCGGCCGGGTTCGACGCGGTCCCGCTGACCGCGTCGGGCCCGACCGGGGAACCGGTGCTGACGGCCTACGCCCGCCGCGGCGACCTCGCCGTCGTGGAAATGGCCGATGTGTCCGGACTGGTGCGGCTGCCCGAAGGGCGTCCGCACCCCATGACCGCCACCAGCCGGGGCACCGGTGAGGTGATGGCGGCGGCGGTGGCGGCCGGCTGCCGCCGCATCGTGCTCGGGATCGGCGGCAGCGCCGGAACCGACGGCGGCGCAGGACTGTTGGAGGCGCTCGGTGCCCTGCTGCTGGACGACGAGGGGCGACCCATCGGCGACGGCGGGGCGGCGCTCACCCGGGTGCACTCCATCGACCTGACCGCCCTGCGCGAGCGGATGGACGGCGTCGAGGTCATCGTGGCCTGCGACGTCGACAATCCGCTCACCGGGCCCTCCGGGGCCGCCGCGGTCTACGGACCGCAGAAGGGCGCCGATCCGGCCCAGGTCGCCGAGTTGGACGCCGCGCTCGGGCAGTGGGCGCGGCGGCTGGCCGGCGAACTCGGGTCGGATCGGCGCGACGTGGCGGGGGCCGGCGCCGCGGGGGGCGTCGGATTCGCCGCGCTCGCGGTGCTGGGCGCGACCCTGCGGCCCGGCATCGAATTGATGCTGGAACTGGTCGGTTTCGGCGAACGGCTGGCCGGGGCGGACCTGGTCGTCACCGGTGAGGGCAAGCTCGACGAGCAGACCCTGCACGGCAAGGCGCCGGCCGGTGTCGCCGAGGCCGCGCGGGCGGCGGGCGTGCCCGTGGTCGCGGTGTGCGGCCGGAACACCTTGCCGCCGGAGCGTTTTCACGCGGCCGGTTTCGCGGCGGTGTATTCGCTGCTGGAGATCGAGCCCGATGAGCAGCGCTGCCTGAGTGCCGGGTTGATGTTGTTGCAGCAGTTGGGCGTTCGCATCGCGGACGAGTACCTGCCGGGCGGTCGCCGCGTGGCCGCCACGGTATCCGAGCAGTCCGGAGGCGACGCGTGAAACTCTTGCGAGTAGGGGCCAAGGGGTCCGAACGGCCCGCGGCCATCGACGATCACGGCGTGCTGCGCGACGTGTCCGCGGTGACCGCCGACGTCGACGGCGCGCTGCTGGGCGATCCGGTCGCGCTCGGCGCGATCCTCGGGGCGCTGGCTTCCGGCGCCCTGCCCGAGGTGGACCCCGCCGCCCGGATCGGGGCGCCGATCGCCCGGCCCGGCAAGGTGATCGGCGTCGGACTCAACTACACCGACCATGCCGCCGCCATCGGCGCGGCCATCCCGGAACGGCCCGTCGTATTCCTCAAACCCGGCACCACGGTGAGCGGTCCCTACGACGCCATCGAACTGCCCCGCGACAGCGCCACCACCGACCACGAGGTGGAGCTGGGCGTGGTGATCGGCCGCCGCCTGCGCGACTGCCCCGACGCCGCCACCGCGCTGGGGGCGGTGGGCGGCTACGTCACCGCCAACGACGTCACCGAACGCGCCGGCATCGCGGGCGAACCGACCTGGGTGAAGGGCAAGTCCTTCGACACCTTCACACCCATCGGACCCTGGCTGGTCACGCCCGACGAGATCGCCGAACCGCAGGCGCTGAGCCTGCAGCTGTGGGTGAACGGGGAACAGCGGCAGGCGGGTTCGACCGGCGACATGGTGGCCGGGGTCGGCGAGGTGCTGCGCTACCTGAGCACGCTGATGACCCTGGAACCCGGCGATCTGGTGCTCACCGGCACGCCCGCGGGCGTCGCGGTCGGCCGTCCGGAGCCGAAACCCTATCTGCGCGACGGCGATGTCGTCGTCGTGGAGGTGGCGGGATTGGGCAGGCAGCAGACCCTCGCCACCGGGGTGCGCGGCTGAACCCGACGCGGTAACAGACTTCCCGCGACGACGCCGGACGCGCTGCTGGGGCGCGGAGCACGTCGCCACGGGATGATTCGAACGGCCCGGTCGCTGTGGAGACCGGGCCGTTCGTCCCCTTTCCGGGTCAGGACTTGTTGCCGCCCAGGCTGAATCGCACACCGGCCGGATCGGCCACCGCCGCCAGCCGGCCGTACGGGGTGTCCTCCGGCGGGCGCACCACGCTGCCGCCCAGCTCCTGCACCTTCCGCACCGACGCGTCCACATCCTCGACACCGAAGTAGACCGTCCAGTAGCCGGGCACGCTCGGCGGCAGGAAGCCCGAGGAATCCATCACGCCACCCAGCATCGGGCTCACGGAATGGATGGTGGTGTACCGGAATTCGGGGGTGTCGGCGATCGTGAACGGGTCCTGCCAGCCGAACGCCTCGCGGTAGAACTTCAGCGCGTCGTCATAGCTGCGGGTGTGCAGTTCGAACCACGACGGCGCACCCACGTGCCCCTCCCAGTGCCCGTCGCCGACGGTGCCGCGCTGCTCGAAACCGGTCATGGTGCCCGGCTCCCACACGCCGATGCCGACGCCGCCGTTGTCGCCGAACACCCCGAACCTGCCGAGCTCGGACACCGGCATCACCGGCACCACCGTCATGCCGCCCGCCGCGGTCACCTTCTCGGCCGTCTTCTCGGCGTCGGTGCTGGCCAGGTACACCATCCACTGGCTGGGGCCGCCCGAGCCGTCGCCGGCCATCCCGCCCGCCACGGCTTTGCCGTCCTTGCGGAAGGTGATGTAGTCGCCGTGCTCCGGCGCGATCTCGGCCGTCCAGCCGAGCAATTCGCCGTAGAAGGCGATCGCGCCCTCGGGGTCGGTGGTGAAGATATCGGTCCAGATCGGATCGCCGGGCTGCGTGGGGTACGACATGGTCAACTCCTCGAATCGGTGTTCGCTCGGTATTTCGGCCGCTGCGAATGGAGACGACGTTCGGCACCGGAAATCATCGCCGCCGCTCCCGCGCGCGGCCGGGATGACGGGGAAACGGCGTGTCAGCCGGGACCTGGTATCTGGGCTCGGTGCTCGCCTACGGCTATCTGATGCTGACCTTCGGCGGCAACGGCAGCTGGCGCTGGCAGCTCGCCAGCGGGGCGGTGCTGTGCGCGTTCTTCTGCGGCGGGCCCAACGTGCTGGACTGGACGTATCCGAACGAGTTGTTCCCCACCCACATTCGCGCCACCGCCGTCGGATTCGCCACCTCCATCAGCCGGATCGGCGCGGCCCTGGGCACCTACCTGCTGCCGTGGTCCCTGGACCATCTCGGGATGGGGCCGACGTTCCTGTTCGCCGCGGTGGTCACCGCGGTCGGTTTCCTCATCTGCCTGTGGGGCGCACCCGAGACCAAGGGGCGCAACCTGGAATCGGCGGCCACGGTCGCGGCATGACAACTGTCACGGCCGGGAGGTGATGGTTGGCAGATTCGGCGCGGCGGCGGTCTCCGTAGCGTCATTCCTGTAGCGCAGAAACCGATTACAGGAGTTCGCATCATGGCTGACAATACGCTCGCCGCACCCGCGTCGCAGGCTCCGGAACGGCCGAATGTGCTGCGCATGCTCGCACCGACCATGCGCGACATCCTGGTGCCGCTGGCCGTCTACTTCGCCCTGCACGCCGCCGGGTACTCCGATTTCGTGGCCCTGCTGGCGGGGGCGTTGTGCTCGGGGGCGGTGGTCCTGGTGGAGGCGATCCGGGCGCGGCGGGTCGATGCCTTGGCCGCCCTGATCCTGGCGGGGTTCGTCTTCGGCATCGCGAGCTCGCTGATCAGCGGGGATGCCCGGATGATCATCGTGCGGGACTCGATCACCACCGCGGTGATCGGCGTGGCCTTCGGCATCAGCGCCGTGGTGGGGAAGCCGCTGACCTACGTCGCGGCCCGCAAGGCGTTCGCGGGATCCCCGGCGAAACTGGCCGACATGGAGCACAAGTTCCGCACCAACCCGGTGGTGCGGCGGCTGCACAACCGGATCGCCGTGCTGTGGGGCGCGGGCTTGCTCGGCGAGTCCGTCCTGCGCGTGGTGCTCGCCTACCGGCTGCCCGTTCACACCATGGCCTGGCTGTCGAGCGCCCTCATGATCGGCACCACCGCGATCCTGATGTTGATCACGGTGCGAACCATCAAGCGGCTCAAGGCATCCGAATCGATCATCGAACCGGGTTACGCTGCGATGCATGAGTGAGGGATCGGTTCCGGAACGCACGCTCGCGGGAACCGCTCGGGTGGAAGCGTTCAGCGACGGGGTGATGGCGATTGCCATCACCCTGTTGATTTTGGAGATCCGGGTGCCCGAGCACGAGCCCGGGCGCTTGCTGCAGGCGCTCGGGCACATCTGGCCGTCGTATGTGGCCTATCTGGCGTCGTTCATGACGATCGGGGTGGTATGGATGAACCACCACACCTTCTTCGGGCGGTTGCGGCGGATCGACCATGTGCTGCGGTGGTGGAATCTCCTGTTGCTGCTGGGGATTTCGCTGGTGCCGTTCCCGACCATGGTGGTGGCTGAGAACGTCGTGCACGGGACGCACCGGGACGCGGTGGTGGCGGTGGCCCTGTACGGCATCGTGGGGGTGCTGATGACCGTGCCGTGGGCTCCCATGTGGTGGCGGCTGGCGAAGCAGCCGGAGATGCTGAAGTCCGGGTTGGGGGCGGATTACGCGCGGCGGGAGAGCTGGCGGGCCTGGCCGGGGATTCTGGTCTACGCGGCGTGCATCGGGGTCGGATTCCTGTCGCCGATCGCGGCGCTGGTGCTGTATCTGCTGGTGGCGACCTTCTACGGGCTGAGCAACAAGGGGTGGACCGCTCCCTCGGAGGCCGATCCGGACGACGAGTAGCCCTTGCCAAATTAAGCGATTGTGATTAACTGCCGAGGTGGACAGCACGAGCGTGGCCGATGGGCCCGTCACCCAGATCGCGTGGGTGGTCGAGGACATCGAGGCCGGAGAACGGTTCCTGACGACGACCATGGGCGTGAAGGGCTGGATGCGGATGCCCGACGTGCACTTCGGACCCGAGACGTGCGTGTATCGCGGCGAGGCCGCGGACTTCACCGCGCACATCTCGCTGGGGTACAGCGGGGATATGCAGCTCGAACTCATCCAGCCGGTGACCGGGCGCTCCATCTACACCGAATTCCTCGAACGCGGGGGAGCGGGGCTGCACCACATCTGCCTGGAGCCCCAGGACTTCGACGCCGCGCTGAAAGACGCCGAGGCCCGGGGGATTCCGGTGGTACAACAGGGCGATATGGGCGGGCAGATGCGGTTCGCCTACCTCGACGGCGCGGACTCGGGCGTGCCGTTCATCGAACTCGCGGAGATCGGGCCGAACATGCGGGCGTTCTTCGAGCAGATCAAGAAGGGTGCGCAGTGAGCACGCAGATTCCGGAAACCGTTGCGGCGGAGTCCGTTACCGACTGGTCCGACGAAGTCGACGTGGTGGTCGCCGGATTCGGCATCGCGGGTGGGTGCGCGGCGGTCGAGGCGGCCGCGCGCGGGGCCCGCGTGCTGGTGCTGGAACGCGCCGGGGTCGCGGGCGGGACCACGGCCCTGGCGGGCGGGCACTTCTACCTGGGCGGCGGCACCGCCGTGCAACAGGCGACCGGGCACGACGACTCCGTCGAGGAGATGTACAAGTACCTGCTGTCGGTGGCGCGTGATCCGGAACCGGAGAAGATCCGCGCCTACTGCGAGGGCAGTGTCGAGCACTTCGACTGGCTGGAGAGCCTCGGGTTCGAGTTCGAGCGCAGCTACTACCCGGAGAAGGCGGTCATCCAGCCCGGTACACAGGGGCTGATGTACACGGGCAACGAAAAGGTGTGGCCCTATCGGGAACAGGCCGTGCCCGCGCCCCGCGGGCACAAGGTTCCGGTGCCCGGCGACACCCAGGGCGCGGCCATGATCATCGACCTGCTGGTGAAGCGGGCCGCCACGCTCGGTGTCGAGGTGCGCTACGAGACCGGCGTGACCAACCTGATCACCGACGCGGACGGCGCGGTGGTCGGAGTGGAGTGGAAGAACCTCGGGAAAACCGGTGCGGTGAAAGCCAAGTCGGTGGTGCTGGCCGCCGGCGGCTTCGTCATGAACACCGATATGGTGGCCGAGCACGTGCCGTGGCTGACCGAGAAGCCGTTCGTGCTCGGGACGCCGTTCGACGACGGGCTGGGTATCCGGCTCGGGGTGTCGGCGGGCGGCGTGACCCGCATGATGGATCAGGCGTTCGTCACCGCGCCGGTATATCCGCCGTCGAAGCTGCTGACCGGAATCGTGGTGAACCACAAGGGCGAACGGTTCGTCGCCGAGGACTCCTACCACGCGCGCACCTCCGCGTACGTGCTCGATCAGCCCGGTGCGGTCGCCTATCTGATCGTGGACTCCGAGCACATGGAACGGCCCATGTTCCCGCTCGCACCGTTCATCGACGGCTGGGAGACCGTGGACGAGATGGCCGCCGCGCTCGGAATCCCCGCCGAGACACTGCGATCCACACTCGACCGGTACAACGAGAACGCGGCCCGGGGTGAGGACCCGGACTTCCACAAGGCCGCCGAATGGCTGCAACCGCAGGACCAGGGCCCGTGGGCGGCCTTCGACCTGACCCTCGGCAAGGCGCTCTACGCGGGCTTCACCCTCGGCGGGCTGCGCACCTCGGTCGACTCGGAGGTGCTGCGGGACAACGGATCACCCATCCCCGGTCTGTACGCGGCGGGCGCGACGGCCTCCACTCTGGCTCAGGACGGCAAGGGCTATTCCAGCGGTACCCAGCTCGGCGCGGGCTCGTTCTTCGGCCGCCGCGCCGGACGTCACGCCGCCAGCCGCTCCAGCTGACGGATCAGCTCCGAGGCGGTCACGGCGTCGAGTGAGTCGAACGTGCCGCCCCGGAGCTCCACCGAGAGCACCCGCTGCAGCTCGGGCTCGTCGCGGAAACCGCCTTCGAGCCCGGGATCCAGCGTGACGATCACCTCCCGGACCGGTCCGAACCGGCGACTGAGGACCTCCCGCGACACCTGCCAGCCCAGCTGTTGCAGACCGAACACCCGATCCGTGCGAATCGGCTGATCGCTGAAGCGGGACAGGCGATTCGACTCCGCGTCTTCGCTCGTGAGCAGGTTGACCGGTCGTTCCAGCTGCTCGAACGGCTGCCGTAACCGATTGTCGTCGAACAGGTCCCGCCAGGCCGCGAGCGTCTCACCGAGCTGGATCGGGTGAGCCACACCCACCAACGCTTGGCCCGCCAGTTCGACCGGCGCGCCCTCGAGATTGCGCAGCACGCGTTCCTCGTCCACCCGGAACGCCCCCGTCACCTCGCCGCGGGCATCGAAGACCGCCCACACCAGCAGCCGTGCGGCCTGCCCGAGCGCGGGATCCTCGAGCACCAATCGCCGATGCGCGGCGGCCCGCCACCGCCTGCCGTCCACCATGGCCGCCTCGAGCCGCCGAATCTGGTCGGTCGTCACCGACTTCGGCTCCAGCGCGACCCGTCCCGACTCCTCGGACGCGCTCCCCAGACGTTCCCGCACCCGGGCTCGCAGCGCCTCGGCAGCGGGCTCGACATCCTCCCCGGGCTCGATCACCCGCAGCCACGCCGTCATTCGCCCCGCACGCGGATCGGGTTCCTCCACCCGCACCCCCACTCGGGCCTCCGCGACCTCGGTCGCGAACGCATGCCCGAATTCGACCATCCAGCTGTCGATGAACCGATCGATGAATTCCTGCTCCCGCCGCACCCCCGTGCGATAGGCCACCGCCGCGTACTGCGCGATGGCGAAGGCCACCGCCGCCCCCACCGCGGTCCCAGCCCGCTCCGGCGCCGCCACGTATCCGGCTGCGGCATCGGCGAGTTGATCCAGCCCATCCACCCGCGCGGCCATCAGCACCATCTCCACTGCCCGCCGATGCCGCCGCAACAGCTTGCGCACAGCCTCGGTCGCGTGCGGATCGGCCCACCGCTGCTCGTCGGTCATACCCGCGATCTTGCCGCCCGGTACCGACAGATCTCTGCGCCCGGCACCGAAAGATCCCGCGCTCGGCACCGACAGGCGTTGCCCGCGCCCCCGGGCGTCGGTGACCTCCCGTGGGGTCGCGCGGCGGCTAGTCCGCGTCGCGGGCGATCAGGGCGACCGTCATCGGGACCAGGACTTCCACCAGGGAGCGCACGGGCGGTCGCGGGTCCGACAGCAGCCACTCGTGGGCGAGGCCGTTGATCGCGCCGATGAGGGCGCTGGTGGCGAGTCCGGGGGCGCCGCGGAGGGAAGCGGAGTCACCGGCCAGGGGCTGCACGGCCAGGCGCAGGGTGTCGCCCCACAGGTGGCGGCGGGCGCGGCGATGCTGTTCCATGCGTTCGCTGACGCCGACGACCTCGACGAAGGCCACCTTGGCGCGGAACGGGTCGGTGCCGATGGAGTCGAGGAAGGCCGAGAGGGCCTGCGTCACGGTCTCGGTCGGGTCCGGGTCGGGACCCATGGAACTCAGCGCGGTGGCGAGGGCGGCGGCCGACTGGTCCTGGATCTGGTCGTAGGCCGCGACCAGCACGTCCTCGCGGGTCTGGAATTCCTCGTAGAACTGGCGTTTGGACAGTCCGGCCGCGGCGCACACATCGGCCAGCGAACAGTTGGCGTAGCCGCGCTCGCCGAAGATTCGGATGGCCGCGTCGAGGAAACGCTGCCGGCGCTCGGCTTTTCGTTCGGTCACGGCGCGTCCGCCGTACTGCCTGCCTTCGATCGTCACTGTCGTTTCTCGATCGTCACGCCTGAAAGGTTACGGGTGCGGAGGCCACCGATTTCGGGGGCGGCGGCGCGGTGCCGAGTTTTGTGAACCGAGCGTCAGCGTCGGGGACGCAAACCATTCAGCATGTGGGTGACCATCTCGTCGAAGAGTCCGTCCGCCTCCGCCGCGTCGACCAGCCCCGACCCGAGGATCGCGGCCAGCCCCTGCAGCGCCGCCACCGCGGACAGGCAGATCCGCCGTGGCTCGCCCGGCACCACCTCCCCGCTCGCCTGCGCGTCGGTGACCATCTCGATCGGCACGGTGAACGCGCGGGCGGCCGCCTCCTCGATGGCCGGGGTGGGACTGTTCTTGCGGGCGAACATGAGCGCCAGCAGTTCCGGATTGTCGATGGCGAACCGCAGATAGGTGTGGGCCATGGCGCGCAGGCGTTCCAGGAAGGTGCCCGCGGCCGCCGCCTTCTCGAATCCCGCGCCGAGCCGGTCGAATCCGGCTACGGTCAGCGCGTCCAGCAGCGCCTGCTTGTCGCGGAAGTGCCGGGCGGGCGCGGCGTGGCTGACCCCGGTGTCGCGGGCCAGCTGCCGCAGCGACAGGCGTTCGATTCCGCCGCCGCGCAGGGTCTCCTCGGCGCGGCGGAGGAGTTCGGCGCGCAGGTCCCCGTGGTGGTAGGAACGGGCGCGCTCGACCACCTCCCGGGCCTTGCGCTTGGTGATGCTCATGGTGAGAGCAGGATATCGGACACACTCGGGGATGTTGACGTTGACTACTTTGTTGTCGCTGCCTACATTCGTGCCCATGGCGAATGAGAACTCGGTCCAGCGCGCCGTGCCGCTGCGCGGCTGGATCGGCCCGATGGTGGTGCTCGGCCTGCTCGCGGCCCTGATCGGCACCATGTACCTCGGCTACACCTCCGACCCGGAGAAGAACCTGCACGACTTCCCGGTCGCCCTGGTCAATCAGGACGTGGGTGACGTGATGGACGGCCGCACCGTCAATATCGGCGACCAGATCGCCGACGCGCTCACCGAGCGCATCCCCGCCGACAAGATCGACCTGCGCGTGGTCGGCATCGGCGAGGCCCGCCGGCAGTTGAGCGACGGCCAGGTCTACGGCGCCATCATCATTCCCGGCGACTTCACCAAGAGACTCTCGATCCTCGCCGCGGCCTCGGTGGTGCCCGGCGACGTGGAACGGCCGGTCATCACCGTGCAGACCAATCCGCGTGCCGGCACCTACGCCTCCTCGATCACCCAGCGCATCGCCGATCGGGCCATGGCGCAGGTGAATTCGACGGTCGGCGCGCAGCTCACCGACCAGGTGAAGGCCAAGCTCGCGCCGCAGGCGGGTGCGCCCGTCACCGAATTGTCCGGCGCGGCACGGTTGCAGCTGGCCCAGCCCATCGACGTGGTCACCAGCCCGTACCGTCCGCTCCCGGCAGGCACCGGGCAGGGCCTGTCCGCGTTCTTCTACACCCTGGTTCTGCTGTTCGCGGGCTTCAGCGGCGCGATGATCATCCACTCCATGATCGACAACGTGCTCGGTTACGTCCCGGCCGAATACGGCCCGTGGTTCCGCGCCCCCGAGCCCGCCTCGATCAGCCGCTGGCGCACGCTGCTGGTGAAGTGGGCCATCGCCGCGATCACCGCGCCTTTCCTCTCCGGCATGTTCATGGGCATCGCGCGGATTTTCGGTATGCCCATCGACGAACCGCTGCCGCTGTTCCTCTACGGCACGCTGGCCATCATCGCGGTGTCGGTCACCGGGCTGTCGGTGCTGGCGGCCTTCGGCACCGCGGGCCTGCTGATCAATATGATCGTGTTCGTGGTGCTGGGCCTGCCCTCGTCCTCGGGCTCGATTCCGGTGGAAGCGATTCCGCGCTGGATCGCCTCGCTGTCGAGCTTCGAACCGATGCACCAGATCTATCTGTCGGTGCGCGCCATCCTGTTCTTCGACGGCCACCTCGAGGCCGGACTCGGCACGGGCATCTGGATGACGCTGTTCGGGCTGGCCTTCGGAGCGGTGCTCGGCGCGGTCGCCACGCATCTGTACGATCTGCGCGGCCTGTACCGGCTCGGCGTGCCGCACCGTCCGGTCGCGGTCGCCGTTGGCGCTGACCCACAGTGACTTTCGGCCCTGTTCGTTGTCGAGCTGTGACGGAGATACTGGCCTCGGGCACCGAATAACTCATCGCCGGGCGATGATTGTGGGGCGGTTCGATGGTGATGGCTTCGTCGCAGTTCGATCAGCTGACAGGACAGTTCCTGCGCGCCGTGCGCGACGCGGGCGGCGGATTGAACGCGGTGTGCATCGCGTGCGTGCGGGTATTACCGGTGCGCCGCGCCGCCATCGTGCTCGAGGAACGCGACGCGGGCATGCAACCCTGGTGCGCCAGTGACGAATTCGCCGAACGGGTGGAGCGGGCGCAGGCGACGGCGGGGGAGGGCCCCGCGGTCACCGCGGTGGCCGACGGGGTGCCGGTGGTGGTCACCGATCTGAGCGCCGACTGCGAGCACTGGCCAGGTTTCGCCGAAGCCCTCTCCGGTACCCCGGTGTCGGGATCGCTGTTCGCGGTGCCCTTGCGGCTGGGCGCGATTCGGCTCGGCGGGTTGGACCTGTATCGCGAATCCATCGGGCGGCCCGGGCCGCGGCTGCTGTCGGCGTCGCTGCACATCGCCGATCTGGTGACCGCCAGCCTGGTGCTGGCCACCGGCCACGACGCCCGCCAGTGGGCACAGCCGTTGTCCAGCAGATGGATTCACCAGGCGGCCGGCATGACCAGCGCCCAACTCGGCATCGAGATCCCCGACGCCTACGCCCGCCTGCGCGGATACGCCTTCACCCATGGACTCTCGCTGGTGGAGGTGGCACGGCGGGTGGTGGAGCGCAGCATTCGGATCGAGGCCGAATGAGCGCAACTGTTCCGTGACACCCGCCCGGCAAATACCATGGGCTGACGGCAAGAGCGGCACAGGAATACTTTCGTGGCGGGCGCCCGGCGTTCGCCGATGCGGGGTGAATGCGGTGTCCGACAGTGAGTTGCTGGTGACGGTGCTGGCCAGATTCGCGCGGCTGCTACCGGCGGCGAGTGAACTGCCCCAGATTCTGGACGAGTTGATGCGCAGCGCCATCGATGTGCTGGAACCGGGCGGGGTGACGGTGGCGCTGTCCGCCCGACTACGAGGCGACCGGTCCGAACTCTTCACCGGTATCCCCGAGGACCTCCTGGATCTCGAGGTCTGCCAGCGCGACCACGACCGCGGACCCGGCGTGGTCGCGCACGCCTGCGGAGCGCCGGTGACCGTCACCGATATCGGCAGCTACGGCGACCTGTGGCCGGAGTACACGACCGTGGCCGGGCAGCGCCGGATCGCCTCGGTCGCCGCCGTCCCCATGCGCCTGGACGCCACCGAAGCCGGTGTGCTGAGCCTGTATTCGCGCGAGGTCCGGCACTGGACCGGCCAGGACCTGTCGGTGGCGACGCTGCTGGCGGGCATGGCCGCCGGGCACATCGTCACCGCCGATCTGGTGCACCGCCACCAGCGGGTGACCGAACAGCTCCAGCACGCGCTGACCACCCGCATCGTGGTGGAACAGGCCAAGGGCGTGCTCGCCCACGCCCACCACACCACCCCCGACGCGGCGTTCGAGTTGATCCGGGCGCACGCCCGCCGCAACCGGGTGACGGTGCACGCGGTCGCGCACGGCATCGTCGCACTGGGGCTACGGATCTGACCCACGCCCGGTTCGGCCGGGTTTGCCGGGATGATGTCCGGTTAATCGGATCGGTGCAGGCATCGGGCCCCGGGGCGTAGCCTGGATTCTTGGCGGAACCGAAAGCCCCTGTCCCCGGCCGGTTTCCGCAGTGGCCGTCCCAGTCCTCGACGGCTCGTTTCGACATATCCGTATCCGGACACCGTCGATCCGCTCGCTTCGTCGACCTGGGGGCAATCGTGAATTCCTCACGTGCACCACACCGTTCCGCTGCCCACCCGGCAGTCCGTCCGCAATCGGCCCACCCCGTCCGACCTTCGACCGTCCCTGCCCGCCGCACCCGGCGCGGCAGCGAGTTCGACAACCTCGTCCGCCGCATCGCCGAGCGCGACCGCGCCGCCTACGAGGAGCTCTACCGCCGCACCCGCGGCCTCATCTACTCCCGCGTCCTGAACATCGTGTGCGACACCGGATATGCCGAGGAAACCTGTCACGAGGTCTACCTCCAGGTCTGGCGCAGCGCCCCGAACTTCGACCCGGCCCGCGGCAACGCGCTGACCTGGCTCACCACCCTGGCCCACCATCAGGCGGTGGACCGGGTCCGGCGCGAGTGCAGCGCGGCTGGACACGAACACCGCTGGGGCGTCGGCGATTACCGCCCCGCCACCGATGTGGTGGCCGAGGAGATCCTGCGCCGCCAGGAGGAGCGCGCCATCCGCCACGGCCTGTCCACCCTCACCCCCAATCAACGCGAGTCGCTGGTGCTGGCCTTCTACGGCGGGCTCACCTACCCGCAGGTCGCGGACCGGCTGGGAATCGGCCTGCCCGCCGTGAAGGCGCGCATCCGCTCCGGCCTGGCGCAGCTGAAAGTCGCACTGGCATAACCGGATGCATCCCCGGGAAGGGGGTCTCAGTGCGCGGCGGTCGCCTTGAAGCCGCGCGGAACCAGGATCACGGTGAGCACCGCGACCGCGCCCACCAGTCCCGTGGAGATCCAGGAGGTGGTGGTGAGCGCCGCGTCGTAGGCGTGCTGGGCGATGCGCAGCACCTCGTCGCCGGCGGGTCCGCCGATCCGCTCGGCGACGTGGGCCGCGCCGCCCACCGAGCCCTGCGCCTCGGTCAGATCGTCGCCGTGCAGCGGCAATCCGGTCATGTGGCCGGTGAACAAACGGCCGTGGATGCTGCCCAGCAGTGCCACGCCCAGACCGATGCCCAGTTCGTAGTTGGTCTCCTCGACCGCCCCCGCCTGCCCGGCGCGCTCGGCGGGCACCGAGGCGACCAGGACGGCGGCGGCCGTGGTGATCGCGATGCCGTCACCGATGCCCAGGCACAGCAGCACCAGGGCGACGATCGGGTAAGTGGTGTCGGGAATCGCGGCCAGCACCGCGAAACCCGTCGCCAGCGCGCCCAATCCGAAACCCATCAGCGCGCGCACGCCCACGCGCCGCATGAGCCAGGGGGTGGCGAGCGAACCGAACAGGGTGGCCAGCGCCGCGGGCAGGGTGCGCATACCGGCCTCCGACGGCGAGTAGCCGTGAATGTATTGCAGCCACAAGGAGATCAGGAACAGCGCAGCTCCGATGGCCAGCATGGCGAGCAGGGTGGCGAGCGCGGCGGCGGTGAAGGCGCGATTGCGGAACAGCCGCACATCCAGCAGCGGGTCGGGCGACTTCGACTGCCGGTAGGCGAACCACCCCAGCAGGAGTACCGACGACACCAAGATGATCAGATCGACCGGGGCCGGATTGCCCTTCGCCACATGCTTGATGCCCCACGCCAGCGCCACGATGCCCAGCACCGACAGCGCCGCGCCGGCCCAGTCCAAGCGGCCCTGCTGCGGGGCCCGGTACTCCGGCAGCAGCCACAGCCCCGCGGCCACGGTGAGGATCACTACGGGCACATTGAGCCAGAAGGCCGCCGACCAGCCGAACGCCTCGACCAGATGACCGCCGACCAGCGGGCCGATGGCCGCGCCACCGCCGGCCACCGAGGCCCAGATGCCGATGGCGAGGGTGCGTTCGTGGTCATCGGTGAAGATATTGCGGATCAGCGAGAGCGTGGACGGCATCACCATGGCTCCGCCGACCCCGAGCAGCGCCCGGCCCGCGATGAGCTGGGCGGGGGAGTGCGCGGTCGCAGCGATCACCGAGGCGACGCCGAAGAGCAGGAAGCCGAGCAGGAACAGCAGTTTCCGGCCGTACCGGTCGCCGATCGCGCCGCAGGTGATCAGCAGACCGCCCAGCACCAGGCCGTAGAGGTCGACGATCCACAGCTGCTCCATGGGGGTGGGCGCCATGTGATCGATGAGCGAGGGCAGTGCGACATTGAGGATGGTCGCGTCCATCGCCACCAGCAGCAGGCTCGCGCAGAGCACGGCGAGCATGGCCCACCGGCTCGCCGGCGCGGGCCGCACCGGGTCCGCCAGATCTCTCGCCTGTTCCCGGGGTGGAATGCGGCCCACGGTTCCCGCCTCCTCGACTAGATCTCTGTCCGGCTGTTGGCAACAACCTGGCTAAGCCTAGTCGAGGCGCTCGGCGGAACCGTGGCCCGACGGTGGAGAACTACCGGCTCGCGTTCTGCTTGGCGAGCAGGTCGCGGATCTCGGTGAGCAGTTCCAGCTCGGTCGCGACCTTCTCCTCCTCGACCTTCGCGAAACGGTTCTTGATGGTGTTCATCGGCAGGATGAGCACGAAGTAGAGCACCGCCGCGACGCAGAGGAAGTTGATGCCCGCGCTGATGATCGGCCCGAGGGCGACGAAGGTGGACGGCTTGTCGGCCAGCAGCTGGAAGCCCAGGCCGAATTCCTTGTTGCCGCCGAGGGTGGCGAGCAGCGGCTCGATCACGCCCTTGGTCACCGAGGTGACGATGGCGGTGAACGCGGTGCCCATGACCACCGCCACCGCGAGATCGATGACATTGCCCCTCATCAGGAAGTCTTTGAAGCCCTTGAGCATGATGCGCGCAGTTCCAATCCGAGACGTTTTCGTTATGTTCCGGATGGGAGTTTAAATGCTGGTAGGGGCCTTGTGCGCACCCGGCACACCCCCCTTGACGCGTGTCACCCCGATCGCCGGAAGGGTGCTGGCACACATTTGGCAAACCGGAGGGTCCGAATCAGCTCTCGCGGCCCGGCTCCGAGCGCGCGTGATCGGCCCGGAAGGTCTTCACCAGCGCCACGCACATGGCCAGCAACACCACACTGAACGGCAACGCGATCAAGATCGCCACCGTCTGCAGGGTGGTCAGCGCGGCCGTGCCGGTGCCGCTGGCCACCAGCAGCGCCGCCGCCACCGCACCCTGCGCGGTGGTCCAGAACGCGCGACTCCAGGTCGGCGGCTCCGGATTGCCGCCCGAGGACAGCATGTTCACCACCAGCGCCCCCGAATCCGCGGAGGTGACGAAGAACAGCACGATCACCAGGATCGCCAGCCCCGCCGTGATCGATCCGCCCGGCAGCGTCCGCAGCAGCTCGAACAGCGCGCTGTCGCGATCGGGTCCGTCCGGACCGACCAGCCCGCCGCCACCGAACATCTCGCGGTGCAGGCCCGCCCCGCCGAACACCGCGAACCACACGAAGGTCAGCAGCGTCGGCACCAGCAGCACCCCGGCCACGAACTCCCGCACCGTGCGCCCGCGTGAGATGCGCGCGATGAACACGCCCACGAACGGGGCCCAGGAGATCCACCAGCCCCAATAGAAGACGGTCCACTGCCGGGTCCAGGCCGTCCCGGTGGGGCCTTCGGTCGCGCCGGTGTACATGCTGATCCGGGGCAGCGACTGCAGGTACTGGCCCAGGCTCTGCACCAGATCGTCGACGATGAACAGCGTCGGCCCGACGATCAGCACGAACAGCATCAGCGCGCCCGCCACACCCATATTGAGCTGGGACAGCAGTTTGATGCCCTTGTCCACGCCCGTCACCACCGACACCGTGGCCAGCGCGGTGACCGCCACGACCAGCGTCACCTGCAAGCCCTTGCCCGGTTCGTGCAGCCAGCCCTGATGATTCAGCCCTGCCGAGATCTGCAGCACCCCCAGCCCGAGGGAGGTCGCGACGCCGAACACGGTTCCGATCACCGCCACCACGTCGATGAGATCCCCGCGCCAGCCCCGGACCTTGTCGCCCGCGATCGATTCCAGCGACCAGCGGATCGACACCGGCCTGCCCTTGCGGTGGATCGAGTACGCGATCGCCAGCCCCACCACCACGTAGATGGCCCACGGGTGGATGCCCCAGTGCAGGAACGTCTGCACCATGGCCGAATCCGCGCGCTGCGCCGGGGTGGACCCGACCCCGGGGCGCGGGTCCTCGTAGTGGAACAGCGGCTCGGCCACACCCCAGAACACCAGGCCGATCCCCATGCCCGCCGCGAACAGCATGGAAAGCCAAGCGCCGATGGAGTATTCGGCCTGCTCGCCGTCCTCGCCCAGGGTGATGTCGCCGAACCGGCCCAGTCCCAGCCAGATCGCGAACACCACGAACAGGCTCACGATCAGGATGTAGTACCAGCCGAAGCCGCCGATCACATTGTCCTGCAGCGCTTTCGCCTGCCGGCCCGCGGTGTCGCGGAAGACGATGGCGTACACGGTGAAGGCGGCCACCACGATGGCCGAGGGCCAGAACACCCGGGGAGCCACCGCCACTCGATGATGGGCCGGAACCGTCTCGGTCGAGGTATGTCGGGTCGTGCCCACGTGGCGTGCCCCCTGCGGTCGTCGTCTGCTGCGATCTACCTGCCGAACACATGCGAACAACCCCGGTTCCGGGCCGTGTGGCCCGGAACCGGGGTTGGCTGAACTACTTTCCGGCCCTGTTCTTCAGCGCGGTGACGATCTCGTTGACCGCGGCCAGCACGTCCTGTGCGGCGTGGTCGAGGTTGGCCCGCACCTGTTCGAGGGTGACCTGGAAATCCTCGGGAGTGATCTTGTCGGCGAAGGACTTCGCCATATCGGCGAGGTCGGCGGCCGCGGTCTGAGCCCGTTCGGCCAGTTCGGCGGCGGCGCCGCTGGCCCGTTCGGCCAGCTGTCCGGTCGCCGCCCCGGCCCGCTCGCGCAGGTCGGCGGCGGTGACCCCGAGATCGGTGGTCAGGTCGTCGGCGGTGGTGCGCAGGTCGTCTGCCAGGCGTTCGGTCGCGTCCTCGAACTTCGAAGCGCCGTCGCCGAGATCGTCGTCGTTGGTCGGCATGGTTGGACTCCTACTTCGATCCGCGGTCGAACATCCCCTTGACCTTGTCGGTCAAGCCCCCCGCCCATTCCTTGACTTCGTCACCGGCCTTCTCGGCCCACTCCTTGACCTCGTCGCCCGCCTTCTCGACCCATTCCCTGGCGTCCTCGGCTCCGCCCTTGAAGGCCTCCTGCACTGTGTCGCCCAGATTCTGGGCCGCGCCGGGAGCCTTCTCGCCCGCCTCGTTGCCGTCGCTGAAAGAAGTCATCGAACCTCCTACGTGGGTGGTCACGCCCGGAAGAGCAGCGATCTTTCAGCAACCGATACTAGTCGGTTTGTCCTACGCTCGGGCGTACTCAGTTCACCGGGCCCAGGACGCGCTCGATGTAGGCGTTGGTGAACCGGCCCTTGGGGTCGAAGCGACGGCGCACCTCGGCGAAGCGGTCCCACTCCGGGTAGCGCTCACGCAGTGTCTCGGCGGTCTGGAAGTGCCGCTTGCCCCAGTGCGGGCGGCCGTTGTAGCGGTCGAAAACGCGTTCGCAGGCGCGGAAATACGGCTCGTAGTTCATGCCCTCGTATTGGTGGACCGCGATGTAGCAGGTCTCGCGCCCGCCGGCGGGTGACAGGAAGGCGTCATCGGGGGCGACCCAGCGCACCTCGATCGGCATCGGGGTGTCGAAATGCTTGGCCACCTCCTTGATCTCGCGGATGGCGTCGACCGAATGCTCGCGCGGGATGGCGTATTCCATCTCGGTGAAGCGGAACAGCCGGGGGCTGGCGAAGACCCGGTAGGAGCGTTCGACCTGGCGGCGGTAGCTGCCGGCGTAGGCGGCGCTGCGCTGGACCATCGGGATCAGGTTCGGGCGCCACCGGGTGAGCTTGCACAGCGCGTCGAAGGTGTAGTTGGTCATGAGGATGTCGGAGAACCAGTCCATGGCTTTGCCGCGCGGCTGTTCGGGGAGCTCGACCCGGTTGTTGCGCTTGGTCATGGCCAGCGGGCTGTGGGCGAACATGTAGAACTCGAAGTGCTCGTTGTCCTCGACGTAGCTGTCCAGATCGGCCAGTACGTCCTCGACCGGGATCGGCCGCTCGATGCCCTCGAGCACGAACGACGGCACCATCTGCAGCGTCACGGCCGTGACGACGCCCAGCGCGCCGACATTCACGCGCGCGGCGCGCCAGCCGTCGGGATCGGTCTGCTCGTTGAGTTCGACCCGGCTGCCGTCGGCCAGCATGAGCTCCACCGAATGCAGTGCGGCGGAGAGGTTCTGCAGCTTGGATCCGGTCCCGTGGGTACCGGTCGCGGTGGCGCCGGCGATCGACTGCACGTCGATGTCGCCGAGGTTGGGGAAGGCCAGGCCCAGCGGGTGCAACGCGTTGCTGGCGGCATTGAGGGTGATGCCGGCCTCGGCGCGGACCAGGCCGGTGGCGCGGTCCACGTGCAGGATCTTGTCGAGCTGGTTCAGCCGCATGAGCGTGCCGTCGGTGAGCACGGTCTCGGTGAAGGAGTGCCCGGATCCGGCGACCCGGACGGTGTGGCCGTTCGCTTCGGCCTGAGCGAGTACTGCCGCGACGTCCTCGGGCGAGCTCGGTTCGGCGATGGACGCCGGGGTACAGCTCTGATCCCCGGCCCAGTTCACCCAAGAGTTGGTCATGCGACCAACTTTAAACCGCGAGTGTGATGCGCGCTACCGTTTGCGCGGGTTGAAGGCGGCCGCCTTCGCTCGCTCGACCTCGTCTTCGGACAGTGGACGCTGCGTGAGCGGCAGGCGAGGCACGCTGTCGCCGCGCACGCCATTGAGAATCACCGCCATGTAGCGCTCCCACACTTCGGGATTGACCGGCCGGGCGAAGCCCGCGATGCCGTCGACCATGTTCACCATGGCGAAGAAGTCGGCCGGTTCGATATCGGGCTGCAGCACGCCCGCGTCCTTGGCGCGCGCGATGACCGCCTGCATCCCGGGCCGGATCTGATCCTTCATGCACACGAAGCGCTCCATGCTGTCGTGCAGTTCGAGGATCACCTCGCTGAAGCCCCGGTTGGCGGCGACGTGGCGGCACGAGTACTCGAACAGGTCGGTCAGGCCCTCCCAGGGATCCGGGTGGTGCAGCGCCACGTTCACGGCCTCGGCCAGTTCGGTGACCATCTGGTCGAAGACCTCGGAGATGAGCTCCTGCTTGTTGGCGAAGCGGCGGTAGACCGTGCCGACGCCGACGCCCGCCCGCTCGGCCACATCGTCGAGGGTGACGTCCAGCCCCCGATCGGCGAACAGCTCGCGGGCGGCCGCGATGATGCGCTGCTGATTGCGGGCGGCGTCCGCGCGCAGACGCCGAGGTGGGGGCGCGGTGGTGACGTGATTCACAGGCTAATCCTATCAGCAATCGGGATTATCCGGAGGAGTTATCTCCGTTTAGCTGATAGCTTGATCGGTAAGCGGAGATGGTTTCTCCACTAAGTCTAGGGGACGAGGACACCAACCATGACTACAGCGCTCGAGAAAGACGTCACAGCCCCGGCTGCGACCGAGGACAAGGCAGGGCGGCGCGGATCGCACGCCCTGCGCTGGTGGGTGCTCGCCGTGCTCGGCGTCGCCCAGCTGATGGTCGTGCTCGACGCGACCGTCGTGAACATCGCGCTCCCGCACGCGCAGGCCGATCTCGGCTTCTCCAACGGCGACCGGCAGTGGGTCATCACCGGCTACGCGCTGGCCTTCGGCTCGCTGCTGCTGCTCGGCGGACGGCTCTCCGACCTGTTCGGCCGCCGCACCACCTTCATCACCGGCCTGATCGGCTTCGCGGTCGCCTCCGCGGTCGGCGGCGCGGCCGGCAACTTCGAGGTGCTGGTCGGCTCCCGCGTCGCGCAGGGCGTGTTCGCCGCGCTGCTCGCGCCCGCCGCGCTCTCGCTGCTGACCGTCACCTTCACCGAACCCGCCGAGCGCGCAAAGGCATTCGGCATCTTCGGCGCCATCGCCGGCGCGGGCGGCGCGCTCGGCCTGCTGCTGGGCGGCGCGCTCACCGAGTGGGCCTCGTGGCGCTGGGTGATGTACGTGAACCTGGTCTTCGCGGCCGTCGCGCTGGTCGGCGCGATCCTGCTGCTGGCCAAGCACACCGCCACCACCCGCCCCAAGCTGGATCTGCCCGGCACCGTCACCGTGACCGCCGCGCTGTTCGGCATCGTCTACGGCTTCTCGCACGCCGAGTCCGACGGATGGACCAACGGCGTCACCCTGGCCTTCCTGATCGGCGGCGTCGCGCTGCTGGGCCTGTTCGTGTGGCTGGAACAGCGCGTCGCGCACCCGCTGCTGCCGCTGCGCGTGGTGCTGGACCGCACCCGCGGCGCGTCCTACGTCGCGGTGTTCACCATCGGCATCGGCATGTTCGCCATGTTCCTGTTCCTCACCTACTACATGCAGCAGCAGCTGGGGTACTCGCCGATCCGCACCGGCGTCGCGTTCCTGCCGATGGTCGCGGGCATGGTCGCCGCCTCCACCACCGTGCCCGCACTGCTCATCCCGCGGGTGGGCCCGAAGGTGACCGTGGTGACCGGATTCCTGCTCGCCACACTGGGAATGGCGCTGCTGACCCGCATCGGTGTGGACACCGGCTACGCGAGCCACATCCTGCCGAGCCTGCTGCTGATGGGCCTGGGTCTGGGTATGGCGATGTCCACCGCGTTCAGCGGTGCGACCGCGGGCGTGGAGCACGCCGACGCCGGCGTCGCCTCGGCCATGGTGAACACCAGCCAGCAGGTGGGCGGCTCGATCGGCACCGCGCTGCTGAGCACGCTGGCCGCGACCTCGTTCAACGACTATGTGGCCGGGCACGTTCCGCCGTCGCCGCGGGTGCTGGCCGAGGCCGCGGTGCAGAGCTACACCACCACCTTCTGGTGGGCCGCCGCGATCTTCGTGGTCGGCGCGGTGGTCACCGGGCTGATCATGCCGAACAAGGTACCGGTCCCGGCCGAGGGCGAACCCGTTCTCGCGCACTGAGATCCGAACCCCTGGACACCGTGGTTCAACCATGAATGCGGCCCCGCTCGCCGATCCGAGCGGGGCCGCTTCGTTTTCCTTCTTACCGCGATCAGCGGCAGTTGGAGGGCGGGGCCAGGCCCGCGAACCGGTCGGACAGATAGTTCATGGCGTTGAGCGTGCCGGAGAAGATGGCGGTGCCGTGGTCCGCGCCCGGGATGACGTCGAACTGGACCGGCGTCCCGGCGGCGCAGTCGCGGCCCGCGGTGTACTGGGCCAGATCCAGCGGCACCTGGTCGTTGCCGTCGTGCCATTCGCAGAGCGGCTGGTGGATCAGCTCGGGCACCGCGATCGCCCAGCCCTTGGCCGGCGGCAGCGGGAACGCCGACGACTCCTTCAGACTCCCGTCGATCAGGCTGTGCGACGGCGCGCATTGCAGGCCCAGGGAATTCACGAACGGCTGATACGACAGCAGCGGTCGCGGCCCGGGGCCCGGGGAGATCAACGTGGTCACCGCGGCGATGGGCGCGCCGTTGGAATTGGTGGAGCGGAACAGGATCCGCCACACCGTCGCCCCGGGGAACGGGTGGGCGGGCACCTGGCGGGAGTTCAGCACGTCGCCGTTCCGAGCGGCGTCGAGATTGCCTGCGGCGTAGTAGAACCCGTCCGGATCAGGGAGGGGGAAGATTGCCCCGGCGTGCGCCGCGGGCGCGGCCGCCATGACGGCCGCCAGGACCGCGGCGATTCCGAAGCTCTGGACCAGCATCTTTCTGATCGACTGGCGCACCGCCAACTTGGCTCTCCTCGAGGCCGGTGGGACAACACCGGGCAAGCCGCACTATCCTCGCAGTTCCGGGCTGCTGTTCGGGCTCAGCAACACGCCAGACAGCGGCGATTGGGCCAGGCAAATCGAAGGGAGGGTGATGGCGGCGAACACCGCGGGCGTCGACGTCGCTCTGCTCGGCGTCATCGCCCTGGGAGGCGCGATCGGGGCGGAGGCGCGCTACGGGGTGAGTGTGCTGCTGCCGCAGCGCGGTGTGATCCCCTGGCACACCTTGGCGGTCAACGTGATCGGTTGCTTGCTCATCGGGGTACTCATGGTCTGTATCACCGAGATCTGGGCGGCGCACCGACTGCTGCGGCCGTTCCTCGGGGTCGGTGTACTGGGCGGATTCACCACCATGTCCACATATGCCGGGGAAGTTCGTACACTGCTCGAATCGGGCCGAATCGGCTACGGGCTCGGCTACCTCGGGGGGACGGTGGTGACCGGGCTGATCGCGGTCGTGCTGGGCGTGGGTGCGACACGATGGATATCGGGAACGGCGCGACGATTGGGGGCAGGACGATGAACACGGAGTCCGACACCGATGCGGTCCGGCGGTGGATACCGGCGTCGCGGCTGACGGTGCTGCTCGGCGAGGACGACACCTATCGGCATCGGCCCCGCTACCACGAGATCGTGCGGCGTGCCCGGGATGCCGGATTGGTCGGGGCGAGTGTGTGGCGCGGCGTCGAGGGGTACGGGGTGTCCTCCCAGATCCACACCACCCGACTGCTCGATCTGGCTGAACGGCTGCCGGTGATGGTGATGATCATCGACGACACCGACCGGTTGCGTGCTTTCGTGGAAACCAATGCGGACCTGCTGGATTCACTGACCGTCGCGCTCTCACCCGTCGACGTCTTCGACGGGGTGCGGCGGTGACCGCGCTGGCGGTGATCCTCGGCGCGCTGCTCGGTGCGCCCGCCCGATTTCTGGTGGATCGCGCGTTGGCCCTTCGATTCGATAGTGTTCTCCCCCTGGGCACACTGACGGTGAACATGGGCGGTTCGGCCTTGCTGGGCGCGTTGATCGGTGCGGGAGCAAACCATTGGCTCTTCGCGGCCGCGGGAACGGGCTTCTGCGGCGCGCTGACCACGTTCAGTACGTTCGGATACGAAACGGTTCGTTTGGCCGAGGAGGGCGCTTACAGCTATGCGGTGGCGAACGTCGTGATCGGCGTCGGCGCGAGCCTGGCCGCGGCCTACCTCGGTGTCCAACTCGGGCAGTGGGTACGGCCGTGATCCTGATGACCAGCCGGGCGCAGGCGATACGGAAGGGAGGTGCGGGCATGGCCCACGATCGAGCCGGACGACCGGCGCGGGCCACGGACCTCGAGGACATCGCGCACCTGGTGACCGCGTACTACAGCCGCATCCCGGATCCGGCCGATCCCACGCAGCTGGTCTCCTTCGGCACCTCCGGGCATCGTGGATCCAGCCTGGACTGCGCGTTCAACGAGGCGCACATCCTGGCCATCACGCAGGCCATCGTGGAATACCGGGCCTCGCGCGGCATCACCGGGCCGGTGTACCTGGCGCGGGACACGCACGCGCTGTCCGAGCCCGCCTGGACCACCGCCCTCGAGGTGCTCGCCGCCAACGATGTCACCGCGATCATCGACGCCCGCGACAGGTACACGCCCACACCGGCTTTGAGTCACGCCGTGCTGCGCCACAATCGGGGCGGCACCCGGCATCAGGCCGACGGCATCGTGGTGACGCCCTCGCACAATCCGCCCCGCGACGGCGGCTTCAAATACAACCCGCCGCACGGCGGCCCGGCCGACACCATCGCCACCGACGCCATCGCCGCCCGCGCCAACGAGCTGCTGCGTACCGGGCTCTCCGAGGTCAAGCGCACCTCGCTGGCGCACGCGCTGGCCACCAACGTGGAGCGCTACGACTACCTGGACCGCTACATCTCGGACCTACCCAACGTGCTGAATCTGGACGCCATTCGCGGCGCCGGGATTCGGCTGGGCGCGGATCCCATGGGCGGGGCCTCCGTGGATTACTGGGAGGAGATCGGGCAGCGCTACGACCTCGAGCTCGAGGTGGTGAACCCGTTCGTCGACCCGACGTGGCGGTTCATGACGCTGGATTCCGACGGGCGGATCCGGATGGATCCGTCCTCGCGCTACGCCATGGCCTCACTCGTGGCGATTCGCGACGATTACGACATTTCGACCGGCAATGACGCGGACGCGGACCGGCACGGGATCGTGACTCCCGATGCGGGACTGATGAATCCGAACCACTTCCTGGCGGTGGCGATCGAATACATGATCGCCAACCGGATGGGGTGGGACGCGCTGACCAAGATCGGCAAGACGGTGGTGACGTCCTCCATGATCGACCGCGTGGTCGGCGTCCTGGGCCGCGACGTGTACGAGGTGCCGGTCGGGTTCAAATGGTTCGTGCCCGGATTGTTCAGCGGCAGCCTCGCTTTCGGCGGCGAGGAGTCCGCGGGCGCCTCGTTCCTGCGCATGGACGGCACCGTCTGGACCACCGACAAGGACGGCATCCTGCTGGCTCTGCTGGCCGCGGAGATCACCGCCGTCACCGGGCAGAGCCCGTCCACCCGCTACACCGAACTCGAGAAGCGCTACGGCTCACCCGCCTACGCCCGCGTCGACGCCACCGCCACCGCGGAACAGAAGACCCGCCTCGCGGCGTTGACGCCGGACATGATCACCGCGACCGAAATCGCCGGCGAACCCATCACCGGTATCCAGACCCGCGCCCGCGGCAATGGCGCGGCGCTGGGCGGGCTCAAGATCACCACCGAGAACGCGTGGTTCGCGGCCCGGCCCTCCGGGACCGAGGACAAGTACAAGATCTACGCCGAATCCTTCGAGGGCCCCGAGCACCTCGTACAGGTGCAGGCGGCCGCGGAGGAGATCGTCGGACACGCGTTGTCCGGTGGCTAGTGCGGCGTTCGGCCGGATGTTGGAAATGAGTGGATCGGTGTGTGCGGTGGAGTTGTCGCGGTGTGCCGGGGTCGCGCGACCAGGTGAGCGCGAGGTGTCGGCCGGTGAGTG
Organism: Nocardia sp. NPDC004151; assembly: GCF_042874235.1. Taxonomy (NCBI): domain Bacteria; kingdom Bacillati; phylum Actinomycetota; class Actinomycetes; order Mycobacteriales; family Nocardiaceae; genus Nocardia; species Nocardia sp. NPDC004151. Next base: position 116,943 of record NZ_JBIAMR010000014.1, on the reverse strand, counting down.
AAGTGCTGGAGACGCGGCGGCTGCCCGTGGAGATCTGGGTGCTGGTGGGCTCGGCCTTCACCATCGCCATCGGGTTCGGTTTGGTCGCACCGGCTCTGCCGCAGTTCGCGCGGAGCTTCGATGTCGGCGTGGCGGCGGCCTCGTTCATCGTGAGCGCGTTCGCGTTGATGCGCTTGATCTTCGCCCCCATGGCCGGGCGGCTGTTGCAGAAACTGGGCGAGCGCCCGGTCTACCTGACCGGTCTGCTCATCGTCGCGGTCTCCACCGGCGCGTGCGCCCTCGCGCAAAGCTATTGGCAGCTCCTGGTGCTGCGTTCGCTGGGCGGCATCGGATCCACCATGTTCACGGTGTCCTCCCTGGGCCTGGTCATCCGCATGTCCCCGCCCGCCGAACGCGGCCGCGTTTCCGGCGTCTACTCCACCAGCTTCCTCATCGGCTCCATCAGCGGCCCGCTGGTCGGCGGCGCCCTGTCATTCCTGGGCCTGCGCGCCCCCTTCCTGATCTACTGCATAGCCCTGCTGATCGCCAGCCTCATCGTCTATGCGGCCCTCCGTGATTCCCCCTTGGCTCTTCCGGAGAAATCCGACGGCGCCCCCACCATGTCCTTCCGCGAAGCCGCCGCCCGCCCCGCCTACCGAGCCGCCCTCTGGGCCAACTTCGGCAACGGCGCAGCGGTATTCGGCGTCCGTATGGCGCTCGTGCCCCTGATCGTCGTAGAGGTCCTCAAACAAGACGCCGCCCTGGCGGGCGTAGCCCTCACCGCCTTCGCCCTCGGCAACGCCTCGGTCCTGTTCCTCTCCGGCCGCTGGTCGGACACCCTGGGCCGCAAACCCTTCCTCACCGCGGGCACCCTGGTCTGCGCCGTAGGCACCGCAGGCATCGGCTTCGCCTCGACCCTGCCCTGGCTCCTCGCCGCCTCCGCCCTCGCTGGCATCGGATCCGGCATGTTCACCCCCGCCTTGCAGGCGGCGGTCGCCGACATCATCGGCCCCGGCCGCCGCGGCGGCCCGGTCCTCGCCGGCTACCAGATGTCCGCCGACCTCGGCACCTTCCTCGGCCCCTACGCCATCGGCCTGCTCGCCGACCGCGTCTCCTACGGTGTCGCGCTCGGCGTCACCGGCATCCTGCTCGCCTCCGCCTCCGCGGTCTGGCTGGTCGTGCCCGAGACCCTGCGCCGCAAGGAAGCCGCGCTCGCCGTCGACCGTTAGGGGCGGGTGTCGGTGGGGTGGGGGTGTCGGGCAGAGTGGTGCGGGTGAGCAATCCGACTTCGAAGCACACGCCGCGGCCGGTGTCGAGCAAGACCACCTATGCGCTGGCCGGGGTGGCGGTGGTGGTGATCGTGCTGATCGTGTTCGCGGTGTTCCAGTGGAACCGCGGTGGCGGGGACGCGGTGCGCAACGACGGGTACGGGTCGGCGCACGATCCGGCCGTGGAGGTGGCGCTGGACTCCGACGGGGCCATCGTGCTGGGGAAGCCCAAGGTGGCGAAAACCCTTGACATCTACGAGGATCCGCTGTGCCCGGCGTGCGGCCAGATGGAGAAGGTCAACGGCCAGGAGATCGCCCAGCAGGTCGACGAGGGCAAGCTCGCGGTGCGGTACCGGCTGGTGAACTTCCTCGACTCCCGCTCGGGCAGCAAGGACTACTCCACCCGCGCCGTCGCCGCCAACGAATGCGTGGCGCAGGACGGGAACGGCCCGGTGTACGCCAAGTTCCACGAGCTGCTCTTCACCACGAAGCAGCCTTCCGAAGGCGGCTCCGACCACGACAACAAGGAACTCGCCGCCATCGCCAAGGAAGCGGGCGCGAGCGACTCCGTCGCCAAGTGCATCACCTCCGGCGACCGCGCCGACACCGCCCGGGCCCACGCCGCCGCCGCTCTCAAGGCCCTCGGTGACGCTCTGAACGGCCCGGCCGCCACCCCGTCGGTCTTCCTCGACGGCAAGAAGGTCGACCGCGGCAACGCGGACTGGGTCCTCAGCGCCGCGAAATAGGCTGCGGAACAGCGGTCTTCGGATAGCCGGTTCAGGCCGGGCAGCGACTCCTGCGAGTCGGCTGCCCGGCCTGTCTCATGCGGTGGCATCCGCTGCGATTGGGTGGGGTGCGGCCCATCGGGGGAACGGTGAATTTGAGCCGCACCCCGGGCAGGGGGCCGAGCCGGGGGCTCGGTCCCTTGGTTCGGGGTGGTGAACGGTCAGTGGGGGACCGGGTGGGTGGGGGATTCGGGGATGTCGTTGTCGGCGGTGGTGCGGGACAGCTGGGGGTGGATCAGGACGTGGGATTCGAGGGGGTAGGCCAGGTCGGTGGTGAAGTAGCTTCCGGCCGTGGCGGGGTCGGTGGGGACCGGGCGGAGGCGGGGCGGCTTGGCGGGGGCGTCTATGTCGGTGTGGGGGAAGAGATAGCGGGCGCCCTCGCGGATGGTTTCGTGGGTCTCACCGCTCGGGTCGATCCAGCGCATGCGGTCGGTGTCGGCCAGGTAGACGCGCCACGGGTGTTTTCCCTTGTCCGCCAGGGACTTCAGGCGGTTGTGATGGGTGCAGAGCACGGCGCGGTAGCCGGAGTTCGGTTGTGCGGGGAGGTGGGGGAGCGGGCCGAACTGGATGAGTGAGGTTTCGGCGGCGGGCATGGTGCAGCCGGGGAAACGGCAGAATCCGTCGAGGGCGCGCACCTCGCGGGCCGGGGCGTTCGAGAAGGGGCGCACCGCAGTGACTTTGGCGTGTTTGCGCAGTGGTGCGGACGGGGGAGCCGGTTCGGTGGGCCGGGCGGGCCGTTCCTGGGTGGCAGGGCTGTCGGCGGTGGCGGGACCATCGGTGGTGAGGCGGCCGCGATCCACCCGGGGGGTGGCCGGGGTGTCGTCGCGCACGCGACGCTCGCGGAGGTGGGCGGCGGCCGCGCGCTCCCAGGGAGCTTCGGCGGCGATTCGCGTCCGCCGGGTCCGGCGCGGGCTCGGAATGCCGTCGGCGAGGACGGATTCCTTTGTCTGCGAAGCGCTTTCCTCAGGGGGCGAAGGGGCGTCGTCTTCGCTCGGGCCCGGAGTGGCGTCCTCCGGGAAGTACTCGGGGATGACCTGGAACCGGGCGTGTTCGGCGAGCGAGCGGGCCAGCGCGGCGTCGATGGGTCCGTAGCCGGACAGGAAGGCGGGATCGTCGCGCAGGCCGAGGAGGGTTTCGGCGGACACGCCGACCTGGATGAGTGGACGGCGAGGCGTGGTGGGGGTGCTGGCCTTGGGGCAGTCGAGTTCCTTGCCGCATTCGCAGTGCAGGCGGCCCGAGCCGTCGGCGAGGGCGATGAGCGCGTCGGCCCGGCGCTGGGACATGGTGCGCGGATCGTCCTCGCACACTTGCAGGCTCATCTCCCGCAGCCGCATGGCGAGCGCCTGCGCTCCCGCGGCGGGCAGCAGCCCGTCGAACACGGCCATCCCGTCTTGAACCGCGCGAATCCGGACGTCGCGGTCCTGTTCCCGGGCCTCGCGCCGCCGCGTCTCGCCGTCGGGATCGAGCCGCGTCACCCAGCGCTGCGCGGTCTGCCGCAGCCGGACCGGATCGGACCGCAACGCGGCGTCGATCAGCTTGGGCTCCAGGACTTCCCGTATTTCCCGTGGCATCCCCCGCAGGCAGTCCGTGATCACCTGCACCCGGGACAGATCGATCCGTCCCGCCGCGAACGCCAGTTTGGTCTGGGGTAGCGAGTCCAGCGCGAGCCCGATGTCGATGAGCGCCGCCGCCACCCCCTCCGGCACCTGCACCGCGACCGCGATCTCCGCCGCCGCGAACTCCCCGGCCCGCACCCCGCCGGCGCCCGGTGCGGCGTTCGCGGCCCGATGGCGGCGATACACCTCCCGCACCGCTGTGATTTCCGCCGCCTGTGCGAACGCCGCCGCCCCGTGTGCCCGCCGCAGCGCGTCGACCAGCTCGTCCTCGCCCATCGCCTCCACCTCTCGGCTATCGAACATGCGTTCGAGACTACCTCCCGGTGATCGTCACCGCCAGCCTCTGTCCAGGCGATTTGGTTTGTTCCGCATCGGTCGTGTAACTTCGTTCAAGCAAGCGGGGCAACGCCCGGCTGGCGAAGAAGTGAATACGGGGCTATGGCGCAGCTGGTAGCGCACCACACTGGCAGTGTGGGGGTCAGGGGTTCGAGTCCCCTTAGCTCCACTCCACGGCAGGGCCGCAGGTCATTGACTTGCGGCTCTGCCTCTTTCGTGACAGTGCGCGAACCGGCGACGGCGGTCATGGTCGCGCGTTCCAGAGGGCGCTTACCGGTAGGGCGCGGAATTTCGGTCCGAAGGGGAGGGTTTCGGTGCCGGTGTAGAGCACGTATCCGGCGAGGAGGTCGTCGCCCAGGCGGTCTGCGAGGTGGCGGAGGCCGCGGAAGTCCTCGCCCTTGACCGTGGCGGCGGCTTTGACCTCGATCGCGATGACCTCCCGCCGGTTGTTCTCGAGAATGATGTCGACCTCGACGTTGTCGCGGGTGCGGTAGTGGAACATGCGAGCGTCCTGGTCGGACCAGGTGAGCTGACGAGCGAGTTCGGCGGCTACGAAGCCCTCCAGCAGTGACCCGAGTGGACCGTTCACGGCCCGCAGCGTGCGCGGGTCGGCACCGCACAGATAGGTGGCGATTCCGGAATCAACCATGAATACCTTGGAGGTCGCGACGGCCCGGGTGGTCAGGTTTCGGGACCAAGCGGGGATTCGCTTGATCAGGAAAACCTCTTCCAGGAGGCGAAGATAGCGGGCGACGGTGTCTTTGGGCAGGCCGAGTTCATTGCCGAGGGCGCCGGGCACCAGGAGTTGACCGGATCTGGCAGCGACGAGGTTGGTCAGGGTGAACATCTCTGCGGAACGTTCGATCTCGGACAGTTGCATGACGTCTCGGTTGATCAGATCGGCGATATAGGAGGAGAAGAATCGGGAACGCCGTTTGCCCTCTCGTGCAACGGCTTCGGGGAAGCCGCCTCGTGCGATCCGTTCGATGTAATCATCGCGATTCTCGGTCCCATCGTGCCGTAGCTGGGGTCCGCGCTCGAAAGCGCAATCGATGAATCTATCGGGCGCGCCGTCGATTTCGCCTTGGGAGAGCGGCCAGAGTTCGATCGTCTCCATGCGTCCGGGAAGCGCGTCTGGAACGCTCCGAAGTGCCATTACGTGAGCCGAACCGGTCAGCAGGAACCGGCCGGGTCGTCCGTCGGCGTCGACGGTCTCCTTGATCGCCAGTAACAGCTCCGGTACTCGCTGTACCTCGTCGATGATCAAGAGGGAATCGTCGAGGACGAACTGGGTCGGGTCGTAGCCGGCTGCCTGCCGAGTCTCCGGCTTGTCGAGGCTGCGCCAGGTCGCGCCGATCTCCCTGCCTATCCGGGAGACCAGCGTGCTCTTCCCGCATTGGCGAGCCCCGTTGACCAGGACGACACGAGTGTCCGCAAGAGCTTCATGCACTGCGGAATGGGCATGGCGGGGAAGTATTCGACCAATCGGCGATGACGAGAAGGACGAGGTCACCGCAGTAGTATTGCATATTTCATGCGCGATCTGCCGCACAATGCGTGCGCGATCTGCCGGAAGTTGTGTGCGCGATCTGCCGCTATGTTCGTGCGCTTCTTGCCGATGCTGGGGCCACCGCTTCGCTAGAGCGTTGTCATTGAGTCGGCGGTTTGGTCCGCACGTGATTCGTTGCGACCGGGTATGGGGAGCGGTCGCGGTCATCGGGCACCTGCAACCGGACTCGGCCGGGCACCCACCGCTCGAACCATGATGTCGGGCCCGTCGACCAGCACGACCCGGTTCGTATGCTGGTCCGTCAGGTCCACCCGTTGATACAGGTCAGGCCCGGTTTCGTACCGGGCCTGACCTGTTTTTGTTCCGCCTACCCCGCGCTTGCCCACGGTTTCGATTCAATCTTCATCGTTCCGTCGTGTCGGGTGTGTGGCCAGTCGCCGGCTCCCGGAGCCACCCGGCCGCAATCTGGTCAGATCTGGGTGTCGACCGCCCGGCTACGCTCCGTATCTGGCGCGCGGAGTGACCAGCGGGTGCCGGAGGAACGGCGCATTCGCTGTCTTGCTGGGCAATCGAGCGGAGTATTTGCCGACGTGCCCGGATCGTTACCTTCGGCCGAACTGGGCAGATGTCCAAAATTGGTGTCGAACTCGCCGGTAACTTTGTGAAACGCCGACATTTCCGAATGTGGCCACCTATGGTGAGCGCGCTTGCCCCAGACGAGATCACAGGAGATCACAGCAGTACGGATCAGAACAAATGCCGAGAGCAGAGCTTCCGAAACTCTCGGTCGTAGCCTCCGCTGAAACCCCTGAGTCTGCGTGATCGCCGGCGTTGCGTGATTCAGCGATCGAATGTTGTTGATGATCGCTGGATTTGCCCTGTCCGGATACCAGCGCTCAGAAGAAAATCAGTAGAAGGAAAGAAAATGCGTCATTCCTCGATCGCTGCCGGTTTCGCGGCGTCAGCGTTGCTCGTAACCGGCGGGCCTGCCTCGGGATAAGCGGCGTCGCGGGGGAGTGGAGCGATGTGCGTTCCGTCCCTCTGCCCGCGATCGAATTCCGAACGAGCGCCGAATTCTCTTCTCCAGGAATAACAATGACAAATCGACATGTCGCCCGCAAACTTGCCGCGACCACCACGGCCGCGAGCGCTCTGGCGCTGTTCGGCACCGGCGCCGCGGACGCGAACCCCGGGAACATCACGTGGTCCGACGGCTCCTCGCAGTTCACCCGGACCATCAGCAACGTGTCCCCGGCCGAGGGTGACACCATCACGGTCTCCACCCAGTTCAGCCGTAACAGCTGGACCGACGAGTACATCTACAACATCAAGGACCGGCACCCGGCCTGTATCACCTATGTACCGGGTTCGGCCACCATGGGTGGTGGCGCGGTGTCGAATCCCGAAGTAGTCGCCGACGAGGGCAACGGCGGCGGCTACGTGCGAGCGTCGTTCGGCAGCACCTCCTGGGTGGTCCAGAACCGGCCGGGCTTCCACAGCTCCCCGACCTTCAGCGTGCAGTACAAGGTCGGTCACGGCTGTGCCCGCGGGGCCGCTCTGACCACCGGCATGGATTACGGCGGGTCGCTCGGCTCGGGGTTGTATGGTACTCAGGGCCCGTCGATCACGGTGGGCAAGAACGCTACGACCACCACCCTGGCCCCGGTCTCGGGCGCCCGCGCGGGCCAGCCGGTCACGTTGACGGCCACGATGACCGGTGGCTCGGCCGGTGACACGATCGGTTTCTACGACGGCGGCACCCAGATCGGAACCGGCGCCCTGGACGCCACCGGTACCGCGACCTACCAGTGGACACCGACGGTGAGCGGCAACCGCACCCTGACCGCGCAGTATCCAGGCACCGCGTACGCCAACGCATCGCAGTCCGCGCCGCAGACCGTGAACGTCACCGCGGCCGATGTCGCCTCCACCGTCACTCTCAATCCGGTGACGGGTGCGAAAGTCGGTACCGCGACCACCCTCACGGCCAAGGTGACTCCCGCCGCGGCCGGTGGCACGGTCGAGTTCGCTGATGGCACAACCGTGTTGGGGACCGGGCAGGTCGACGCGACCGGCACCGCGACCTTCCAGTGGACGCCCTCGGCTGCTGGTGCGCACACGCTGACCGCGACGTTCTCGGGGCGTGACGGTGTCACCGGATCCAATACCACCGGGCAGGTGTCGGTTGTCGCGGCCGATGTCGCTTCCACCACCGTCCTCAACCCGGTGACGGGTGCGAAGGTGGGCACCGCGACCACTTTGACCGCGACGGTCACTCCGGCAGCGGCGGGTGGCACGGTCCAGTTCGCTGACGGCACTACGGTTCTGGGGACCGGGCAGGTCGACGCGACCGGCACCGCGACCTTCCAGTGGACGCCCTCGGCTGCTGGTGCGCACACGCTGACCGCGACGTTCTCGGG
>NZ_JBIAMR010000014.1:0-108932 GCF_042874235.1 Nocardia sp. NPDC004151 | reverse complement strand
GACCGGCACCGCGACCTTCCAGTGGACGCCCTCGGCTGCTGGTGCGCACACGCTGACCGCGACGTTCTCGGGGCGTGACGGTGTCACCGGATCCAACACCACCGCACAGGTGAACGTCGCTGCGGCCGACAGCAATTCCACCGTGACCGTCAACCCGGTCACAGGAGCCACCGTCGGTACCGCGATCACCCTGACGGCGAAGGTCAACCCTGCAAACGCGGGCGGCACCATCACCTTCACCGACGGTGGCGCCGTCATCGGCACCGCCGCCCAGGTCGGCGCTGACGGCACTGCCACCATCACGTGGACCCCCACCGCCGCCGGCAGCCACATCATCACCGCCGACTACTCCGGCAATGGCACCGTCAACGCGTCCACCACCACCGTCACGATCACCGTCGCACCCACCGGAGGCACCGGCACCGGCACCGGCAGCTCACTGCCCGGCAGCCTCGGTTCCAGCCACTGAACAAAAGCTACCGCGGTGTCTGTTCCCAGCCGGTACGGCCGGGGACAGACACCGCGGTAGCGATGGGTAATACCGGCTGTCGGGCGGTGAGGCGGTTCTGCATCCGGACGACGCGGTGGCCGGTCGCGATCATCGGGCACCGTATTTCCGATCCCATCGGCACTCGGCCCGCAGTTCGGCAGGGTCGTATACTCCCCTTATGGCGGATGAGCGGTCCTCCACAGAATTCCCCGAGTCGCCGGTTCTCGTGGTGCAGACGCGAGAACACGTTTATCGGCTACGCGCCGGGGGTGTGTACAACATCGGCCGCGATCCGACCGCCGACGTTGTTGTCACCGATCCGCGTGTCTCGGCCGTGCACGCCGTGCTGGAGCGAGGATCGCACGGTTGGGAAATCGAGGACGCGCACAGTCTGAACGGCACCTTTTTCGACGGTCAGCGCGTCGAGCGGATGCTGATCGACCACGACGAGACCTTCCAGCTGGGGCATGCCAAAGACGGTGCGCGGCTGTCCTGCTCGCTGGAATCACCCAACCCCGCCCCCGTCTCCGAGCCCGATGACGATTTCGGCGGGGACACGATGGTCGTCCCGAATCCTGGCTATGACCTGGACGATGAAGCCACGGTCACCCTGTTCGAGCCGGGCCTGCCGCGGCGAGTGTCGCGGTCGTCGCCTCCGGCTACCCAGCCCAGCGCGGTAGTACGGATCGTCTCGGGCACGCTCCGGATCGGACGCGCCGCAGACAACGACATCGTCGTGCCCGACCTCATGGTGTCTCGCCATCACGCCGAACTACAGGTGATCGACGAAGGCAAATATCTAGTCGTCGACCTCGACAGCCACAACGGCACCTATGTCAACGGCCACCGGATCGAGACCGCGGACCTGTCCGAATCCGACTTGATCGGCATGGGACACACCACCTATCGGCTCGTCGGCAACGAACTGCGCGAGTCCGTCGACACCGGTGACATCTCGGTCTGTGTCCAGAACCTGATCGTGCGGACACCGGAAGGGAAAGTGCTGCTCGACGACGTGACCTTCCCCATCGCGCAGCGCTCACTCGTCGGGGTCATCGGACCCAGCGGTGCGGGCAAGTCGACGCTGTTGGGCGCGGTCACCGGGATGCGGCCCGCGACCGAGGGGACCGTCCGCTACGACGGACGCGACCTGTACACCGATTACGACGAGCTGAGACACCGGATCGGATTGGTTCCGCAGGAGGACATCCTGCACAAAGAGCTCCCGACGCGACGCGCCCTGCTCTACGCGGCCGAGCTGCGGTTCCCCGGTGACACCCGCCGCGAGGAGCGCGAGCAGCGAGTCGACGAAGTCCTCGACGAACTCGGCCTGACGCGCCATGCCGACACCCGCATCGATCGGCTCTCCGGCGGGCAACGCAAAAGGGTCAGCGTCGCATTGGAACTGCTGACCAAACCGTCCCTGTTGTTCCTTGACGAACCGACCTCCGGCCTGGACCCCGGCCTGGACAAGACGGTCATGGAAATGCTGTCCGAACTCGCCCACGACGGGCGGACCGTCATCGTCGTCACACACAGCGTGGCGAATCTCGATTCCTGTGACCGCCTCCTGGTGCTGGTGCCCGGCGGCAAGCTGGCCTACTACGGACCGCCCGCGGAGGGGTTGCAGGAGTTCGGGCAGCGCACCTGGGCCGAGGTGTTCCAGGCATTCGACCGGGACGAGGACCGCGACTGGGCCGGTGAGTTCCGGAAGTCCCCGCGCTTCGAGAACTACGTCGATGTCGGGCCGATCGACGACATCGGACCGGGCGAAGTACACGCACCGGCTTCGCCGCCGCCCGCGCGGCAGTCCAAGCTCAGCCAGCTCAGCACACTGTGCCGGCGGTATCTGGCGGTGATCGCCTCGGACCGCAGTTATCTGGCGTTGCTCGGCGTGATGCCGTTGCTGCTGGGCGGTTTGATCGCCGCGGTGCCCGCGGGCGCGGGTTTCACCGGGGCGCCGGGAACCAACACCGATGCCTCCACCAAGCTGATGATCCTGGTTTTCGGCGCCTGCTTCGTCGGCACCGGCAACGCGATTCGCGAGATCGTCAAGGAACAGACGATCTACCGCAGAGAACGCGCGGCAGGACTGTCGGCCGGGGTCTATTTGATGTCGAAACTGCTGGTCTTGGGTGTGATCACCATCCTTCAGGCGGCGGTGTTGTTCTTGATCGGCTCTATCGGCACGAGTTTTCCGCCGAGCGGGCTATTCACGTCGGCCCAGCTGGAGTTGGTCTTGGCGATGGCGATGCTGGGCATCGCGTCGCTGACGTTGGGCTTGCTGGTGTCGGCTTCGGTGAGCACCTCGGAAAAGACACTGCCCCTGCTGATCGTGCTGTCGATGGCGCAACTGGTGCTCACCGGCGGGCTGGTGCGGCTTCCCGGCACGCCCGTTCTGCAACAGCTGTCCTTGGTGTCGCCGTCCCGGTGGGGCTACGGCGCCGCAGCGGCCAGCATCGACCTCGATACCCTCTCGCCGCACGATGGCGGGCCCGACCCGCTGTGGAAACACACCATCGGCACATGGCTGCTCGATATGGGGGTCCTCGCCGGTCTCGCCGCGATCTTCCTCGCGCTGGCCTGGTATCGGCTGCACCAGCTGCAGCCACGGCGGCGCGGTGCCCCTGCCGCCCGGATGTGAGCCTGCTCCAGGACTACCGCACCTGTGGATCCTTCGCGTTGCCCGCAGTGTGTGGGGGCGGACGTGGTGCGCGACCGTCATGGTGGACCCGTCGGTGTGTTCAGCGGATCTTCAGCCGACCATAAGTTCGGTCCAGAAAGGTGACGGCCGATCACAGGATTCGGAGGGTCGGTAGATGCGTTCCAGGGCAGTGGCTTCGGTAGTCTTCGCGGCGACGGTGGGCATCTTGATGCCTCTCATCGCGGACGGGCAGGCACAGGCGGACGAACCGTGGTGCGCTGCTTCACAGTTGCGGTTGACGATCCAGGCCGAGCCCGCGCGGGCCGGGGCCAATCAGCGCACCGCAAGTCTCGTGCTCGTCAATACAGCTGGCGAATCCTGCGTCCTGCAGGGCTTTCCCGGTGTGGACCTGGGCGCTGTGGGTGACCACGGCGGTCCCGCCTCACTGCCCCGAACCGGCCAGCAGCCGCACCGTGTGACCCTCGCTCCCGGCGGCCGGGCGACAAGTACGCTGACCTACGTCACCGGCACCAGCACTCCCGGCGAAGTGATTCTCACTCCGCCGGACTCCACCACCCAGCTGCGTGCCCCATGGCCCGCGGACCTGGGGGCGATCACGGTGTGGCCCGAGGGCGCGACGCATCCGGGGACCTTCGTGGGTCCCCTGCACTAGCGATGGACCCTCAGTGGGGGTACTGAGGAGTGTCCACCACCATTCAGGGTCGGTGTCACCAGTTACGGCTGAGGAAACTGCTGGCTACCTTTGAAGGGAAAGTCCTTCCTCGGAACATGGTGCAAGGAGTTGATCAAATGAAAGCAAGAATCGCCGGGACCGTAGCCGCGACCGCGATCGTGTTGTCGCTCGGCGTCGCCGGAGCATCGGTGGCGTCGGCCAGCGAACCGCAGGCTACGCCCGTGGATGGATCAGTCGGCATCTGTTTCACCTTCCCGCTGCCGGGATCTGCAGACTTGGTTTGGTGCCTCTGAGGAAGAGGCTCGTATAAGGGCGTCCCGCGGCGTCGTATGAGAAAAGGCCCGGTCCTGCTGGACCGGGCCTTTTCGGTGGCTACGCCTGGTGGCGGTCAGAGCGTGCCGTTCTCGATGTCCCGCTTCAGTGCAGCCTGGTACGCCTGGTGGGAGGAGACGCCGTTGGTGACGGTGAAGTTGAGCAGCAGGGGGTTGCAGCTGAAGGTGATGTGTTCGTTGACCGCGGTGGTGCCGTTGCCGTTGTCGGTGAAGGTCACCTTCTGATGCGTGATGACACCGGGGGTGTCGTAGCTGTCGGTGAGGTAGTACCGGTCGGCCGGGAAGAGGCGCTGTTCGGCCTGGGTTTTCGCGGGGTAGTCGACCGAGCCCATCGGGATGTTCTCCAGCGCGGTGAAATCGATGGTCGTGCTCACCCCGTCGCTGCAGGTGCGGTGGGTGATGATGTCCTTGAGGAACGGGTGGCGGCCGATGTCGTTGCGCAGGTTCGAGTAGACCGTCCACACCTTGTCGATCGGGGCGTTGATGGTGATCGGCAGGTCGACCGTGCGCGAGGCGGAACCGGAGGATCCGCTCTTCTCCGCGGCCTGGTACGACGCCCATCCGGTCTGCCAGCCGGCGGTGTACGAGTTCGGGGTGTCGGTACACGTCGGTGCGGAATCCGCCTGCGCTACCGGTGAACCCGTCGCCGCGAACGACAGGGCCATTGCGCATCCCACAAGATATTTCACGGCCGGACTGTAACGTGTTCTTGCGACGTTTGCTCGCGCCGTCATGGATTCGAGACCGACCGGCAGGATCGTGCGGCGGACTACCGGCCGATCGGCCGCCGGGCGTCGAGCTGCGCGCGGTCCGCGGCGGCCCGTCCCGCATCCCAGCCCTCGGCGCTGCGGATGGTGATGCCGCGATTGCGGGCCTGCGGAAACAGTGCGTCGAAGGCCGCGTCGACGGCGATCTGATGCGAGGCCAGCACCGGCAGCAGCCGTTCGGAGTCGGGTGACTCGGCGATGGTGGCCGCGGTGGCCGCCGCGAGCCGCTCCCCGATGCGGGTGGCGTAGGCGACCAGGAACGATTTCCGGAAGGTCCGGCTGCGCGCCCCGTCGTCGGGCGTGTCCTGTCCGCTCGCGATCATCGCCCGGGTGGCCTGCACCAGCAGCGAGGTGGTGAGCAGTTCGATGGCCTCCAGATCCGCGTCGTCCCCGACGATGGTGACGAACCCCCATTCCGAGGCCCCGATGGCGCGACTGCGATTGGCCTTGGCGACCACGTCCACGAGCAGTGCCTTCGCGTCGACGTAAGGGGTGTCGAGCCAGATCCGCCGCGCCCCAGGCAGATCGGGCACCGCGGTGTCGGCATCGACCAGCACCCGATCGAGCGCGTATTTGGTCATCAACTCCTGCGCCTTGGCCGACAAGGTCTCGGCCTCCTCGGGAAACGAGGTCGATTCGGCCTTCGCGAGCAACCCGCGCACCCGCCCGAGCACCTTCTCGTCGACGTGATGATGCGCCCCGGCCCGCGGTCGCGCACTGCCCGGCAACGGCCTGATGAGCTCCAATTCCGGCAGCAGAAGGAGCAAGGCGAGCGCCTCGACCACGGTGGCGATGGCCTCGCGTGAGGTCAGCATGTGCTTGGCCGCCCACTGCCCGAAGAACGGTTCCGAGTCCGACCACCAGACCCGAGCCTCGATGGCGTCGAGTTGCTCGACCCACGTCTCGTCCATGGTCTCGGCCGCGAAGGGCCGCACATGATCGGCCATCACGTCGACGAGGAACCCGGCGGCGAACTCGTCGACCCGCCGTACCGCGGCCTCGTGTACATCCCCCGGCAGCCACCCGTGTTGAAACACCCGCCGAATGACGTGCCGCCCGGCCAGGTGCGCTCCGGATCCGACAACGTGATCCGACAGCCCGCTCTCCGCGACCTCCTCGGCGAACCGCCCCGCGATTCCGGAATCCCCCCGAGCCGTCTTACTCCCCGCTCCCACCCGCGCCGCGGCCATTGCGGCCGCCAGCACCGCGTTCCCGACTTCCTGCGTGGTCGGCTGCTCTCCCTCGCTGGTCAGGAAGCGAACGTCACCCAGTTGCGCACGCAACTTGGCGGCCCGGTGTTTGCGATTCGGCTTACCCACGGCCATCAACCCTATTTCACGGCCGGGCGGCCACGGTCTCGTCCCGTGGGGGCTGCCGGTCACGCTGAGCGGGACCGGCAGCCCGGCTCAGCGGGCGTCGGTGGATACCGGTTCGGGCGCAGCGGTTTTCGTGCGTCCGGGCACCCACCAGTTGAGGCGGCCCATGGTTTGCATCAGGGCCGGGACCAGGATGGTACGGATGACGGTGGCGTCGACCAGGACGGCCAGGGTGAGGCCGAGACCGAAGAGCTGGACGAAGGAGACGTGGGCGAAGACCATGCCCACGAAGGCGATGGCCAGCAGCGCCGCTGCCGCGGTGAAGATTCGTGCGGTGCGGGCGATGCCCACGGCGACCGAACGCCCGGTCTCGCCGGATTCGAGGTATTCCTCTCGGATTCGGGACAGGAGGAAGACCTCGTAGTCCATGGATACGCCGAAGGCCAGGCAGAACATGAGGATCGGCATGGTGGGGACGAGGTATCCGGTGGGGGTGAAGCCCAGGGCGCCGGAGAGGTGGCCGTCCTGGAAGATCCAGACCATGGCTCCGAAGGTGGCTGCCAGGGAGAGCACGGTGAGGACCAGGGCCTTGATCGGGAGCACGACGCTGCGGGTGAAGATCAGCAGGACGACGAACATCGATATCGCGATCAGGGCCAGTGCCAACGGGACTCGTGCGCCGAGGGCGTGGACGGAGTCGGCGTTGCGGGCGGCGGGGCCGCCGAACCGCACCGGTCCGGGGGCGGGAAGCGCCCGGAGGCGGTCGAGTTGTTCGGTCGAGGCGGCCGAGTAGGGGTCGAGGCGGGTTCCGATGCGCAGGTAGGTTCCGGCGTCCCCGGCCATGACGGGTTGCGGCCCGGCGACCGGGAGTCCCCCGGCGTAGACGCCGCCGCTGGACAGCACCGAGCTCACGCCCGGGACCTGGGACAGGGTGCGCGCGTAGTCGGCCACGCGCGCGGTGTCCCCGTGGGTGTCGGGCAGGACGGCGAGGATGCCCGCGGTGAGGTTCTCGGAGAAGCCGGTGCGGGAGGCGTCGCCGACCTCCCGGCTGGATCCGGAGGCCAGTACCCGATCATCGGCCCACCCGAAGCGCACGCCGAGGAACGGCGCACCGAGCAGCAGCAAGGCCGCGACGACGGCCACGATGGCGAGGACCGGCCGCTTCATAACGCCCATGGCGAAGCGATACCACCGGTCCCGCTCCACCGGCTGGGGGACGGGATCGGGCCGGCCGAGTCGTCGGCGCAGCCACTGCCGCACGTCGAGCGCCTCGACCCGGGTGCCCATGAGCGCCAGCGCCGCGGGCAGCACCAGCAGCGTGGTGAACACCGCGGCGGCGAGCACCGCCAGTCCCGCGTACGCGAACGACCGCAGGAAGTACAGCGGGAACACCAGCAGCGCCGCGAGTGAAAGCGCCACGGTCAGACCGGAATACAGCACGGTGCGCCCGGCGGTGCGGACGGTGCGGGCCACCGCGTCGACGGTGTCGGAGCCCGCCGCGATCTCCTCCCGGAACCGGCTCACCATGAACAGGCTGGAGTCCAGCGCGACCGCGAACCCCAGCGCCGTGGTCATGTTGAGCGCGAAGATGGAGACGTCGCCGACCGCCGCCAGCGCCCGCAGCACGGCCAGCGCCGCGCCGATGGTGACCACGCCGACCAGCAACGGCAGCATGGATGCGACGAGGCTGCCGAACACCAGCACCAGCGCGATGCCGGCCAGCGGGATCGCGATGGATTCGATGAGCACCAGGTCGAGGGTGATCTGCTTGCTCATCTGCGCGAGCGCGACGGCTTCACCGCCGGCCCGGACCCGGACTCCGTCCTGGCTGCCGTTGTACTTGTCGGCCAGGGTGCCCGCGAGTTTCGGTGCGGCGGTGTCGTCGCCGCGCGCGTAGGCCACCAGGACCGCGCTGTGGCGGTCGGTGCTGCGCAGCGCGGTGCGCATCTCGGTCGGGACGCTCCAATACGACTGCACCCCTTGAAGATCCGGGTTCGCTTTCAGTTCATCGGTGATCCGCTGTCCCACCGTGGTGGCGGAGGGCGTGTCGATCCCGTCGGGCGCGGTGAGCACCAGCACCACATTCGGCGCCGCCCCGGGGAAGTGGTCTTCGAGATACCGGTCGACCCACGTGGATTCGGAGTCCGGCGCCTGGAAGCCGCCGGATTTCAGATGTATCGGCGCCGACCACCCGATGGCGTAGCACAGGATGGCGGCGAGCCCCGCGAGCACCAGGACGGCACGCGCGCGGCGCTGGGCGAAGTGGGCGATGGCGAGCAGCACGCGCGCTCACCGCCGTTCGGCGGGCGGCACCCGGCGCGCGGTCCGGACCAGGTCTTCGGAGACCTGCCACAGTTCCGCGGCCCGCTCGGGGTCGTAGGACTCGGGCGCGCTGGGCACTTCGGTCGCGCCGGTGAAGTACTTGCCGGTGGTGTCGGCGAGGTCGGGTCCGGTGATCAGCCAGGCCAGGTCGGCGGCCGAGCGGGCGACCGTGCGGGCGATGGGCATGACCCGGATGAGCAGCGGTGCGAGCAGCCGGAATCCGATGCGGGCGGGCGCCGAATAGCCGCGGGAAAGCGCGGTTTCCGGCATCAGGCCCGGGTCGAAGGCGTTGACGGTGATCCCGTGATCGCCCCACCGGTTGGCCAGCTCGTAGGCGAAATACACATTGGCGAGTTTGCTGGTGGCGTAGGCGACCCGCCCGTCGCGGCCGGAACCTTCACCGGGAGTGGCGAGTTCGCGGGGCGCGCGCCACTGCGGCGCGGGGAATCCCATCGATTTGCGCGGCCCCTGATGCACGTCGCTGGACACCACCAGGACCCGTGACCCTGCGTCGAGCAGGTCCGCGCACCCGGTGACGAGCGCGAAATGCCCGAGATGATTGACGGCGAAGGTCAATTCGTAGCCGTCCTCGGAGCTGCGCACCTGGTCCACGATCTGGAGACCGGCATTGCACACGATCGCGCCGAGCCGCGGCTGTTCGCGGCGGTGCAGGGCTTCCACCGCCGCCCCGACCGACTCCAGCGACGCCAGTTCCAGTTCCAGCAGGTCCACCTGCGCCGTGGGCGCGTGTTCCCGGATCCGCTGCCGAGCGGCCTCCGCCCGCTCGGTGTCACGGCATCCGAGAATCAGTGGAACACCCTTGGCGGCCAGAATTTTCGCGGTCTCGAGGCCGAGCCCCGAGGTCGCGCCGGTGATGAGAACGGGAAGGCTCATGCCGCGTTCTCCAGCCACTTCATCGTGAACTCGTCGATGGCGGCCGCGGTGCTGGTGAACGTCTTGCCCATATCGGCCTCGATCAGTCTGCCGATCAGGGGAACCCGGGCTTCGATCTGACCGGACATGGTGAACTCGCACCCGTTGTCGGTGCGTCGCAGCACCAGGTCGGCGCCGAGTTTGATGGTCATGCCCTCGACCTGCCCGTCCATCCGCCCGCGGGCGATGCCGTCGGCTGGTTCGGACCAGGTCTCGCTGTAGGTGTAGCGCACGCCGTTGGGCCGGAAGGTGGCGGCCGGGCCGGGCAGGGAGGAGGCCGGGATGACGGTGTTGACGGTGACCAGGGTGCGGTTCGGGGTGACCTCGAAGGCGGCCAATTCGGCGTCGGCGCCGTCGATTTCGCGAATGCGCTGTTCCCAGTAGTCGCGGGAGCCGAGGGCGCGGTGGAACTGGACGTCGCTGTACGGGTACGGGGTGGTGTGCTGCACGGAACGCGGCATGGTCAGTCTCCCAGGTGCTTGGCGTAGATGCGGTGGATGTCGAGCATTCGGTAGAGGGCGCGGTCGGCCTCGTCGCGGCCGACTTCGGAGAGCAGGTAGGCGTCGACGAGCCGGTCCATGGCGTCCTCGACCTCGTCGGCGCTGAGTTCGGGGTGGTCGGGGGCGATGAATTCGGTTCCGGCGAAGGTGTGGTGGCCGAGGTCGCGGAAGACGCCGGCGGCGGTGCTGTCGAGCCGGTCGAAGGTCAGGTCGAGGCTGGCGCGGATGTCGAGGGATTGGTAGGACACGACTTCGAGGCGGCGTTGTTCGTCGCTGATCCGGGCCAGCATGCGGGCGAAGGTCCAGTGCGGTCGCGCCGACATGCGGCAGGCGACGGCGCGCAGGGCCAGCGGGATGCCCGAGCAGTGGTCGGCGACGCTGCCCGCGTCCTCCCATTCGGGCAGCACCCGCGCCCGCCCGACGGTGGCGACCAGCATTTGCAGGCCCTGGGTGCGGGACAGCTCGTGCAGGACGTAGGTGCGGACGGTGGTGAGCCCCAAGGCGAATCGGCTGGTGATCAGCGCGGTGCTGGATCCGCCCGCGGGCAGCAGCGGGATGATCTGCGATTCGGTGACGGCATTGTCGAGGATCACCAGGACCCGTCGCCGCGCCAGCCGCGCCCGGTAGAGGTTGGCGCGTTCGGCGAGGGTGGCGGGCATGGCGTCGGCGGGGATGCCGAGCGCGGTGAGCAATCGGCCGAGCACCGTCTCCGGGGTGGTGTTCGGTCCTTCGGCCAGGTCGGCGAACAGCATCCCGTCGGGGAAGCGGTCGCGCAGGAAGTCGGCGGCCTGCAGTACGAGCGCGGTCTTGCCGACGCCCGCGCCGCCGGTGACCAGCACCGGCCGTGGGGACGGCTCGTCGGTGAGCATGCCGGTCAGGGTGGCCAGTTCGGCGTCGCGTCCGCTGAATCCGAGCGGGGCCAGCGGCACCATGTCGGGCGCGATGCCGAGGGTGACGGTGGGCGGGTCGCCGCGCAGGATCTGGCAGTGCAGGTCCCGCATGCCGGGGCTGGGGTCGGCGCCGAGCTCGTCGGCGATGAGCCGCCGGGCCAGTTCGTACTGCCGCAGCGCCTGGGCGGTCTCGCCATTGAGG
This sequence comes from Nocardia sp. NPDC004151, assembly GCF_042874235.1. NCBI lineage: Bacteria > Bacillati > Actinomycetota > Actinomycetes > Mycobacteriales > Nocardiaceae > Nocardia > Nocardia sp. NPDC004151. Next base: position 97,842 of record NZ_JBIAMR010000014.1, on the reverse strand, counting down.
AAGTAGGCGCGGATCAGCCGCTCCTGCAACCCTTCCACGAGCGGTTCCTCGAGCAGGGCGGTGTGCAGCCGGTTGATCACCAGTGAGTGGTTGCCGCGCCGGATCTCGGCGTCGGCCCAGTCGGCGGTGACCTCGTGCTTGAGCCGGTGCAGCGAGTCGCTGAGTCGCCGGGCCCATTCGCTGTCCAGTCCGGTCATGGCGCTGCCGTTCCACAGGTTCAGCCCCGCGGCGAGTTGTTCGACGCGGCCGGGGTCGTCGATGTCGGTGGCGCGGGCCCGGTCCACCAGGTCCATGAAGTGCCGCAGGTCGACGGAATCCGGTGGGGTGGACAGGGTGTAGCCGCCGGAGCCGCGGTTGACCTGGACGGGTGGGCCGCCGTGCCCGGCGGTGGCCTCGGTGAGCACCCCCCGCAGCCGGGCGACGTAGGTGTAGACGGCGTCGCGGGCGGCGACCGGCGGGGAATCACCCCACACGCGGTCGATGAGCGTGTCGATGGAGAGCGGCCGGCCCGAGTCCACCAGCAGTGCGGCCAGCAGGCTGGTCTGCCGGGGCGGCCCGAGGTCGACGGGTTTGCCATGGACGTGGAGCTGTACCGGGCCCAGGAGCTTGAACTGGATCATTGTCACGCCTAACTTCCCCCCCTGGTTTGGTTGCGGCGCAGCCCATTACATGGACAGCGCCGCGAGAAAAAGTGCGACCAGGGCGATTCCCTGCAGGACGACGCGGACGACGATGACGCTGTCCCAGGTGCGCTGCATCTCGCGGACGTCGGCGGGGACGCGGTCGGCGATGACCGCGGCGGTGAGCTGCTTGTTGACCGGCGCGCTGATCCGGGCGTAGATGCCCAGCCAGACGGCCAGGGTGGCGACGGCGAGTGCCGCGAAGCCCCCCGCGGCGGTCTTGCCGTCGAGAAACGCCAGGCCGGTGGCCACGACCGCGGCGACCACGCCGACCGCGCCCGGGATCGGCATGCGTTTGTCGGCGACCTCGTGGATCCGGCCGGTGACCGCGGCCAGGGCGCGGTCGTCGATGCGGGCGAAGGCCGTCCGCAGCACCAGGGCGCAGAAAAAATCGGTGCCGTAGACGACCGCGGTCGTCAGAATTGAAATACCTATGGCTGACTGGAACAGAATTTCCATTAGCAAATCCTCGGCGAATGGCCAAGGGCGAGAACGGCTACCGCCGATTCTCCACCTCGGCGTCGGTAGTGGTGATCGTCGCAAATTGTCGTGAACATTATGTTGCACGGTGTGGTGCAATACATTTCACCGAAATGTGATTGTGGCGATGGCCAGTTCTCGCCCGGTGCGCTTTGTGATCGGTTATGGGGCGGTAGGGGGTTCGTTACTCCCGCAACGCCGCGGCTACCAGAATTCCGCCGGCCAATCCCGCTGCTGTGAGCAACTCCCAGGTGTCCGGCGGCCCGGTCACACCGAGGCGTCCGCGCTTGTTCAGCGTCACCGTGGCATCCACCAGTTCGAGTGCGACGCCGAGCACGAACCAGTGCCGCACCGGGTGCCCGCGCCGCAGTGACCACACGGTGCCGAGTCCGATCACCACGTCCCGGGTGCCGAACGCGCGGGTGGGCAGGGAGGAGGCGTTGTCGTCGTATTCACCCGACCACGATTTGGAGACCGTGGCGGGTTGGGTGAGCATGCCGGTGCCGATGGCGATCCGGGCCAGCGCCTGTGACCATGCCATCTGCCGGACCGTGCCCTGCACGCGGCGGTGGGCTAGCATTGAATTACCGTTCATCGTAAGGGTTTTCCTCCTGGCAGACCGCCTCGTCCACGGCGACCACGACCTTTCCGCGGGCGTGTCCGCCCTGGCTGAGCAGATGCGCCCCGGCGGCCTCGGGCAGCGGGAAGACCGCGCCGACCGGCACCCGGAACACGCCCTTGGCGGCGAGTGCGGCGACCACGGGCAGGTCGCCGGTGTCGGGCCGGGTGAACACGTAGGAGCCGCCGAGTTCTCGGGCCTTCGGGTCGACCACGGAGGCGAACCGGCCATGCGGCGCCAGCAGCGGCAGCACGGTGCGCTGGATGCGTTTGCCGACCGCGTCGAGCAGCACGTCGATCCCGTCGGGGGCGAGCGCGCGAATCGAATCGGCCAGTCCCACCGTGTAATTCACCGGCTCAGCGCCCAGTTCGCGCAGGAATTCGTGGTTGCGCTCGCTGGCGGTGCCGATCACCCGCGCACCCAGGTGCACCGCGATCTGTACCGCCACGCTGCCGACGCCACCGGCCGCGCCGTGCACGAGTACGGTCTCCCCGCGCTGCACGTCGAGCACCCGCACCAGCGCCTGGTAGGAGGTGAGCGCGGCCAGCGGCATGGCGGCGGCCTCGGCCCAGCCCATGTTCGGCGGTTTGATCGCCAGCGCCCGCACCGGCGCGGGCATCACCTCGGCGAAGCTGCCGCGGCTCAGGTAGTCCTCGCGCACGCAGCCCACGACCTCGTCGCCGACCGCGAATTCGTTGACGCCGATGCCGATCTCGCGCACCACGCCCGAGACGTCCGCGCCCGGGACGATGGGGAACACGGTGTCGGCGAACGGATCCAGGTAGCCCTCGCGGGCCTTCCAGTCGATCGGGTTGACCGCGGCGGCCTTGACGTCGAGCAGCACCCCGTCGAGCGCCATCTTCGGGATGGGCAGCTCACCGTATTCGAGGACCGACGCGTCGCCGTAGCGCCGATAGAAGACCGCCTTCACGAGCGCACCGCCGCACCGATATAGGTGGAGGACAGGTCCGCCGTGGTGAACATGATCAGGTTGCCGTCGCGCTTCTTGCCGAGGATGGTCAGCCCGCGCTGCTTGGCCAGCGGTTTCAACCCGGCGGCGTCGAGGTGGCGGGCCAGCTCGGCAGGTTTGATGAACTGGTGGTGATGGTGGGTGCCGCGGGCCACCATGCCGGTGAGGTACTCCGGGATCCAGATCATCACGATGCGGGCCAGCAGGGTGCGATTGATGGTGTCGTAGCAGAAGATTCCGCCGGGCTTGAGCACCCGGGCGATCTCACGGACCGCCAGCGCCGGGTCGTCCACGTGCTCGAGCACGTCCACGCAGGTGACGACGTCGAAGGTGTGGTCGGCGTAGGACAGCGCCTCGGCTCGCCCGACCGAGTACTCGATGTTCTTGCCGGTCGATTCGGCGTGCGCGCGGGCGGCGGCGACCAGCCGGGCGGAGGGGTCCATCCCGCTCACCTCGGCGCCGCGCCCGGCCAGGTATTCGGTGGTGAATCCGCCGCCGCAGCCGACGTCGAGCACCTTCTTGCCCGCCCAGTCCTGGACGAATTTGTCGAAGTACTCGAAGCGCGGGCGCTGGAAGGAGGTGAGTCCCTTCATGGCGGAGTCGTCGTCCCACCAGGATTCGGCGAAGTCGCCGAAGAAGTCGGCCTCGGTTTGGGATTGCTTCATGTCAGACACCGTCTTTCTGCAGTGATGCGGTCGGTTCGGGGGTGCGCCAGCGGGTGGCGTAGGCGATCTGGTCGCGTTCGGCGATGCGGAAGACGAGCCACGGCCACACCAGCCGCATGCCGAGTTCGCGCAGCCGGATGAGCAGCGGGTTCTCCACCGCCCCGAGGCGGCCGATCCGCCAGGCCACCTTCTGGAGTCCGGCGGTGCGGGCGCGGCGCTGTTTCTCGTAGCGGCGCAACGCCGTCGCCGGGTCGGTGGTGTCGAGTTCCTCGGCCACGACGAGGGCGTCCTCGAGGGCCTGGCACGCGCCCTGGCCGATATTGAAGGTGATGGGGTGGGCGGCGTCGCCGAGCAGCGTGACCCGGCCGGCGCCCCAGCGCTTGTCGGGGGCCCGGTCCAGCACGTCGCCGCGGATGATGGCCTCGGGCGGGGTGGCGGCCAGGATCTCCTCGACCGGGGCCATCCAGCCCCGATGCCGTTGCGCCAACAGCTCTCGGGGGTCGCCGTCGTCGTGGCCGCCGGGTTCGCCGTTGGCCACGCTCATCCAGTGCACGACGCCGGGTGCGACGTCGTAGAAGGTGAATCGGGTGCCGGGCCCGAACAACGCGTAGAAGGTGCCGGGCGGGATCTTCTCGTGCCGCAGTTCGGCTTTGCCGCGCCAGGCGATGTAGCCGGTGTAGCGCGGCCGGGCCATGCCGAGCAGTCCGTTGCGGACCATGCCGTTGATGCCGTCCGCGCCGATGAGGACGTCGCCGCGGACCCGGTCGCCGTCGGACAGTTCCACGGTGACGCCGGTGTCGTCCTGTTCGAAGCCGACGACGGCTGCGCCCGTGCGGATCTCGGCGTCGTCGCCGGTGGCGGTGACCGCCGCGCTGAGGACCCGGTGCAGCACCGACCGCTCGACCGCGATGGTCGGGCATCCGTACTTCTCGATGAACCCGCCGACCGGCCACGCGCCGAACAGGTCCCCGCGCCAGGTCCCGAAGTGGGTGATCTGCTGCACGGGGGCGGTCTCGAGCACCTCGCGCAGCACGCCGAGGCGTTGCAGCGCGATGGTGCCGTTGGTCCAGATGTGCAGTCCCGCACCGCCGTCGCGCAGTTCGGTGGCGCGCTCGAAGACCCGCACGCGCAGGCCGCGCTGCCGCAGCGCGAGGGCCGCGGCCAGGCCGCCGATGCCGCCGCCGGAGATGAGAACCGTCAGTGGCCGCTGCGTCACGGCCGGCCCGCTTCGGTCGGGGACGGTGCTTCGGTCAGGGACGACACGGTGGCCGCCAGTTCCGCGAGGTCCATGCCGCCGCCCTTGCGGCGCCGGCCCTTGCGGCCCAGCGCGCCCGACATCAGCCAGCCCAGGCCGAGCGCCTCGAGCATGGCGGATTCGACGCCGATGCCCCAGCGTTCGCAGATCAGGCCGTCGGCCAGCCGCCACACCACCACGCCCTTGAACTCGATGGCCTCCCCGGTGGGGTCCATGCCCAGGAATTCGCCGGTGAAGGTGCCGCGCCAGGTGTTGTGGATGACCACGTAGTCGGCGTGCGCGCTGAGCGCCTCGATGGTGACGTGCAGGTCCGGGAAGCCTTCGCGCAGACCGGCGATGGTGTATTTGACGCCCGCGGTGCCGTCGGGTGCGCCGGGCAGCGGCTGGTGGTCGACCATGTCGGGGGAGTAGATCTCGTCGACCACCGAGAAGTCGCCCTGGTTGACGAACTCGTCGAAGACGCGGCGGATGATGCGCGCGTTCTCCTCCGCCGTGAACACGTGATCAGGCGACATGGTCGATCACCTCGGCGGATTCGGCGAACGGGGCTTCCCAGCGCAGCGACAGACCGGCGTAGAGGTAGCGGCTGGCCTCCACGGCGAGCAGCAGCACCTGGTCGCCGGGCCGGACCCGGCCCTGGACCCAGCCGTCGTCGAGGGCCAGCGGCACCGCCGCGGAGCCGGTCGCGCCGACGGTTGCGAGGTTCTCGACGATGTTCTTGGCCAGCACCGCCTGGTCCTCGGGAGAGACTCCGGCGGCGTCGAATTCGGCGGTGAAGTAGTCGGCATTGCCTTCGGGCAGGACGCAGGCGTCGATCTCGGCGACGGTGAGCCCGGTGCGCGCCAGCATGTCCTTCATGCCCGCCACGAACACCTGCGGCCCGAAGGTGGCGGTCCCGTTCACGTCGAGCTTCATCTCCACCAGGCGCTTGCGCTTGGCCTGATCGAACACCGGCTCGTGGGTGCCGCCGCCGACGATCTGCATGCCGGGCTTGCGGTCACCGCCGAGACAGGCGGTGGCGAAACGGAATTCGCCGTTCGGGTCGGCGCTGCCTGGTTCGCCGGCGCGCAGCACGACCGCCCCGGCGCCGTCGCCGAAGGAGTTGATGACCAGCCGGTCGCGCATGCGCACCAGTTCGGGGTCCATGCCGAGGTACATCGGAACCAGCAGCGGCGAAATGGATTCCGCGCCGATCACCACGGCAGTCTTGTAGGTGCCGTCGGCGAGCAGGCGGCGCGCGTAGTCGAGGCCCTGTACGAAACCGGTGCAGGCGGCCCGGAATTCGATGGACGCGCAGTGCGCGAGCCCGAGCTGCTCCTGCACGTAGGTGACCACGGCGGGCAGCTGGTATTCGGGGCTGGCCGAGGACATGACCAGCAGATCCACCTCGGCCGGGTCGATGTCGGCGCGCGCCAGCGCCCGCCGCGCCGCCGTGGTGGCCATGGCGGAGGTGCCGGTGGTGTGGCGGCCGGTGGCGGGGTCGATGATCCAATGCCGTTGCCGCACTTGGATGTTGTCGAGGACTTCGGCGGGCATGGGCCCGCACAGGCGCTCGAGGGTGGCATTGTCGATCGGGTCCCCGGGCAGGTAGGAGCCGGTGGACAGGATCGACACGTGGCGTGTGTCGAGGTTCGGCATGGTGTCTCCGTTCACGATTCGATGTGTGCGTTCACGATTGGGTGGGTGCGTCGGGTTACCGCGGTGCGGTCGCGGGGTGGGTCAGCACGAAGCTGGTGTGGGTGCCGCCCAGCGACGAGCCGTTGACCAGCACCGGGCCGTGGTCCGCGCCGTGCGCCCACGCGGTGATGGCCAGCGCGGCGGCCAGCTGCGCGCCCGCGCCGATGGGATCGCCGAGCACCCGCTTGGGCTCGTGCCGGGCACAGCCCGGGTTCAGGCCGAGCCGATCGACGGCCCGGCGCTCGGGGCCGTCCACCGCAGGCAGCCCCGCTGCGCCGGTCCAGACCGCGGTCAGGTCTTCCGGTTTCACCCCGGACGCGCTGAGGGCATCGCGCATGGCCCGCTCCACCCCGTGCCCGCGCGGATCCCAGCGCGCGATGCCGAGCGCGTCGCAGGTGGTGGCGTAGCCGGCGAGCACGGCCAGCGGTGTGACCCCGCGGGCCCGCGCGGTCGAGGCCCGTTCCAGCAGCAGGGTGACGCTGCCCTCGGCGAGCTGGAATGCGCGGCCGTGACGACCGGTGAACACGCCCGCGCCCCGGTAGGCGTCGAGCGCGTAGGGCGAGAGCTCGTCCGCGCCAGTACAGAGGACGGCGTCGGCACGTCCGGCTCGCAACAGGTCGAAGGCCGTGCCGAGAGCGGCGGCGCCGGCGGCGTGACCCGAGGTGAGAGTCGAGGTCGGCCCCTTCGCGCCCAGCGCCATCGCCACCTGCCCGGCGGCGGCGTTGAAGACGGTATTGGGGAAGATCGCCGGATTGCCTTGCAGTGGACCGCCCAGCACCGTCGGCTCGAAGAATCGGGAGATGCTGCTCATCGGCCCGACACCGGTGCCGAGCACCACGCCCACGCTCTCGTCGGCGGTGAGCCCGGCCGCCGTGAGCGCCTGCCCGCTGGTCGCCACGGCGAACTGGCCGAGGCGGTCCATCCGCCGCCGCGCCTTCGCCGGAATGGCCGCTCCCGGGTCGGTGCTCACTCGCACGACTCGTAAACCGTGGTGGGACTCTGCGATTCCGGACCCGGCTTGCCATGCGGCCCACAGCTGTTCGGCATCGGCCGCCCCGCCCAGGAGGACACCGACCCCGGTCACGACGACCTCATCGAACTCGCCGGCCCCGGTGACATCACTGATGGAGGCCCCGCCACGCAGGCCGGCGCGGTCGCCTCCGTGGGACGCGTCGCCGGCATCGGCAGGGTCCGGGGTCCTGGTTGTGGCGGCGGTCCCGGTCGTGTCGATCGCTGCGGTCCCGTCGCCCACTTCGGGTGCGGGCCGGGTGGGAGCGCTGCGCGGCCGCCCGTACACGACACAGGCGTTGGCCCCGGCGAAGGCGAAATTGTTCGAGGCGGCGACCCGCATGGGCAGTGGCCGGGCCTGGTTCGGCGCGGGATCCAGCCCGCAGGCCGGGTCGGTCTCGGCGAAACCTGCTGTCGGCGGGATCATCTCGTCGCGCAGGCCGAGGATGGTGACGATGGCTTCGACGGCTCCGGCCGCGCCGAGCAGGTGGCCGATCATGGATTTGGTGCTGCTCAGCACCACGTCCTGGGCGGCGTCGCCGAGGGCGGCGCGGACCGCGTTGCTCTCGGCCGAGTCGTTCTTCGGGGTCCCGGTGCCGTGCCCGTTGATGTAGGGCACGTCGACGGGGGTGAGCCCGGCGGTGTCGATGGCGGCGCGGATGGCGCGCGCCGCGCCCGCGCCTTGGGGATGCGGGGCGGTGGCGTGGTAGCCGTCGGCGGACATGCCGTAGCCGAGCACCTCGGCGACGATCGGGGCGCCGGCCGCGAGGGCCACCTCGGCGGAGGTCAGCACCATCATGCCCGCGCCCGCGCCGAGCGAGAGACCGTCGCGGTCACGGGAATACGGCCGCGCCGGTCGCGAGGACAGCGATTCGACGCTGTTGAAGCCGTAGTACGCCATCTCGCTGAGCGCGTCGCTGCCGCCGACCAGCATGGCGTCCGCGCGTCCGGCGCGGATCTGCTCGACGGCGTGGGCCAGAGCGTGGGCGCTGGACGCGCAGGCCGTATTGACCGACAGCACGGGACCTTTCAGCCCGAAGGCCGCGCTGAGGGCCTCCGCGCAGAACTGGGGTGACACCAGCAGCAGGTGCCGGTCGTCGCCGAGTCCCAGTTCGTCCGCGCCGACCGTGCGTCCGGCGTCGACCGCGCGGCGGACCGCCTTCTCGGCGCTGCGGATCCCGCTGTTGCAGCTGCCGAAGGCCACACCCCAGCGATGGGCGGGGAGCGCGTCCGGGCGGGGGGCCGCGCCCGCCTCCAGCACGCCCAATCCCGCGCCCGCCATGGCTTCCTCGGCGGCGATGAGCGCGTAGTCGATGGCCGGTTCGGGGTCGGTGAGGCCGAGTGGGGCCAGGTAGTCGTATTTGGGGCGCGGCGGGTCGAGAATCTCGCCGCCGATGGCCGCGGGCAGTCCGGCGACGGCGAATTCGCGCAGCGGCCGGATGGCGACCTCGCCGCCGCGCACCCGCTGCCACAGTTCCTCCGCGCCGGCGCCGTGTGCGGTGATCGCGCCGAGCGAGGTGATCACGATGCGCCGGGGCGCCGGACGATGGGTTTCGTGCATGGCGGAAAGTCCTGTCGATCAGTTCGATTGGGTGAGGGTGAGCGCCACGGCCTGACCCTCCAGGCCGCGGGCCAGGGCCAGCGCGACCCTCGGTCGGGCGTGCCGGGCCGCGCCGGTGACGATGTCGAGATCGCATCCGGGGGCCGGGTTCTCGTGATTGGCGGTGGCGGGCACCACGCCGGAGTCCAGGGCCAGCGCGGCCAGGGCGGCATTGAGCGCGCCCGCGCCGCCGACCAGATGCCCGGTCTGGGGTTTGACGCTGGTCACGGCCGCCCGGTCGGCGGCTCCGCCGAGGGCGGTGCGCAGCGCCCGCACTTCGCTGGTGTCGCCGAGCGTGGTGGCGCAGCCGTGCGAGAACACGCAATCCGGGCCCGCCGCATCGGCATCCGACAGCGCCGCCGTGATCGCGCGGACCAGGCCGCGGCCGTCCGGATCGGAGGCGGGCGGGCGCACGCAGTCGTTGCCCATGCCGTAGCCCGCGAGCTCGGCGTAGATGTGCGCGCCGCGCCCCAGCGCCCGATCACGATCCTCGAGGACCAGGATCGCCGCGCCGTCGCCGATCACGGAGCCGGTGTGCTCGCGGTCGAACGGCCGGAATGCCTTGGTATCCAGTTCGTTTCGCGGTGACAGCACGCCGAGTCCATCCAGCTTGGCCATGGCCCACCAGTTGGTGGCGTCGTCGTAACCGCCCGCCACGGCCAGATCGGCCTCCCCGCGCCGGATGGCGCGCATGGCCCGGCCGATCGCGGTCGCACCGGAATCGGCCGCGCCCGCGTAGAAGGCATTGGGTCCGCGCAGGCCGAACAGCGAGGAGATGTGGTAGGTCCCGCCGTTCTGCAAACCCTCCACATACGCCAGCGGCGGCACGATCGACCGGGCCAGTTCACCCAGCTTGCGCATGTCCGGCTCGCCGTCGACGCCGCGAATGGCCTCCATGTCGGCGATGGAGTCGTCACGCTGGCAGATGTCCTTGTTGCCACCGAGATACAGCCCGGTGCGGTGGCCGAGGTCACTGCGCTCGAGCCCGGCGTCGCGCAGCGCGAGGGTGGCGGCCGCGACGCCGTACTGGTCGCCGCGGGTGGAGGTGCGCATGGACCGCAGCGACAGGAACTTGCCCGGATCGAAGTCGGGGATCTCCGCGCCGAGCCGGGTGCGCAGCGGTGCCGGGTCGTAGGCGCGCAGCGGGGCGATGCCGGTGCGGCCCGCCACCAGCGCGTCCCAGGTCTCGCGGGCGCCTTCGCCGAGCGCCGTGACCAGGCCGACGCCGGTGATCACCACGCGCCGCGCGGTCACGACGTCACCTCGGCGGCAAAGCCGTTCGCGACCGGCATCGATGCGGCGGGGCCACCGATCGCCGCGGCGGAATCGCCGTTCACCGCGGCGATCGGCCTACGCGCCAGGCGCAGGTTCTTGATGGCGGCGGCGGTCCGGCCCTCCACCGTGGCGGTCGCCCGCCACACCGACTCGTCCGGATCGGTTCCGGTGCTGACGCTTTCGACGGTCAGGTGCACCTGATCGCCCGGCGTGATGAAGCGCCGGAAGCGCAGCCCGTCGGCGGCGCGCAGCCGCAGCAGCGGATCACCGGCGGCCATGACGGCCAGCGCGATCAGGCTCTCGGTCAGCAGCACGCCGGGCAGGATGGGACGTCGCGGGAAGTGGCTGTCGAAGAACGGCAGGGTGCCGGTGACGTTCAGCAGGGCCTCGGCGCGCAGGCCGGGGCTCACCAGCAGGATTCGATCGAATCCCGGGGTGCCGATGCCCGCCGCCGGGAGGTCGGCGGGCGCGGGGTGGGACGCGGTCATGGCTGCTCCCTGAGTTCGGGGGTGTTCGGGGGTGCGCCCACCACGAGGCAGGTATTGGAACCGCCGAACGCGAGGGCGTTGATCATGGCCGCGCGCACCGGCATCCGGCGCGCGCGATGGGGGACGTAGTCGAGATCCAGGGCCCGGTCCGGGGTGTCGAGATTGCGGGTGGGCGGCACCACCGCGTCCCGGATCGCGCCCAGCGCCGCCAGCAGGTTCAGGGCCGCGGCCCCGGCGGTGAGGTGCCCGGCCATGGATTTGGGTGAGGACACCACCAGCCGGTAGGCGTCGTCGCCGAACACCTTCTTGATGGCCCGGGTCTCGGAGACGTCATTGCCGGGCGTGCTGGTGCCGTGCGCCGCGATGTAGTCGATATCGGCTGTGCCCAAACCGGATTCGGTCAGGGCGGATTCCATCGCCTCGATCGCGCCCGCACCGTCCGGCGGCGAGTCGGTGATCCGCCAGGCATTCATGGTGGACCCGTAGCCGAGCAGCTCGCCCAGGATCGGCGCCCCCCGCTCGAGCGCGGAGTCGTGGTCCTCGAGCACGAAGGACACCGCGCCCTCGCCGATCACGAACCCGCTGCGGTCGGCGTCGAAGGGGCGCGAGGCGGCGGCGGGATCGTCGTTGTAGCGGTCGGTCATCGCGCCCAGCAGCCCGAAGCCGAGGATGTCGGCCCAGGTGGTGAGCGAGTCGTAGCCGCCGGCCACCATCATGCGGGCGTCGCCCTCCTGGATCAGCCGGAAGGCCTCGCCGAGGGCGTGTCCGGATCCGGCGCAGGCGGTGTGGATGCCCACCATCGGACCGGTCGCGCCGATCAGCCGGACCATGGCGTTGAGGGCCAGGTTCTGATTGCCGGTCAGGGTGGCCGACGGTGCGGGCCGCACGAACGCGTCGGGTTTCCCGGTGCGGGAACGTAATTCGGAGACCCGCAGCACCATCCCCAGGTCGGGCCGGCCCACGCTCGCGCCCATGGCCACCCCGCGATCCGAGGGCGGATAGGGCTGCTCGGCATCCAGGCCCGCGGAGCGCAGGGCCTCGCCGACCGCCGCCAGCCCGAACAGGCCGGGCCGGGACACCCAGCGCCGGTCGGCGGTGGCCGGGATCGCGGTGGCCGGATCGAAGGACTCCGGGACCAGCCCGGCGATCCGGACCGGGAAGGTGGTGCAGTCGAAGGTGGTCAGCGGGCCGATGGCATTGCGCCCGGCCACCAGTCCGTCCCAGGTGGACGGCGCGTCCACGCCGAGCGGGGTGACCGCGCCGACGCCGGTCACCACCACCCGCCGGCGTCCGGCCGGGGTGCTCATCCGACCAGCTCCTCGCCGAGCAGGTGGCGCGCCATCCGTTCGGTGTCGGCCGGGTCGTCGAGCCGGTCGGCGTCGATAAGGGCGCACATGATGTTGCGGGCGTCCATGATTCGCTCGCCGTCGACCTCGATCCAGCCGTCCACCACCGCCGCCTCTGGCGTCGCGTGCACCACCCGGGCCGTCATCCGCAGCACGTCACCGGGTACCGCGTCGCGGTGCATGGTGACTTCGCCGACGGTGAGCAGCGCGGCGCGTTTGGTGTGCGCCGAGCTGAGCAGCACGAGCCAGGCCCCGGCCTGGCACAGCGCCTCCAGGGCTAGGCCGAAGGGCAGCACGGGGCCGGTGGCGGACGGCTGCCAGACGTTCTCGTAGACCGAGGTGAGTTTGCGAGCCGTGATGTGCTGCAACGGTTCCCAGGACTCGATTCGGTCGATGAGATGAAATCGCATGGCAGTCACGTCCTTTCCGATTCAGCGGGATGCCGGGGTGTTCAGCGGGAGACCAGGCGGCCGTTGCTGAGCTGCACCGCGAGGCCGCCATCGACGCGCAGCAGCTCTCCGGTGACGTAATCGGCGGCGGGACTGGCGAGCCAGGCCACCGCCTCCGCGACCTGTCCCACATCGCCGTAGCGGCGCATCGGGACATGGGTGCGGCCCTTCCCGTTGTCGCGTTGCAGCAGGTCGCCGATGAGATCGGTGGGGATGACGCCGCCCAGCACGGCGTTCACCCGCACCCCGAACCGGGCCATCTCCACCGCGCAGGCCAGGGTGAGGGCGTTCATCGCGCCCTTGGAGGTGGAGTAGTTCGACTGCCCGGTGAGGCCCTTCTCGCCCATGATGGACGAGACGTTCACGATCGAGCCCTCGCCCTGGGACATGAGGTGCCCGGCCGCGGCGTGCGTGCAGTTGAAGGCGCCGCCCAGGTTGACCTGGATGACCTTCCACCATTCGGCCGGATCCATGTCGTGCAGCAGCCCGTCGCGGGTGATGCCCGCGTTGTTGACCAGAATGTGCAAGCCGCCCAACTGATCCCGGGTCTGCTCCACCAGATCCTTGGCCGCCGCCAGCTCGGACACGTCCGCGCCGACGGCGACCGCGCGGCCGCCGAACTCCGCGATCTCGGCGACCACCTCGAGGGCTTCGTCCTTGTGGGAGCGGTAGTTCACCGCGACCGCCGCGCCGCGCCGGGCCAGGGTGAGTGCGACGGCCCGGCCGATGCCGCGGGACGCGCCGGTGACCAGCGCGACCTTGCCTGCGAAATCCTGCTCCGGCATCAGGCGACCTCTTCGGCCTCGGCCGGTGCGGCGGCCCGCTGGGCGACCAGGTCGACCAGGTTGCGCACGGTGACCAGGCCGAGCACCTGCTCGCCGCGCAGCGGGCCGTTGAGCTTGCTGCGGTCGAACTGCGGCAGCACCTTCTCCAGGTGGGCGAGCCCGATCTCGGAGACGATCTCGTTCTCGTCGCCGAACTCGTCGTCAGGGATGCCGCCCTGCAGCAGTTCCTGCACGTCGGCGACGGCGATCTTGACGCCGGTGTCGCGGTGGATACGGAACAGGATGTCGAGCAGGTCGATGGATTCCGCGCCGAGCTCGTCGATCAGGGTGGCATCGAGGGTCACCTCGGACTGGTCGATACCGAGGGCGTCGGCGATCGCGTCGGTGACGGCGGGCGCGAAGTCGGTGGTGGTTTCGGGCATGGTGATTCCTTCTTTCTCGGTGAGGGGTTGGTGGGGACCCCTGCGGCGCCTGCCGCAGGGGTGTGATCGGTGGGATACGGCCTGGCTCGGGCGTATTCGGCCGGGATCAGGCGTATTGGGCGACGGCCGCGGCGATGCGGCGAGCGTCCTGGGTGCTGCGCACGGTGGCGTCGCCGACCATGCGGTTGGCGAGCCCCGACAGCACGCGTCCGGGGCCGATCTCGAGGTAGTCGGTGCAGTCGAGTTCGGCGGCGGTGCCGATCACCTCGATCCAGCGGACCGGGGCGGTGAGCTGGCGGCGCAGCAGTTCCCGCGCCTCTGTGCCGCTCGAAATCGGTTGTGCGGTCACGGAACTGATGACGGTGGTGGTGGGATCGCGGAAGTCGGCCAGGTACAGCCCGGCGGCGAACCGCTCCTCGAGGGACGCCATGAGCGAGCAGTGGAACGGTGCGCCGACCCGCAGCGCGACCAGCGAGCCTGCCCCCGCGGCGCGCAGCAGCTCGGTGGCGGCCGCGACCGCCTCCGCCGTCCCCGAGATGACCGACTGATCCGGCGCGTTGTAGTTGGCGAGCTCGACGACCCCGTCCACGCCCGCGCAGATCTCCTCGATCCGCCCCGCGTCCACCCCGGACACGGCCGTCATCGCGCCCGGCACCGCCGCCGCGATCTCGGCCATCAGCTCACCCCGCAGCCGAACCAACGTCAACGCGTCGGCGAGATCCAGCACTCCGGCCGCGGCCAGCGCCGCGAACTCCCCGAGACTGTGCCCGGCCACCAGATCGGGTGCGAACCCCTCGGCCCGCAGCACCTCGAAGGTAGCCAGCGCCGTGGCCAGAATCGCCGGCTGCGCCACCTCCGTGGCCCGCAACTGCTCCGCGTCCCCCTCCGTGCACAGCGTCCGCATCGGCAGCCCCAGGCACTCGTCGGCCCGCTCGAACACGGCCCCCGCGGTCTCGGGATGCTCCCGAATCAAATGCGCGGCCATCCCCTCCCGCTGCGATCCCTGCCCGGGAAACATGGCCAGTACCCGCCGTTGCCCGTCCGGTGCCCCCGGCGCGGCCAACTCCTGGGCCGCCGCGATCAGATTGGCGTTCATGATGTCTTCCGAATCGTGCAGGTAGCCGGTGGCTACTCGGGGTCAGATCCCGAACGTCGCTGTTCGCGTCCCGAGTATGTGAATCCCGGCTCGAGCGGTCCTCGAGGAAAACCAAACACGCAGTAACCATCCCGGCGAGGCAGGGGTTTCGAGCCGCCGCGCAACGTCCCCGAGGGCACGGATCGGACGCCCTGAAACAGAACTGTAACGAGTTCTATTGCAGCAAGGTCTTGCTACGTGCGCTCCGGAACAGAGCAGAAATGCGATTGCCGATTGATTATGAAAGATGTTGTGGCACAGAGCATTACAAATCGCCAATGTGACGATTCGGGGTCCGGTCGGGTCCGGCGGCGACGGGCGCGCGGGGTGGCCGCCCCGAGTGAACGAGTTCTAATCTCGACTTCGATGGCAGCATTCGATATCCATCAAATCCGTTGAGAGACAAGGGGAACCATGAACTCGAGCGATCGACCTCTGGTGCGGCTGTCGGCCGGTTCCATGTCGGGTACGGAAGTTCAGACGATCGGGGGGACCGGACCGAGCGAGGTGGTCCGGGCCGCGACGGCGTCGCTGCTGATCGGGGATCACCCGCGCGTCGGCGGTGTCGATGCCGACCATGTCGAGCGCCTGGCGGAATCGCAGACCCGGCTGCCGCCGATCCTGGTGCACCGCCCGACCATGCGGGTGATCGACGGGGTGCATCGGCTGCGGGCGGCCGAGCTGCGCGGTGACGCGCAGATCGACATCGTGTACTTCGACGGCGCCGAAGCGGACGCCTTCGCACTGGCGGTGCGGGCGAACGTCCACCACGGTCTACCGCTGTCGTCGGCCGACCGCGCGGCGGCGGCGCTGCGCCTGTTGCGGACTCATCCGCAGTGGTCGGATCGCGTGCTCGCCTCGGTCACCGGCCTGGCCGCGAAGACGATCGCCGCGATGCGAACCGATTCCGGGGGTGCGGTCCCGGCGGTGGCGTCCAGACTCGGGCGGGACGGCAAGGTCAGGCCGGTGGACAGCGCCGCCGGACGGGCGCGGGCGAGCCGATTGCTCGCCGCGCGGCCGGACGCCTCGCTACGCGAGATCGCCAGTGCCGCCGGAATATCCCCGGCGACCGTCCGGGATGTCCGGGCGCGGCTGGATCGCGGTGAGGACCCGGTGCCGTCGCGGGCCCGGCGCACCCCGAAGCCGGTCCAGGTACGCGGGCAGTCCGCCGGCGATCTGCTCCGTGCGATGTATCGTGATCCCTCCCTGCGGATGTCCGGCTCCGGTCGCTCCCTGCTGCGGCTGCTCAGCTCGCCGCTGCTCGACGACAGCGCTCGTGAACGACTGGTCATGACCGTACCGCCGCACTGTGCCGATCTGGTCGCACAGGTCGCGCTCGAATGTGCCGCGGGCTGGCGGAAATTCGCCGATGAACTGGCGGCGAGCCCGCGTGCAACCGACGACCGAATCGCGGTTGAACGCGGTTGAACACGGTATTGCCCGGGAAAAGCGAACCCCTCTAATCTCTGGCCATCGATCCGCGAGCTTCGGATTCGAGTGGATGTCAGAACGGAAAGGGTTGCCGACTATGTCCGAAACGCAATCAACACGATCCATAGAGTTGCCGGACGGCACTGTCGCCGTGGTCACTACATTCCGTGCCGAAAACGCCGATGACGCACCGGTTGTCGTGGTCTGGCCCGGTATCGCGGCGTCCGGCGCGCGGTATTCCGGATTGGCGGCCGAACTGAGTCGCCAGGGCTGCACCGTCGTGGTGGGTGAATTGCACGGTCAGGGGAATTCGTCTCCCCGGCCGCCGCGTTCGAGTCGCTACGGCATGCACGACCAGGTGATCTACGACTACCACCTGACCACCGAGTACGCGCGGGATCTCGCGGCCGGGCGCCCGGTCTACGTCCTGGCCCACAGCTTCGGCGGCCAGCTCGCCGTCTGCCATGTCGCCCGTGATCAGCGCGTTGCCGGGCTGATCCTGGTGGCCTCGGGGTTGGCGCCGGTGTCGGAGCTGCGGGCGGTGTCGACGCGGCGCTGGCTGGGCGCCCGGGCGCTGTTCGGCCTCATCGCCCGGATCGGCTGGCTGCCCGCCACCAAGATGCTGGGTCGGCCGACCCGGGGCCTGACCACGGACATCGCGAACCTGGTGTTGTCCGGGCGATTCGAGCCGCGCGGGGCGGAATTCGATTACGAAGCGGCGATGGGCCGTAGCGAGACGCCGGTCCTCGCGATCAATTTCGCGGCCGACCGCCGGGTCTCGATTCGTGAAACGGATTTGCTCGTAGGCAAATTCGGCCGGGCGCCGCTGCGGCGGGAGGTCATCGACTCGGGGCTGGGGCACATGTCCTGGTTGAAGTCGCCGCAGTCGGTCGCCGAGATCGCCGTGGAATTCATTCGCGAATTGTCGGCGGAGTTGCCGGAGAAGGAAACTCGGGCTGTCGCCTGAGTACGCGATCGTTCGATCTTCTATTCGTATCGAGGTGAAACACATATGACCGAGGTCAAAGGCTGTCCGGTGGACCATTCGCAATCGAATGTCCTGGGCGGCGACGGTGAAACACTCCCCATGCCGGGTACCCGCGACAAGTACGGCTTCGCCACGGCGGTGAACACCAAGAAGAATGGCCTGCTGGGGGTGGTCGAGCAGCTCTGGCGCGAGCACGGCGATGTCTCCGAGCTGCAGGTCGGTCCGCGCCGGCTGGTCGTGCTGGCCCATCCCGACCACGTCCGCATGGTGACGCTCGAGCAGATGGACAAATACACCAAGGGCGCGAGCTACGATCCGGTGCGCAAGTACTGGATGGGCGAGGGCGTCGCGACCAGCGTCGGCGCGCAATGGAAGTCGCAGCGTCAGGTGCTGGCGCCCTTCTTCACGCCGAAGTCGGTGCGCGAGTATGTGCCGTTGTTCTTCGAGGATGTGCGGTGGTTCAGTACCCGCTGGACCCCGGAGTCCGCGGGCGGCGAACCGGTGGACATGGTGCCCGAGATGGCGACGCTCACCGCCTCCATCCTGCTCAAGACGCTGTTCAGCACGGCGGGCCGGGATGTCATCGCCCAGTTGAAGGGGGCGGTGGAAACCATGATCACGTATACCTCCGGGCGCAATACCGACAAGTTCAAAGCGCCCGAGTGGGTTCCGACGTCGGGCCGCCGCAGCTACGACCAGGCGCGGCAGCGGGTCGACGAGTTCATTCTGGGCGTGATCGCGGAACGCCGGCGGATGCCGGCGCGGGACCGTCCCGACGACCTGCTCACCAAGATGATCGCCAATGAGGCGAAGCTCGGCCCGGCCGATCGGGCTGACATGGTCCTGCGCGACCAATGCGTGACGATGTTCATCGCCGGATACGAAACAACCGCTCGCACTCTGGCATTCGTGTGGTATCTGCTGGCCAACAACCCCGAGTCGGCCGTCCGGCTGCGCGCCGAAGTGGATGCCCTGCCCGACGATTTCACCGTCGACGACTTGGAGCGCGCGCCGTACTCACTGTGCGTGATCAAGGAGGCACTGCGTCTGCATCCGCCCGCGCCGCTGTACCTGCGTGATGTCGTGGAGCCGGTGCGCATCGGACCGTATGTGGCGCAACCGGGTTCGATCGTGGTGGTCGCGCCCTACCTCACCCATCGGCATCCGGATTTCTGGACCGATCCGGAGCGATTCGATCCGGATCGATGGGCTGACAATGCCGAGAAGAGCATGCATCCCTTCGCCTTCCATCCCTTCTCGGCCGGACCCAGGGTATGCATCGGCAAGAGCTTCGCCTATCTGGAGGCGCAGATCCTGCTGGTCACCCTGGCTCGGCTGTTCGCTCCCGAGCGGGTCCCCGGCTACGCCCCGAAATGGCGGATGCGCGGGGTGCTCGGGCCGGAGGGCGGCATGCCGATGACCATCAGGCGGCGAGTCAAGTGACCGTAATCGATGACAGCACAGCGGCTTCCGTGACGGCGGCCGCGCCGGAGAAGTTCGTGGTCGCGGTTCCGCAGGAGACGCTCGACGACTTGAAGGCCCGCCTGCTCGCGACCCGCTGGCCCGCTGATATCCGCGAGGACGAGACCTACTACGGCACCAGCGTCGCGTACATGAAGGAGCTCGTCGCCTACTGGATCGACGAGTTCGATTGGCGCGCGGCAGAATCCGATATCAACAGCTACGACAACTACCGCGCGATCGTCGACGGCGTCCCGATCCACTATCTCCGGGAACCGGGCCGGGGCCCGGCGCCGATCCCGCTGATCCTGACACACGGCTGGCCCTGGAGCTTCCGGGAATGGACCCGGGTCGTCAAGCAGCTGGCCGACCCCGGCTCCTACGGCGGCGATCCGGCCGACGCCTTCGAGGTGATCGTGCCCTCGCTGCCCGGCTTCGGGTTCTCCGCGCCCACCGGGCGGACGGACCTGAACTTCTGGAAGATGTCCGAACTCTGGCACAGCCTGATGACCGAGCATCTCGGCTTCGGGAAATACGCGGCCGGCGGCGCGGACTACGGGGCGCTGGTGACCGCGCAACTCGGCCACGCGCGAGCCGCCGACCTGCACGGCATCTGGCTCGGGCACCCCGTGCATCTGGACGTGTTCCAGGGTGAGCGGCCCTGGGACGGCACCGGCGGGTTCATGGTTCCGCCGGGGGTCCCCGACGAGATCCGGGACGGCATCCTCGCGTTCCAGTACCGCTACGCCTCCCACAGCGCGGTCCACATCCTCGATTCCCAGAACCTGTCGTTCGGCTTGGCGGACTCGCCGGTCGGCATGCTGTCGTGGATTCTGCGGCGCTGGACCGAATGGAGTGAATCGGGCGGGGAGGTCGAAAGCGTCTTCCCCCGTGACCATCTGCTCGCCAACGCCACCATGTGGTGGGTCGGCAACACCATCACCACGTCGATCCGCGCCTATATCAATTCCACTCGCTACCCGTGGAGGCCCGCCCACGACCGGACGCCGATCATCGAAGCGCCAACGGGTTTCACCTTCCTCGGCTTCGAGAACCCGCCCGGTGTGACCACCGCCAACCGCGCCCAGGTCTTCCTCGACGATGCGCGCCACCGCGGTTGGTACAACCCGGTCCATATCGGCGCGCACGAACACGGCGGTCACTTCACCCCGTGGGAGAACCCCGACGCCGTCATCGAGGACATTCGAGCGACCTTCCGCACGGGACGGTGATCGAGGAGAACACCGATGCCGATCACGGCCAAACCGATGGAGGGCGAACGGCCCTTTCTGGGCGGCTCGCCCGAGCAGATCGACGAGGATCTGGCCGCGCTCGCGGGCCGGGGTATCGATCACGTGATCTTCACCAACACCGCGCCGGTCGATCTCGAGGAGGAACTCGACCTCCTGCGGCAGCCGGCCGCGACGGTTCGGTGATACCGCCCGTGGTGGCCGGGTCAGCGTTGCCCCGGCCGCCACGCGGTGGCCTCGTCACGCCGGCTGCTGGGTCTCCCGTTCGATGACCAGCGCGACGTGTAGTCGGCTGGGGCAGTCCAGCTTCGTCATCACCTGCCGCAGGTGGTTCACGACCGTCCATTCGGCGATCCCGAGGCGATTGGCGATCATGCGGTTGGTCATGCCCTCAGCGACCAGCAGCGCCGTCTCGAGCTGCCGCTTGGTCAGCCGGGACAGCAACGGAGATCCCAGATCGGCGCGCGACAGCAGCGGGATGGACAGCGCGTACGCGATGGCCTCGTCGATGTCGAGCACCGCACCGATGGTGCTCACCGCCGGATCGGCCGAATGCCCGGCGAGCCGGGACGGCGAACAGGTGGCCCGGATCCAGTGGGCCGCCGCCGAAAGCCGGTGTGTCTGTTCGGAATACCCGTCTCCCGCGGCATCGTAGGCCCGGGCACAGCCTTCCAGTGCCGCCACCATTTCCAGCGGGCTCATCACCGGCTCGGGTGTCCGCAGCACGAGATGGAAGACTTCCAGCGCCCGATGCGGCGCCCGGGCGCGCAGCAGGGTCCGGCCGAGCGTGTTCAGGACTGTCAGCCGATCACGGCGGCGGGGCAGGGCGGCCGCGTGATCACGCAGGGCCGACGAGGTTTCGTCGTCGAGCGGCCCGTCGCCGAGTCCGATCACCGCCTCCACGAGCGCGGCGACCGGCTGCTCCGCGGGTGGGGCTGCGGCCGAGGGGAATCGAGCGAGCAGCGCACGGGCCCGCTGGGGTCTTCCGGTCTCGTGATGGACCTGGGCCAGGGCGCGGCCCGCCCGATGGACGAGGGCGGGGTCGGTACGGCGGGTGTCGGTGTTCCGCGCGGAGACGACCGGTGCGAGCAGTCGCTTCGCGTCCTGGAAACGCCCGGATCGCAGTGCCCAGCGGCCCAGGAGCTCGCGACCCGCGGCCATCAGCGTGGGCGGGTGGGCTCCGGAATCGACCGCCGCCAGCAGGGTGGCGACGATGGCCTCGGCATCGGCGAGCAGTCCCCGTTCGATCCAGACGTCCTCCAGCTCGGACAGCAGCTCGATGGCGTCCCGATACGCGTCGTGGTCGATCAGGTACCGGACGGTGGCGACGATGTCCGGCAGCCAGCGGCCGACCAGGCGTAGCGCCTCGGCGCGGCCGTCCGGCTCGGCGAGCAGCCGAGTGATCTCGCGGGCCAGCAGACGGAGTCCCTCGGCGCGCCGGAAGCGCACTCGTTCCGCGAGTGCCCGATCCGCGTACAGCAACTGGCGGCAGAACGACCGGGTGAAGCCCGAGATCGCATAGGTGTAGTGGCCGTTCTCGGCGACCGAGTGGCCGAGCAGGCTGCGGTCCACGAGCTCGGCGAGCTTGCCGGCGATCGGATCACCCCGCTCGCCGCTGAGCAGCAGCACCTCCTCGAGATCGGTGAGGACGCTGGAAGCGGCGACGTGCAGCAGCACGAAGAGACCCATCTCGTCGAGATCGTTCAGTCCCCACTCCACGCATGCGCGAATGCTGCGGTGCCGCGCCGGGATATCGACGAACGGCGAGGGCGGCAGCTGTTGCCCGGAGCGGATCCGCTCCAGTGTTCGTTCGGCGCCGAGTCGCCCGACCGCGGTCGCCGCGAGCTCCAATCCCACCGGTACGCCGTCCAATTCGGCCGCGATCTGCTCGAGCTGTGATCGGTCCGCGGCGATGGCCCCGTCGCGGAAGCGGGTTTCGACGCAGTTCGACAAGAGCTGAGCGGCGGGACTGGCCTCGGACCCGTCGGACGCGATGGACAGCGGCGGAACCAGGTAGAGCACCTCCTGATACAGGTCGAGCGCGTGGCGGCTGGTCGCGACCACGGTCAGCTCCGGGCACCGGGCCAGCACGGCGGGCAGTCCGGACGCGAGATCGCGGGCGACGAGATCGCAATTGTCGGCCAGCAGGATCATCGGTTCCGCTCCGATTCGCGCCGTCACCGCATCCGGTCCGCGCAGGCTGATGTGCGGCTCCGCCGGGCCGCCCAGTGCGTCCAGGATCGTTTGCCAAGCCTGTTCACCGTCGGTCGTCTCGGCCAAATCGACTGATATGAGCCGACTCTCGGCAATCCGCAGGGCGGTGGCGGCCAGCCGGCTCTTGCCTGCACCGGCGCCCCCGGTCACGGTGAGCAACCGGATGCTCTGATCGAGGATGAGCTCACGAAGGTCGGCCAGCTGCGATGCCCGTCCGACCAGGACGGGACTGCGACGGGTTTCGGGCATTCTCCACCGTTCCTGGGTCGGGAGCTCGGGTGGACGACGTGCGGCCAGACCGGTGATTCAGTCGGCGACGCTGCCTGATGCTTCCGACCCTAGTGAACGAGGCTCCGCCCACGGGCGGTCGCGAGGGTGACAGATTGTTGCTCTCGCCGGTGAATCCGCACGATGTTAGGTTCGGTCTCCCATCGCCGGTGACCGCGGACACGGCCGGGGTGGTTGACGGGGGTGCGGTGGGGGCGCATGGTGGGCCGATGGGCGAAGACGCGCGGGCCGGTCTGAAGTTCTCCAGTCTGGACAGTCCCCTGTTCGATGGGGCGGGGGCCACGAAGGGGGAGCTGATCGACTATCTCGAGGCGGTGGGGGAGCGGATGGTGGGGGCGCTGCGGGAACGGCCGTTGTCGGTGGTGCGGGTGCGGCCGGGGCAGGAGCCGTTCATGCAGAAGAACCTGCCGAAGTACACCCCGGAGTGGGTGCGGCGGAAGACCTTGTGGGCGGGGAGCTCGAAACGGGAAGTGTCGTACGCCCTGTGCGACAACGTGCGGACACTGTTGTGGTTCGGGAATCAGCGGGCGGTGGAGTACCACGTGACGCTGCTGCTGGCGGAGGATCTGGTCGACTATTCCGGCGGGCCCACGCATCTCGTGCTGGATATCGATCCCGAACCGGGGCAGCCGTTTTCGCAGGCGGTGGCCGCGGCCGAGCTGATTCGGCGGGCGCTGGCGGACGACGGACTGGCGGGGGCGGTGAAGACCAGCGGGTCCAAGGGGGTGCACATCTTCGTGCCCGTGCGGGCGGGGGTCGATATCGAGGACGCGGCGGCCGCCACCCGGGCCATCGCGGCGCGCGCCGAACGGCTCGACCCGGACCTGGCCACCACGGCCTTCATTCGAGAAGACCGGGGCGGCAAGGTTTTCCTGGATTCCACCCGGGCCGGCGGGGCGACGGTGGTGTCGGTGTACAGCCCGCGGGTGCGGCCCGGCGCGACGGTGTCGTTCCCGGTCGGCTGGGCCGACCTGCCGGAGATCGATCCGCGCGATTTCACCGTGCGCACCGCCGCCGCCATCCTCGGCGACCGGGACCCGTGGGCCGAGGCGATGCCCGAACCGCAAACGCTCCCGGCGGATCTCATCGCCGAGGGCCACACCATCCCGGTGGCGCGGGTGCAGGCCATGCACGAAGGCAAACGCCGCGCCCGCGCCCGCCGCGCGGACTGAGCTGTCCTCCTTTCGAAAACTGTTTCAGCTCAACGAGAAACGCTGTTCCGCCCGGAGCTGTAGCCGACGCCACACCAGCCGGTTGATGGTCACGGTGACGACGCTCATCACCGCGGTGCCCAGCAGCACCTTCGGAAACACGTCCGCCGCGGTGGCATTGGTGATGTAGGCGCCCAGCCCGTACGCCTGCAGGTGGGTGGGTGCCGCCCGCCTCGACCGCCTCGCCGACCAGCGTGGCGTTCCAGGCCCCGCCGAACGCGGTGATCGCCCCGACCACATTGCCGGGGGCGATCGCGGGCAGGATCAATGACTTCCACCGCAGCCACCCGTGCACGCCGAGATCGTCCATGGCCTCCAGCTGCCACAACCGCTGCCAGCGGGTGAGCCGCAGTATGCGGGCGGCGTCGTCGAGTTCCCGCGGCAGGGTGCGCACCGCCTGGTAGTAGGCGAAGGTCATGTTCCAGGCCATCGCGGTGAAGATGGCGAACACGCACACCGCCTCCGCGCCCAGGAAGGAGCCGCGGAACAGCGCCACGAACGCGGTCACCGTGATGGAGACCAGCGCCAGCACCGGCACCGATTGCAGCACGTCCACCATCGGGACCAGCACCTTCTCCGCCCGCCGCGAATGCGCCGCCCATTGGCCGACGACCAGCGTGAACAGGATCGAGGCCGCCAGCCCCAGGAACATCCGCAGCGTGGTGCGCGCCGCGAAGTACGGCAGTTCCCGGGGATCGGTCGACACCGATTCCGTTCCGGAGCCCGGCGTCCACGGCACCGACATATCGCGGAACAGCGGCAGCGCGACGGCGATCAGGAACACGGCCACGCCGAGCACCAGAAAGTCGACGGCGTGCAGCCGGTTTCGCGGACGCGGCATCGGCTGTTGTGTTTCGGGACGTTCACCTAGTCTGGTCCGCGTGACGAGAGCGATGCGCGCGGCGGTGGGGATCGCCTTGATCGGGCTGGCGGTCGCGGGGTGCGGGAACTCCTCGGAGCAGCGGGCCGCTACCACGACCGCCGCGCCGAAGGCGGCCGCACCATCTCCTGACACCATCGGCCTGTGCGGCGGCGTATCCGACGCCCAGGTGGCCGAGGCCACGGGATCGGCCGGTGCGCACCGGGTTTCGGCCAATCCGATCGGCTGCGCCTGGCAGCCCGCCACGGGCGGCGACTACGCCGTCACCTTCCACTGGTTCCGGGGCAGCTTGCTGCGGGACCGCCGTGACCAGGTCACCACCGGCAGTCCCGCCACCGTCCGGATCGCCGGGCAGCCGGGCATCGAATGGCGGGGCGCGCAATCCTGTGAGGTCGCGGTGGCATTCGGCGACACCGACTTCATCGACTGGTCCGAACGGTCGAGCGCGCGCGCCTGCCAGGGCGTCGAGCAGTTGGCCGCGGCCACCCTGACCCAGGCGGGGCAGAGCTGATGGCGCGCCCGGGAATGCGAATCACGGTGGCGGCCTTGTTGATCGCCGCCCTGTCCGGGTGTTCGCACGCCGACCGGCAGGCCGACGCCCGCCCCGCGGCCGATCCGAACCTACTGGCGGGCTGTGGCCCCCTGGAGGATCGGAAGCTGGCCGCGGCCATCGGCGTCACCGGTATGCGGCGGCAGAGCGAGCCCACGGTGTGTGACTGGACCGCCACGAATCCCGGTGGCGGCGCGGTCGACATCACCTATGCCTGGCTGCGGGACGACACGCTCGCACGGGAGGTGAGGATCGCCGACCGGTTCGGATACCGCGTGGAGCGGCTCGTGGTGCGGAACTTCGGCGGCATGTACTGGCGGGACCCGGCGGATCCGGGTGGTTGCGCTGTGACGGTGGCCGATACCGGCACCGTCACCTGGTGGGTGCGGAACCGCGATCACACCGCGCAGCCCGATCCGTGCGCAACGGCCATGAATCTGATGAACGCGACGCTCTCGGTCGACGGCATCTGACGCGCGCGGGAACCGATCTCAGTGCTCGAGGAACGTGGCGACGATGTTCCAGAACATGTTCGGGTCCACGGTGTGGAAATCCCAGCTCTCGGTGAGATTGTGGGTGGTGCTCACGATGGACTTGATATCGAAGTCGTGCCGGGTGGCGGTGCCCTTGGCCTCCACGGCGGTGACGACGTAGGCGGTGGCGGTTTCTGCGGTGTGGGGCACGAGGAAGCTCCAATCGAGTACCGATCCGGGGGAACGCGTGACAGTGTCCTGGCGTTTCCGTCCAGTCTGATTTCCGTCCGCCCGGTGCGGGAGTTCCGAAAGCGCCAAACCGATCCAGGACACGCCAACCTTGCTGTGGGGTTGCCGGAATACCGTACGGTAGGTGCGATTTCGGCTCCTCAACGGGGGTCTTCGGGGTCCGGATCGGCCCGGTCCCGCCACCGCTGCACCGCCCGCCGCAGGCTCGCCGGATCCGCGTAACCCAGGAATTCCGCCTGCTGGGCGCGTGGAAGGTGTTCGGCGCGTTGCAATCTGCGGCGGCGTGCGTGATCCACCTCACGCCGCCAAGTGGTTCCGGCCTCGGCCAGTCGGCGTTGGAGTGATCTCGGCGATGTCAGCAGCCGCCGCGCAACCACTTCCAGCGTCGCAGCGCCATCGGCGAGAGCCAGATCGATGGCGTCGCCGAGCTGCTCGAGCCAGGTCGCCCCGGCCTCCGGAGTGGGGGGCAGGGTGGCCGCGTAGGTCAGCAGCACCGCCGTCAGCTCCGGGTCGGCCGACTTCATCGGCAGCGCCAGATCCGCGGCCCGCAGCGTCAGCGCGTCCGCCGGGGCGTCGAAATCGATTGCGCGGGTGCCGAACAGCTCGGTGACGGTGGCGAGATCGGCGGGAGCGGACTGCCGGAAGCTCACCCGCGCCGGCACCACCGGGTAGCGGGTGGCGGCCCGCGTCCGCCCCACGAGCAGCGCGAAAGTCGCCTGTATCAACAGTTCCCGGCCCCGGCAGTCCTCCACCCCCGACCGCACCTCGTAGCAGACCTCCTGCTCGTCGCGGCGCGCGACCCGGAAGCCGTAACTCGTGCTGAGACTGCCGGTATGGCGCACGCACGCCTCGAGCGCGTCGCCGAGCGTGGCCGCGGACAGGAACAGATACTCGAGCAGCCCGAACTCACCGGTGGTGCTCTCCTCGGACACGCGCAGCGCGATATCGGGATCCCCGGTCTCGCACTCGATCAGCTCCCACACCCGCAGGCAGTACCGGGACGACACCCGGGTGCCCTCACCACCTTCGCGCCAGGCGGGCACGCCCGCCGTCCGGGCGATCCGGTCGGCGTCGAGTCCGGCCCGCACCGCCCGCTCCAACGCGAACCGGGCCATGAGAATGCTGTCGTGACAATCGGATCGAGTGTTCACGGCCGACCGTCACCACGCGGCCCGGCGGCGAGCGTTCGCCAGCTCCCGACTCCAGCTGGTCCCGGCCGCGGCCAGCCGCCGCTGCACGGTGCGCGGGCTGGTACCCAGCCGGCGCGCGATATCGGATAGTGAGACGGCGTCGAGGGACGCCGCCGCCCGGAAGCACACGGTGTCGCGATCCGGCCCGGGTGGGGCCGGATCGCTCAGTGAATCGAGTTCGGCCGCAAGCAGATCAACCCAGGCCCGGGCGGGCGGCGTGGACAGGGTGGCGGCCGCCGCGCCGCGCCGCAGCACGGCGGCCAGGCCCGGATCGGCGGAATGCTGCGGCCGGTCGAGGTCCGCGCGGCGCAGCGTCAGGCTGTCGACCTCGGCCCCGAAATCCACTGCCGCCGTGCCGAAGAACTCCCGGTAGGGACCGTGTCGTCGGGGCGCGCGTTCTCGCAGGGTGACCGCCACCGGCGTGATCCGCGCCCGCGCGGCCAGCCGGGCCCGGCCGGTGAGGTAGGCGAAACTCGCCTGCGCGGCGACCTCCGCGCCCCGGCCCCGCGCCGCGCTCTCCGACGCGAACGTGACCTGCCGATCGGTCTCGGCGACCACGGCTACCCGCCGGTTGCCCGACAGCCGCGACCCGAATTCCCCTACGGCCCGGAAGCCTTCGCCGACCGTCGGCGCGGTCGCGAGCAGATAATCCATCATCCCCAGTTCCCCCATTCCATATCGTTCGGCCGCCCGCAGTCCCACGTGCGGCACATCCACCCTGCGCTCGAACAACTCCCACAAGCGGGGATAACACTGCCCCGGAACACTTCCCGCCGAGGCCTCCAGCGCGTACGGCCCGATCCCCGCCGCCCGCGCCAACGCCACCGGATCCACACCCACGGCCCGAGCCCGGGTGAGTACGAAGCGCGCCAGCAGCACGCTGTCCGATGCGGTCACCCATCCACCTTCGAGCCTGGAGATCCTGTACCGCAGTCGATCCCGGGCGTCATAGCGCGTCGTCCGGGGGCGGCGTCCCAGGCTCGGGGTCTTCGAAATGCCGCTTGCGGGCCCGATCGACCTCCAGCCGCCAGGTGGTGCCGGATTCGGCGAGGCGGCGCTGGAGGGTGCGGGGACTGGTGTACAGCCGCCGCGCGACCTGTTCGAGCAGCGCGTCGGTGCCGTCGAGCACCTCGGCCAATGCCGTGGCCACCCGGTCGGGCCATTCGGTGGTGCGCGGGGGCGGCGGCGGCATGGTGGCGGCGTGGCGGCGCAGCACCGCCGCCAGCATCGGGTCCGCGGTGATCTGCGGCCGCTCGAAGTCGGTGTTGCGATAGGTGATGCGATCCATCGGGGCGCCGAATTCCAGGCGGGCCGTGCCGAATTGCTCGGTGAACGCGTCCAGCCGGCGCGGCGCGCGCTCGCGCAGTTCGACGCACACCGGATCCATGGGCTGCCCGGTGATCTGACGCATGCGCGAGACCAGCGAGGTCAGCGCCATCTGCACCGACAGATCACGTCCGCGGCCCGCCATGTTGACGGTGTAGACGTCGAAGGTGGATTCGGTCTCGGTCTGCGCGCCGGCCTCGATGCGGAAGTTGGTGGAGATGGAGCCGACGTAGGGTCCCAGCACCCCCAGCCCCGCGCCGACGGTATCCGCGGTCGAGATCAGGTAGTCGATCAGCCCGAATTCACCGAGCCGGTAGCTGCCCGTGGCGCGCAGCGTGGCCTCCGGGTCGCCGAGTTCGTGCTCGAAGAGCTCCCACAGGCGCGGGAAGTAGTGACTCGATACCCGGGCGTCCCCGTCGGCCAGCAGCCAGCCCGGTATCCCGGCTTCCCGCGCCAGGCGGGCCGGATCCAGGCCCGCCGAGGCGGCGCGGGACAGCACGAAGCGGGGCAGCAGCACGGAGTCGGAGGTGTGCACGTGCCAATGGTGAGGGCAATTCCGGGCCGGAAACCCGGAATTCGCGGAACTGTGAGCGAGCCCGCTGGTCAGGCTCGGATGAAGGTGGCGGCGATGCCCCAGAAGCGGTCTCGGGCGACCGCGCGGAAATCCCATGTCTGCATGATGTTGTGGGTGGCGCTGACGATGCCGGACACGTCGAAGTCGTCGCGGGAGGCGGTTCCCTTGGCCTCCAGGGCGGCGATGACGTAGGCGGTCGCGGATTCCACGGTGTGGGACACGGGTGTTCCTATCTGTCGCAGGGGCAGGGCGGGTTGGTAGGGGTGGGGCGGGTTCAGCGGGTGGTGTCGGTCAGTACGTCCTCGTAGCGGTACTCGGTGGGGATGGTGACGCCTTCCGCGTGCGCCTGTTCCTCGCGGTGGCGCAGGTCCACGCGGCGGATC
The DNA here is from genome assembly GCF_042874235.1 of Nocardia sp. NPDC004151. Lineage (NCBI taxonomy): Bacteria > Bacillati > Actinomycetota > Actinomycetes > Mycobacteriales > Nocardiaceae > Nocardia > Nocardia sp. NPDC004151. The sequence continues at coordinate 68,520 of NZ_JBIAMR010000014.1, read as the reverse complement.
TTGCCGGAGATGGTCTTCGGCAGTTCGGTGAACTCCACCCGGCGGACACGCAGGTAGGGAGCCAGGTGGTCGCGGGCGTATTCGAGGATGGCGCGGGCGGTTTCGGCGTTGGGTTCCCATCCCGCCGCCAGCGAAACGTATGCCTTCGGCACGGCAAGCCGCGTGTCGTCCGGTTGCGGGACCACGGCGGCCTCCACCACGGCCGGATGCTCGATGAGCACGCTCTCCAATTCGAACGGCGACACCTTGTAGTCGGAGGATTTGAACACGTCGTCGGTGCGTCCGATGTAGGTGATGTAGCCGTTCGCGTCCCGGGCCGCGACATCGCCGGTGTGGTAGTAGCCGCCCGCCATGACCGCGGCATTGCGTTCGGGATCGCCGAGGTAGCCGGTCATCAGGTTGACCGGCGCCGCGGACAGGTCCAGGCAGATCTCGCCCTCGTCGGCGAGCTGCCCGGTGATCGGATCCACCAGCGCCACCGGCACACCCGGAGCGGGACGGCCCATGGAGCCGGGCACCAGCGGCTGTCCGGGCGTATTGCCCACCTGCAGGGTGGTTTCGGTCTGGCCGAAGCCGTCACGGATGGTCAGGCCCCACGCCTTCTCGACCTGCGCGATGACATCGGGGTTCAATGGTTCACCCGCGCCGAGGATTTCGCGCAGCCCGGCCGGACGCTCGCCCAGATCGGCCTGGATGAGCATGCGCCACACCGTGGGCGGCGCGCAGAACGTGTTCACTTCGGCCCGGCGCAGCTGTGTGAGCAGGGCGGCGGCGTCGAAACGCGCGTAGTTGTAGACGAAGACGGTGGCCTCGGCCAGCCACGGCGTGAAGAAGCAGCTCCAGGCGTGCTTGGCCCAGCCGGGCGCGCTGATGGCCAGGTGAGTGTCGCCGGGCCGGACGCCGATCCAGTACATGGTGGTCAAATGACCGACCGGGTAGCTGATCTGGGAGTGCTGCACCATCTTCGGCTTGCTGGTGGTGCCGGAGGTGAAGTACACCAGCAGCGGATCGGTCACCTCGGTGACCGACCGGAACGGGCCGGCCGACTCGACCGCCGCGGCATCGGCGTAGTTCTGCCAACCGGAGACGGCCCCGCCGACCACGATTCGGGTGTAGTCGCCGGGCACCTCGTCGAACTTGGCCGCGTCGCCGTGATTGGCGATGACGAAGCGCGCTCCGGCCCGCTCGATCCGGTCGCTCAGGTCGGCCGGGCCCAGCGCGCCGGTGGTCGGCATGATGACCGCGCCCAGTTTGGCCACGGCCAGCATGGCCTCCCACAGCTCGACCTGATTGCCCAGCATGAGCATCACCCGGTCGCCCTTGCCCACGCCCAGCCCGGCCAGCCAGGTGGCCACCCGATCCGAGCGCTCGGACATCTCGGCGAAGCCGACCTTCTGCTCGGACCCGTCCTCCTCGACGATCCAGAGCGCGGGCCGGTCGTTGCCGCGGGCGATGACGTCGAACCAGTCAATCGCCCAGTTGAATTCACCGGACAGTCGCGGCCACTCGAAATCGCGCACCGCCGCGTCGTAGTCGGTGGCGGCGGCCAGCAGACCATCACGGGCCGCCCGATAGGCCTCGGTATTGACGTTGCTCACGCGTTCTCCTCGGTCAGTCCCAGTAGCCGCGCGCTGATCTCCCGCATCTCGACCTTGCGAATCTTGCCGGTCACCGTCATCGGGAACTCCTCGACGACGTGCACGTAACGCGGCACCTTGAAATGCGCGAGCTTGCCGGTGCAATACTCGCGCAGGGTCTCGGCGGTCAGCTCCGCCGCCCCGGGCCGCAGCCGGACCCAGGCCATCAGCTCCTCGCCGTACTTGGCGTCGGGCACACCGATCACCTGGGCGTCGATGATGTCGGGATGGGTGTAGAGGAATTCCTCGATCTCGCGCGGGTAGATGTTCTCGCCGCCCCGGATCACCATGTCCTTGATCCGCCCGGTGATGGCGACGTACCCGTCGGCATCCATGGTGGCCAGGTCGCCGGTGTGCATCCAGCGCGCGGAATCGATGGCCTCCGCGGTCTTCTCGGGCTGACCCCAGTAGCCGAGCATCACCGAGTAGCCGCGCGTGCACAGCTCGCCCGCGGTGCCGATCGGCACCGTCACCCCGGTCACCGGGTCCACGATCTTGACCTCGATGTGCGGCCCGGCCCGGCCCACGGTGGCGGTGCGCTGCACCAGCGAATCGTCGTGGCGGGTCTGGGTGGACACGGGGGAGGTCTCGGTCATGCCGTAGCAGATGCTCACCTCGCGCATGCCCATCCGCTCGATGACCTGCTTCATCACCTCCACCGGGCACGGCGATCCGGCCATGATGCCGGTGCGCAGCGAGGACAGGTCGTAGGCGTCGAAGTCCGGGTCGGCCAGTTCGGCGATGAACATGGTCGGCACCCCGTACAGCGAGGTGCAGCGTTCGGCCGCAACGGCTTCCAGGGTGGCGCGGGCGTCGAAGGCCGGGGCCGGGATCACCATGGCCGCGCCGTGCGTGGTGGCCGCCAGATTGCCCATCACCATGCCGAAGCAGTGGTAGAAGGGGACCGGGATGCAGATGCGGTCCTGCTCGGTGTAGCCGCACAGCTCGCCCACGAAATACCCGTTGTTGAGGATGTTGTGGTGGCTGAGCGTCGCGCCCTTGGGGAAACCCGTTGTGCCGGACGTGTACTGGATATTGATCGGATCGTCGGTGGACAGCGCCGACTGCGCCGTCGCCAGCAGGTCCGGATCGGCCGCGCGCCCGATGGCGAACAGGTCCCGCCACTCGGTGCTGTCGAGCAGCACCACCTGCTCCAGCTCCGGGCACTGCGGGCGGACCTCGTCGATCATGGCCGCGTAGTCGGAGGTCTTGAACGCGGGCGCCGCGATGAGCAGCCGGATCCCGGCCTGACCCAGCACGTAGCGCAGCTCGTGGGCCCGGTAGGCCGGGTTGATGTTCACCAGGATCGCGCCGATCTTGGCGGTCGCGTACTGGGTCAGGGTCCACTGCGGGCAGTTCGGCGCCCAGATGCCCACCCGGTCGCCCTTGCCGATCCCGGCCGCCAGCAGGCCCAGGGCCAGGGTGTTCACCTCGTCGGTGAACTCGCGGTAGGTCCAGCGGACGCCGGTCGTGTAGTCGATGAGGGCCTCGCGGTCCGGATGCGCCGCGGTGGTCCGGTCCAGGTTCGCCCCGATGGTGTCGCCCAGCAGGGGAGCGTCCCAGACTCCGAAGGTGTAGCTCGTGCTCTCGGTCACACCAGTAGGATCTACGTCACACCCAGCCTCGACTACCCCCGAAAGGGGCTACCCGATGACTACGGCCGCCGACGGGCTCCTGCGCCCCAGCGACGGCGACGCCCTGCGCGCCGAGTTGCGCGCGCTCGCCGCCCTGAGCAAGCTGCCGGTCGTCTTCGGGGGCGAGGTGCACGCGGGCACGCTGGTGCTCAGCGAGTTCGTCGGAACCCGGACCAACGGCATGCGGGGGCTGGCGGTGGCGTACAGCTCCGGGCTGGGCGGTTCGGCGGTGGCGACGGGCCGCCCGCGCTCGGTGGCCGACTACCGCTCGGCGTCCACCATCACCCACCACTACGACGTCCCGGTGCTGGGGGAGGGCCTGCGCTCGGTGGTGGCGGTGCCGGTGGTGGTCAAGGGCGAGGCGCGCGCGGTGATCTATGTCGCCAATCGTGAAACGGGGGTGATCGGCGACGGGGTGGCCGACGAGATGGTGCAGGCCGCGCGGCGGCTCAGCACGGAACTGGCCATCCGCGACGAGGTGGATCGGCGGCTGCGGCTGTCCTTCGCGCGGGAGTCCCTGAACAGCGCCAATGTGATTGCCACCGAACAACTCCGGGATCTGCACGCCGAACTGCGGGGGATCACCCAGGTGGTCTCCGACGCCACGGCGCGGGCGCGGCTGCGGGACGTCACGGAGAAACTCGCCCGCCTGGTGTCGGGGGTGGCGGCCGCCGACGACGCGGTGACGCTGGCTCCGCGCGAACTGGACGTGCTGTCCCATATCGCCCTGGGCTGCACCAATGTGGAAGCGGCCCAGCGGCTTTCGGTGAGTCCGGAGACCGTGAAGAGCTACCTGCGCAGCGCCATGACCAAACTGGGCGCGCACAATCGCCACGAGGCGGTCGTGCGAGCACGCCGCCTCGGGCTCCTTCCGTAAACGCGTCCCACGGGATGGGGCTTCAGCTGCCCCGGAGAATCGAACTCGTCCTACCCGGGTGGGCTTTCAGGGGCCGGCCCCGGAAAGCCCCGAGAGTCGGCCGGCTCAGTCCGCCACCAGGTGGCGGATGGATTCGCCGCCCTTGGCGTGATGCAGTCTTCCGAACTTGCTGTCGAGCAGGTGCGCCATGCTGTCGGCGGCCCCGGTGTAGGCGTCCTCGACGGTGGCCGCGCGATGCGTGGTGGCGACCGGCGGCTGGCCCTTGGGCCGGGCCTCGAGGGTGCACTTCTTGTCTTCGGAACCACCCTTGTGGCCGTTCACATCGGTGATGTGGGCCTCGACCCGGGTGAGATGATCCGCGAACCGGTCCAGAATCGCAGCGATGGTATCGGTTGCATCCTGGGCGATCGCGCCGCCGCCGACGTTCTTGTCGGCGAAGACCTGGATTTGCATGGCTGGCATCTCCAATCTTCTCGGTAATAGCCGAGAACTTGCTGACACCTTCGACCATACCTACCCGGGCTGAGACCCGCCTGTGGGATCGCTCGCGTGGGACCGGAATCACCACGCGGCGAACCGATTCATCGCGTGGCGAGGTCCAGCACGGTCAGGGCCAGGTGCTCGGCGGCCTCCGGGTGTCCGAGGGCGCGGGCCGCGGCGGAAACGGCTGCGCGGGTCTCGGATTCGGTGAGCAGCTCGGTCAGGGCGGCGCGCAGATTGGCGGCGGTGGCGTCCTCTCCGACCAGGGCGCGGGCCGCATTGTGGTCGGCCAGGATCCGCGCGTTGCGGATCTGCTCCCCGCCCACCGAATGCGGGTAGGGGATCAGCACCGACGGTTTGCCCAGCGTGGTGAGTTCCGCGAGAGTGCCCGCGCCGGAACGGGATATCACCACATCGGTGAGCGCCAGCACGTCCGGGAGCTCCGGGCCGATGAACTCGCGCACCAGGTAGCGGCCGCGCACGCCCTCGGGCAGGGTGGCGGCGAAGTCGCGCACCTGCTCGAAGGACAGCCGCCCGCACTGGTGAATCACGTTGGCGGAGTGCAGCAGTTCGGGCAGCAGCTCCCGGATCAGATCGTTGATCTGCACCGCACCCTGCGCACCGCCGGTGATGTAGACGGTCGGCAGGCCGGGGGCGTAGCCCTCCCAGTCGAGGGCCCCGACCGCCGCGGCGGGGTCGCCGGTGGCGAGCGCGGGCCGAATCGGGTTGCCGGTGACCAGGGCCCGGCCCCGGACCTTGGCGGGCAGCATGCCGATGGAGGCCTCGGAGGACAGCGCGATGCGGTCGGCCATCCGGGCCAGCAGCAGGTTGGCCTTGCCGATGCCGGTGGTCTGCTCGTGGATCACCAGCGGGCGACGGCGCAGCGCGGCCGCCATGCCGATGGGGGCGCACACGTAGCCGCCGGTGCACAGCACCGCGTCCGGCCGGAAGCGGCCCACCACGCCCTGGGCGGTGAGCACGCTGACCGGCACCCGCAGCGCGTCGCGGGCATTGTCCTTGTTGAGCATTTTCAGCGGATTGCGGTCGCGCCGCAGCTTTCCGGCCTTGATGCCGGTGAAGTCGATGTCGTTCTCGGCCGCCACCCGCTGCTCGAGACTGTCGGGCACGCCGACCCACAGCACCTCGGCGGTGGCGCCGGCCTCGGCGGCCAGATCGCGCAGCGCCCGGACCGCGGCGACCGCCGGATAGGTGTGGCCGCCGGTGCCGCCGCCGGCGACGATCACCCGGACCCGGCCACGATCGCCCAGCCGCTGCAGGATCGGGGTGCGGTCGGCGGCGGGATTCGACATGGACGATCCTCCTGGGCGGGGTGGGTCGGGTGGGTGGGGCAGCGCCCAGGCTATCCCGGGAACGGCTGCGGGGACCGGTCCGGGAGGTACCGGTCGGTCGGAGAATATTGCGAGGTGTTGGCGAGACGGCTACGGGCCTTTACCATGGTTGTGACACTGATCACGTTGTCGCAGTGAGAGTCACGTCTTCGCAGTGCAGTTCCTACGCGGTCCCGTTCGGCCTTTCCCCGAGTAGCGATATTTCCCAAAAGCAGTGCTCACCGGCATGTCCTATTGATCAGCCCAGCGAGAGGGCCACGCATTGAAGCCCTTCACCCTGCCCGATTTCTATACGCCGCACCCCGCCCGGCTCAATCCCCATCACGACTACGCCCGCGTCCACGCCGCCGAATGGGCCGAGCGCCTGGGCATGCTCGGTGAGCCCGGGGTCGACGGCAAACCCATCTGGGACGCCGAGAAACTGGAGCGCATGGGGTACGCGCTGCTGTGCGCCTACACCCATCCCGATTGCGACGCCGAGACTTTGACGCTTCTGACCGAGTGGTACATCTGGGTCTTCTACTTCGACGACTGGTTCCTCGACGCCTACAAGCGCACCGGCAACCGCGCCGAGGCCACCCGCTACCTGGCGCGCCTGGAAGAGTTCATGGCCGAACCGGGCTGTCCCGCACCGGAACCGGAGAACGCCTCGGAGGCCGGGCTGGCCGACTGCTGGGCCCGCACCGTGCCCGCCATGTCGGAGGGCTGGCGGCGGCGCATGCGCCGCTCCACCCACAACCTCATGGTCGAATCCCTCTGGGAATTGGACAATATCGCCCGCGACCGGGTCGCCAATCCGATCGAGTACATCGAGATGCGCCGCCGGGTGGGCGGCGCGCCCTGGTCGGCCGCGCTGGTGGAATTCGCCTGCGGCGCCGAGGTGCCCGACCGTTTCGCCGAGGAGCGCCCGCTGCGAGTGCTGTGCGAAACCTTCTCCGACGCAGTGCATCTGCGCAACGACCTGTTCTCCTACGAACGCGAGGTGCGGGTCGAGGGTGAGAACGCGAACATGGTGCTGGTGCTGGAACGGTTCCTGGGTTTACCCACCCAGGCGGCCGCCGAGCTCACCAATGACGTGCTCACCTCCCGCCTCGGGCAGTTCGAGCACACCGCCCTCGCCGAGGTGCCGCAGCTGTTCACCGAACGCGCGGCCACTCCCGAGGAACAGTTCGCGGTGACGCGCTACACGCTGGGACTGCAGGACTGGCAGTCCGGTGGGCACGAATGGCATCTGCGGTCGAGTCGCTACATGAACAGCGGCGTCGATCGGGGGCCGACCGGGCTGGGCACCGCCGGCGCACGGCTGCGGCCCGGGCTGCGGGTACAGCTGAATCAGCATGTGCCGCCGCCCCGGGTGGCAGGTCCGCTGCCCGTCACCGGGCTGGAGATGCCCTATGTCGTGGGGGTGAATCCGCACGTGGAGCTGGCCCGCGCCGATGTCTCGAAGTGGGCGGCCTCGGTGGGACTGCTGGATCCGCGGGTGGGCTGGACAGCGGAATCGCTGACGGGCGCGGACTTCCCGGCGCTCCTGGCCATGGCCGACCCCGAGGCCGACGCGGAGACCTTGATGTCGCGCTCGCGCTGGTGCGCCTGGGGCAGCTACGCCGATGATCTGGGGACCCGGGTGTTCCGGGCCGATCCGGTCTCGGGCCGGGATCAATTGCGGCGCTTACCCCTTCAGCTGAGCGAGAGCGCGCCGGCGCCGTCCAGTCCGCTCGAATTCGGTCTGGCCGCGCTGTGGCGGGAGACGTCGGCGGTGTGCGACGACAGTGGCCGGAATCGACTGCGTGCGGCGCTGATCGAACTCGTCGACGGCTGGATCACCGTGCTGGAGAACGAGACCCGGAACCGTTTGCCGGATCCGGTCGACTATCTCGAATTGCGGCGGATCACCTCCGGCGGTCCCTTGTTCGGCGCGCTGGATGCTCTCCATTCGCCCGGAGTTGTCTCGGATCCGGCGGTCGCGGAACTCGCGGACTCCGGTATCGTCCGGCAGCTGCACCATTCGGCGCAGGACTACGCCGGTCTGGTCAACGATCTGTACTCGTATCAGCGGGAAATCGAATATGACCACGAGTTGCACAATCTGGTGTATCTGACGCAGTCGTTCCTGGGCTGTTCGCGGGAGCGCGCGTCGGCGATCGTGGTGGACCTGGCCAATGAGCGGCTGCGGCAGTTCGAACTCGTTGTCCGCGATCAGCTTCCGGGCTTCATGGCCGATCATCAACTGTCGGAGGAGGTCCGGGCCGCGCTGCTGACGCACGTCGATCGGCTGCGCGATCACATGGCCGGAAACCTGCACTGGCACATCAGGACCGGACGCTACTCCGAGGCGGCGCTGCGCGTGCCGCGGCCCAGGCCGGCGTTCGGCCGCCCGCTGGGGCCGTTCGTCAGCGCGCACGCCGTCCCCGCGGCTCGTCGCTGAGCCGGTCGGCACCCACATCTCGCGGGGCCCGGTGCCCATCGGGTCGGCGCCGGCCCGGTCGGGTCCGGCGATCACGAGTCCGCAGCAGTTCACTGGAGGTTGCCATGAGTTCGTCGACAGCGGCCGGTCCCGCGTTTCTCACCGGAAAGGCACGCGGGACAGTGGAATCGGGCTCGATGAGCGGGCCCCGTACCTACTGCGGCGGGCCAAGAGTCTCACCCGGCCGCTGCTGCGGGTCGCGTTCGACACCCTGCCCAGTGAATTGCGCCTGATGGCCGAGTACCACGTGGGCTGGTGCGACGCGAACGGTGTGGTGGCGGAGGGGGAGTCGGGCCGGGGACTGCGCCCGGCGCTGGTGCTGGCGCCCGCCGCGGCCCTGGACGCCGAGCCCGCCGCCGCCGTGCACGCCGCGGCCGCGGCCGAGATGGTGCACAACTTCACGGTCATCCACGACGACATCGTGGAGGGTGGCACCGTGCGCCGGGGGCGTCCCACGGTGTGGCAGTTATGGGGCGTGGACGACGCGGTGCTGGTCGGGGACGCCCTGCACAGCCGGGCCATCTGGACCCTGGCCGACGCCCCGGCGACCACGACGCTGGACAGCATCGCGCGGCTGGCGGACGTGGTCATCGAGCTCTGCCTGGGCCGGCATCACGACCGGGCCCAGGAAGGCTCTGGATCGCGAATCGGCCGCGCACGCCGCGGATCTCATCGCGCGTGCGGGCGGAAAGGCTTGGGCGCAAGCGGAATCCCTGCGCCATCTGCGCGCCGCCGCGGACATGCTGGGGGGACGTCCCGCCGCGGATCTGCTGGCCCTGGCGGAATGCGTCGTCCCGCGCGATCGGTGAGTCCTCGATAATCGCGCCGATTCGAAATCAGACAAATCAATTCGACCGGGCGGTTCATATTGCGCCGCAAAATAATTCCGTCGGGAAGAATTGTGACTCCGCGCTGCCTCTGTTAATAGGACTTGACCCCTGTGACGCGCGGGTAGCGGATCGCTTGCGCTGGTGATGCTGGTATCCCGCCCAGTGAATTCGGTAGCCGCGAAGGGACTTAAGTACTCGATTCGCAGGAATCCATTGCCCCAAAACTGCTGGGCTGTCACGATATCCCACACGCGGAGAGCGAGTTTGGTGCGATTCGCCGTCGAAATATTCACCAGGCGTGCGCATTTCGCTGTCGGCCGCGGTCGGTCGCACATTCGCGCCATGTCGTTCTGCCTATTTCCCCAGGAGTTCGCGCATGACTACGGGACCTGTCGCCGGACCCGGGCGCCTTCCGGCGTTGGACCGCGAATCGGCCCGCGAGCTGGTCCGGGAACTGGCGCAGGCGGCGGCCACCACGCGGACCGGGGTACTGCGGGTGACCGGGGAGCCGGGCGGCGACCTCCGCATCGTCCACGGGCTGGTGGTCACGGTGGACTCGCCCGGTGCGCCCGGGGTGCGCGAATTGCTCGCGCGCCCCGGGCGCACCTCCACCGGGGAGGCCGATCTGCGCGTGGTGACCATGATGGCCGCGGTGGACGGCTGTTTCGCCATCACCTCAGGCTGGATCGGCAACTGCTTCTGGCAGTCGGACACTGACCTCGAATCCACCGACGCGCCCGGCACATTCGAGGACGCCGCGCCGCAGGTGCCCGGCTTCGAACCCGAGTGGATACTGCTGGAGACCGAACGGCGGCTGGGCGCGCTCGCCCACGGCCGTATCTCCCCGCACCGCAATCACCTGCAGCTCACCGAACGTGGCCGGGTGTTGCTCAGCGGTCCGGGCAGCGGCCACCGCCGCGAGATCCTGCTGTGGTCCAATGGCCGCCGCAGCTGCCGCGATATCGCGAAGTTGTTGTGCCGCAGCCTGTACGCGGTCACCGTCGAGGTGGTCCGGATGCTCGACGACGACCTGCTCGTCATCGCACCGGTGGAAGCCGATCCGGGTCCGCTCGGCCCCGCGTCCGCCCGCGGCCTGACCGGCCGCACCTTGCTGCCGCGCCGCCGCCGCGGGGCCAGCGGCATCAATGACGCGCTCCCGCCCAGCCCGCCCCAGCCCATGCTGCGCGGCGGTCAACGAAGCCTCACCCCAAGGAAATCAGAGAGGACGCAATGAACAATCCGAGCGGAGCCGGCGCACCCGGCAGCATGACGGATCGAATCGCGACGCTGGTCAAGATGCTGCGATCGGACGTGCCTGACTGCATCGCCGCGGGCGCCATCGATATGGCGACCGGCATGTTGCTGGCCGTGGAGACCGTCGACAACCACCCCACCGAAGTGCTCGATCTGCTGGCCGCGGCCACCCTGGAGCTGTTCCAGGGCCGCAATGTGGTCATGATCGAGAACATCTGGAAGGAGCGCCGCGGCATCCGCTCCGACCGCCACTACTTCCAGGAGGTCCTGGTCAACAGTGACAACCTCACCCACCTGTTCGTGAGGACCGAGAGCCGCGAGGATGTGGTCGTGGTGGTGGTGTGCCGCAAATCGGTCAATGTGGGCATGCTCTTCGCGCAGGCCCGGCGGGTGCTCAAGGATGTCGGCAGGTTGTGACCACGCGGCTCGGCGCGGACCGGTCAGGGAATCCGGGCCACCGCGCCGAGCATGGACACCGCCTCCGGTCGCGGATGCGGCCGATACTCCTCCGGCCGCCACAGCGTGACCGCGGTGATGCCCGGCGGGACCAGGGTGAAGCCGTCGAAGAACTGGGCGAATTCGGCGCTCGAGCGCAGTTGGAACGGCACGCCGCTGCGGGTGTTGGCCTCGGCCGACCGGGCCAGATCATGCTCGTCGAAGTAGTCGTTGGTGGCGTGCGACATGACCAGGTAGCTGCCCGGCGCCAGGGCGTCGGTGAGGGTGCGGATCAGCTCGTAGGGGTGCTCGTCGTCGGGCATGAAGTGCGCCACCGCCACCACCATGAGCGCGACCGGCTGACTCAGGTCGATGGTCGAGCGTAGGTCGGGGTGATCGAGGATGCGCTTCGGGTCGCGGAGGTCCGCGTCCAGGTAGGCGGTCCGGCCCTCGGGGGAGCTGTCGAGCAGGTGCCGGGCGTGCACCAGCACGATGGGGTCGTTGTCGACGTAGACGATGCGGGATTCGGGGGCGATGCCCTGGGCGATCTCGTGCACATTGCCCGCGGTGGGCAGGCCGGTGCCGATATCGAGGAACTGGCGGATTCCGGCTTCACCGGTCAGATATGCAACGGCGCGCCGCAGGAAATTCCGATTCTCGACCGCGGCGAGCTGGACTGTCGGAAAAGCCTCGGCGACCGCGTCGGCGGATTCGCGATCCGCGGGGAAATTGTCCTTACCACCCAGCCAATAGTCGTACCGGCGGGCCGGGTGTGGTTTGGTGGTGTCGACGCGCTCCGCCGCTGAATCCGAGTTCACAACGCTCCCAATCCTTTTCGGCTACTGTCTGACTATGTCAGCTCCAGTTGCGGATCGGTAGCGGCGGTCCCGCGCCCGCGCCGCGACATCGCCGGAAGGTTCGTCATGCAGTTGCGATACAGCCCGTTCGATTTCGAAGTCCATTCCGATCCGTACCCTTACTATGCCAGGTTGCGCAGCGAGGCCCCGGTCTACCGGAACGAGACCGACGATTTCTGGGCCCTGTCGCGCCACGCGGACGTGCTCGCCGCCCTCCGCGATTCGGATCGTTTCTCCAGCAAGAACGGCCTGCGTATGGAGCCCGCCTTCTGGGGCCCGCAAGCCGAGCGCTTCTTCTCCTTCGTCGCCATGGACCCGCCCAAGCACACCCGGCTGCGCGGCCTGGTGACGCGGGCCTTCACCGCGCACCGGGTGCAGGCGCTGGGGCCGCGGCTGCGCGAGATCGCGGTCTCGATGCTGGAGCCGCTGCTCGCGCGCGGCAGCTTCGATCTGATGGCGGAGTTCGCCGGGCCGTTCCCGACCGAGGTGATCTCCGAGCTGGTCGGCGTGCCCGAGGGCGATCGGGAGATGCTGCGCAAGCTCGGCATGGAGATCATGTACACCGAGGAGGAGTCCACCGACCTGCGGCCCGAGGCCATGCAGGCGATCGGCGCGCTGGTCGGCTACTACACCGAGCTGACCATCGAGCGCAGCAAGTCCCGCCAGGAGGACCTGCTGTCCGGCCTGCTCGACGCCGCCGAGGGCGACGACCGGCTCACCCCCGAGGAGATCGTGGGCGTGCTGATCCTGCTGGTCGGCGCGGGCATCGAGACCAGCATGCTGACCTTCGGCAATGCCTGGAACGCCGCCGCCCTGCATCCCGAGGCCCGCCGCGCCGCGCTCGACGGCCGGATCGACGACTGGATCGACGAGGCCATGCGCTGGGATCCGGCCACCCAGACCCAGCTGCGCACCACCACCGAGGCGGTCGAACTGCACGGCGTCACCATCCCCGCCGATGCCCGCGTGCTGCTGCTCACCGGCGCCGCCAACCGCGATCCGGAGGTCTTCGCCGACCCGGACACCTTCGACCTGGACCGCGACACTTCCGCCTCGCTGGTCTTCGGCAGCGGCCGCCACCATTGTCTGGGCTCCAACCTGGCGCTGCTGGAGCTGCGCACGGCCCTGCAGGAAATCGCTTCCCGCGTCGCCGATTTCGAGGTGGACACCGCGGGCAGCAAGCGCATCCACGCCTCCAACAACCGCGGCTTCGCCACCCTGCCGACCACGGTCACGCTGCGCTGAGCCGAGCAAGCCGGGTCGAGCTGATCAGGGCTTGCGGGCGATCCCCCGGATCGCCCGCAAGCGCCCGTCCGCGAGTGCCTCGGTCAGGTGCTCGATCTTGGCCGGAAAGTTCGCGACGAAGGATTGCAGGCCAACGGGATTCGGCGGATTCGCCAGCACCATCCGCATGACGGTGGTCGCCTGCTCGGTGAGGTCCTCCCACCGCTCCACCGTCAGGCCCGATCGTTCGACGGCCGCGCGCAGTTCGCCGGCGGTCACCAGGTGACTCTGGTCCGCGCGGTCCGCCCACGGGAGCGGGAAGTCGGGCTCGCCCTCGGATGCGGTGGTGATATCCCAGATGGCCAGCAGGCCACCGGTATCCAGCACCCGATGCGCCTCGCGGTAGAGGCCGTCCTTGTCGGCGATGTTCATCTGCACGTGCTGGCTGACGATCGTGTCGAAGCTGTTGTCCGCGAACGGTAGATCGGTGACGTCGCCCTGCCGCACCGTGATCCGATCATCCAGTCCGACAAGCTTGTTGATCCACCGCGCCGTCTCGCAGTAGTCCTCGGTCAGGTCCACGGTCGTGACCCGGCATCTCCGGCTGTCGGCGATGAATCGCGCGGTCCCCCCGATCCCGCTGCCGGCATCCAGCACCCGCGAATCCGCGGTGATTCCCGCCAGTTCCACCAGCGCGCCCGTGGCGATCCGGCCCATGGTGTGGAAGTCCTCCACCAGCGTGAGATCGGTGAGCCGCACACGGCGGAGGTCGTATCCCGCGGTGACCAGAGCATTTTCGATGCCGATCCGGGAGACGCCGGACAAATAGGGAGTGTCGATCGAAATATCGTTCATGTCAGCACTCTTCTTCCGAAGGCTGGATGGTCATTTAGTAATCAGCCGATGCTTACATATCCGAGTATGCGACTGTTTCGGCTACACCGCCAGTGCCCCATGGTCACGGCCCGTACCCACCACTGGGACCCGACTCTCGAGATTCTCTCAGCGAAGGCGTGGCAACCTCGATGACATGCCGTCCACACCGCCCACGCCGAAGGAGACAGCGCCGACGACACCACCGGCCGACTACACGCTCACCGGTGTGTTCATCGCGTCCGTGCTGGCGGCGATCATCATCGCCCTCACCTGCGTGGTGGTCTGGGCGCACGGTCCCGCCGGACCTGACGCGGCCTGGTTGCAGTGGTTCATCGACCACCGCACCGACACCTGGACCACGGTCGCTAAGGCGATCAGCGCGGCGGGCGACACCACGTCGGTCACGGTCTACTCGACGCTGGCCTGTCTGTTCCTGGCCTGGCGCAGGTATTGGGACCGGGCCGTGCTCGTCGCCGTGACCTCGGCCGGGGCGGGACTGATCGTCTTCTTCGGCAAACTCCTGATCGGGCGCGACCGTCCGCCGGTCATCGATCACCTCGTCACCGAGACGAACCACTCCTATCCCTCCGGCCACACCCTCGGCTCGACGGTGGTGCTCGGGATCCTGGTCGTCGTCGCACTGCCCTGGCTCCGGCCGGTCGCCAGGGCCGTGGTGACCGCGCTCGCCGCCCTGTTCGTGCTCGCCGTCGGCTTGTCGCGTCTTTATCTGGGCGTGCACTGGCCGACGGACGTGCTGGCCGGATGGCTGATGGGCGCGTGCTGGCTCACGATCTGCCTGACCCTGAGCCCGCTGACCCGCCTGGTGACCGATCGGCTGCCCGTCCGCGACTGAAACCTACCGGGGGACCGGGATTCCGGCGGACCAGATCTGACGGATGCGCGTCGTCGCGGTGATGTCGGCGAGCGGATCCGCGTCGAGCAGAACGAGATCGGCGCGCAGTCCCGGGGTGATCGCCCCGCGATCCGCGAGACCGAACCGTTCGGCGGGCCCCGCCGTCGCGGCGTGCAGGGCCTCGGCGGGGGAGAGTCCGGCCGCGACCAGCAGTTCGAGTTCATGGTGCAGGCTCGACCCGAACGCGGGATTCATGGGGACGCCGGGATTGGCGTTGGCGTCGGTGCCCGCGAGGATCGGGATGCCCGCGGCGTGCATGGCGGCAACCGACGCCAGGCACGCGCCGAACGCGTCGGGAAAGCCCCGCACCGCGGCCATCCCTTCCATCATGGTGAGGGTGGGGACCACGATCGTGCCCTCGGCGGCGATGCGTTCGATGGTGGCGGCCGGGAGCGGATTGCCCGCGGGGACGTGGGTGATGACGTCCGCGCCCGCGTCCAGCGCCATGGTGTACGCGCCGGGGGTGGCCGCGTGGGCGATGACGAGCAGGCCGCGGGCATGGGCCTCGGCGACGACGGCCTTGGCGGAGGCGGCGTCCGGGCCGCCCTCGCCGAGGGCCTCCAGCACCAGCTTGATGTAGTCGGACCCGGTCGAATGGCGCTGGGCGACAGCCGGTTCGGCCTGCTCCGCGTCGCGGATGATGGCGGGTTCGCCGAGGAATTTGCCGTGCATGCCGTCGGGTCCGACGATGGCGCGGCCCGCGCTGCGAATATCGCTGGTGCCGACGGTGTTCCGGAGGTCGGCGACCACCTCGGGCTCACAGGCCATGTCCAGGCCGGTGGTGACGCCGTGCGCGGCGAGCAGCGCCGGGGTGTCATGGTCGCGGATGTGGACGTGGGCGTCGATGAGGCCGGGCAGCAGGACCGCGCCCACCGCGTCGATGCGGTCGGCCCCCGTGTCATCGGCGCCGATGATCGCGCCGTCGATGACGATCGTGGTCGGTTCGGTCAGTCCTCGGCCGTCGAAGACGCGCACATTGTCGAGGGCGGTCCGACCGGTGCTGGAGGAAGTCACCGGTCCAGCATGCTCCCGGTTCGGGCTGTGCGGCAGCGCAATCGGATCGATGGCCTCCGGTTCAGCGGCGGCGGGGCAGCAGGCGGCGGGACACGTGGGCGGTCAGGTCCTCGGCGATCGGCGGCACCGGGGCGGTGGGGCGCGCGGGCGGCGGCGGGGCCGACCGGGCGTCGCCGGAGATCCGGATGAGCAGCGCCAGGATGATGTAGTTGGCGAGCAGCGAGGAACCGCCATAGGACATGAACGGCGTGGTCAGGCCGGTCAGTGGAATCAGTTTGGTGACACCGCCGACCACCACGAACAACTGCCAGCCGATGGAGAACGCCAGTCCGCCGCCCAGCAGTTTGCCGAACGCGTCGCGGGTGGTGAGGGCGGCGCTGAAACCGCGCACGCACAGGATCAGGAACAGCGCCAGCACCCCGGCCAGCCCGGCCAGTCCGAGTTCCTCGCCGATGGTGGAGATGATGAAGTCGGTCTTGGCGAACGGCACGTCCTGCGGCCGGCCATTGCCCAGGCCGGTGCCGATCAGCCCGCCGGTGCCCATGCCGAACAGGCCCTGCGAGATCTGGTATCCCGTCGTGTAATACGTGGCCAGCGGGTCCTGCCACACCTGTACGCGCACCCGCACATGCGCGAACAGCCCGTAGGCGATGATCGCGCCGACCGAGAACATGGCCAGCCCGATCAGCAGCCACGACGCCCGCCCGGTCGCGATGTACATCATGGCCAGCACGGTCCCGAACACCAGCAGCGAGAAGCCCAGGTTCTTCTCGTACACCAGCACCAGCACCGCGACGAAGGTGACGAGCAGCAGCGGGGCCAGATCGCGCAGGCGCGGGAAGGTCATGCCCAGGAAGCGTTTTCCCGCCGTGGTGAACAGATCCCGGTTGGCGACCAGGAAGGCGGCGATGAAGATGATCAACAGCACCTTGGCGAACTCACCGGGCTGAATCGAGAAGCCGCTGATCAGAATCCAGCTCTTGCCGCCGTTGACCTCACTGAAGCGGGACGGCAGCAGCGCGGGGATGAGCAGCAGGATCACCCCGGCAAGTCCACAGGTGTAGCCGTATCGGGCGGGTTTGGTGTGATCGGGCACCAAGGCCAGCACCAGTACGAACAAGGCCATGCCCAAGCCGGTCCAGATCAGCTGATGCGCCGAATCCGACGAAGGGATCGGCTTGCCCGCGTGCGCGGCCTGCGTCACCTCCGCCCGGTCGAGCCGATCGATGAGAACCAGCCCGATCCCGTTGAGCAGCGCCACGCACGGCAATAACACCGGATCGGCCGCCGGCGCCCACCACCGCACCGCCAGATGCGTGACCAACACGAACACGGTGAAGACGACCAGCGCCCGAATGCTCTGCCCGTCGAACCCGCTGCCGGTGGTGGAGGTCATGGCCAGATACGCGAACCCGGTCAGCGCCAGCGCCGCCGCGCACAGTAGCAATTCGGCGTTGCGCGGAACCCGTCCGCTCGACCTCGCCGGGGCAGGGCTGTGCCGAATTGCGCTCACACCGAACAGTATCGCGCGCGTCCGGAGGAACAGGAGCCAAAGCGCCAGGCTGCGCGCGGTCAGTACGGCTGCGCGGTCGAGTTCCAGCTCACGGACAGTTCTGCGGCGGCGGCGCGCGGGAACGAGACATGCGTGGCGTCGCCGTCGGAGGTGTAGCGCTCGGCCGGGTTGGCCGCCAGCCAGTCGAGCCAGTAGCCGGAGTCGAACGCGACGGAGCTGCGGCCGGACCGGATTCGGGGGATGCCCGCCGGGTCCAGGGCCGCCGTGAAAGGCGAGGCGGCCGGGTTGGAGCCGACCAGCAGGACGCCGCCGAACCGGTAGGGCGTGCCGTCCCAGCTGCCCGCGCGGGCCAGGCCGTGGTCGGCGGGATAGACGCCGAGCGGCAGGGCCATGGACCGGATGGTGGTGCCGGGGGCGGCGGTGGTGATGGCGCGGATGTTCTGGACCAGTTCGCGTTGCACGTCGGCGGGCGGCAGCTGGCCCAGATTGGCGTGGGTGGCGGTGTGCGCGCCGATGTCGTAGCCGTGGCGCACCAGCCAGGGCAGGGTGCGGGCGTCCTCGCCGAAGGGTTCGTTGTTGATGAAGAAGGTGGCGGTGGCCGCGAAATCCGGGTGGCGGGAATGGAATTGCTCGAGCAGGCCGACGGCGCAGTCGGGGGTGGGGTCGCCGGCCGGGGTGAGGGTCAGCTGGCTGCCGGTGGAGTCGTCGAAGGTGAGGATCACCGGATGGGTGCCCGCGGGTAGGTCGATGACGCCCGACAGGTACTCGGTGATGGTGATCGGGCGGTAGCCCTCGGCGTGGAGCCGCTCCAGTTCGGCGGTGAATTTCGCCGGGGTCTGGTCGTATTCGCCGCCGGGTGCGGCTTCGACGCGGTGGTACATGAGGATCGGGATCCGGCCCAGCTCATTGGCGGCGACCGCGGCCGGATCCGGTGGCTTGGCCGCCGCCGGGGGCGGGGCGGGCGCGGCCGCCGGGCTCGGAGCGGTGGATCCTCCGCACGCGGTGGCGGTCGCGCACAGCAGCGCCGCCGTGACCATTCGCAGCATGGTCGACGCCTTCATCGCCGCAACGCTACGCGGCGACAACGGTTTTGACGTGATCTCCGCGAAAATCGGACGTTGTTCGCATACAGGCGAGATAGTGATGCCCAACAGCCGTCTGTGGAAGTTGGTGTCTAGGTTGCTCATGCGACTCCGGTCGATCCGCCGTCGGCGGTCCGCCCTGCTCGCGATCGGCGCGGTGCTGTGCCTGGTGCTCGCCGCGGTGGTGTTCGTCTTCGGCCGCAGCCGCCCCTCGGCCGCCGTCCAGCCGCCCACCCTGGAACTCGCACCGACCCCCGCAGCCACCTCCTATCGGGACCCGGTGCTGGTGCGCGGCAAGGCGATCGGCGCGAACCAGGTCGCGATCGGCGACCAGTCGGTGCGTCCCAGCCTGGACGGCTCCTTCGAGATCCGGCTGCCGCACGGTCCGGTCGACGCGACGGTGGTGGCCACCGGTGCGGCGGGGGACACCGTCGTCAGCCTGGTGAAGGTCGAGGTGACGTTGCCGCGCATTCGCGCCGTCCACGTCACCGCCTACGCGTGGGCCTACGACCCGATGCGGGAGGCCGTGCTGGATCTCGCCCGTCAGGGCCGGATCGACACCGTGCAGCTCGACATCAAGGACGAGGACGGCATGATCGGCTACGACTCGCAGGTGCCGCTGGCCCGCGAATCCGGTGCCGCCACCACGATTTACGACGCCCCGGCCGCACTGAAGCAACTGCACGACATGGGGTTGAAGGTCATCGGCCGCATCGTCGCCTTCCGCGATCCGACCGTCGCCGTGTGGGCCTGGCGCAACGGCCATCCCGACTGGGTGATCCAGAACGCGGGTGGTCAGCCGTACTCCAGCGGTTACGGCGCGATCGCGTTCACCAACTTCGGGAGTCCCGAAATCCGGTCCTACAACCGTGATCTCGCCGTCGAGGCGGCGAAGCTCGGCTTCGACGGCGTCATGTACGACTACATCCGCCGCCCCGACGGCGGGCTCGGCGGCATGCAGTTCCCGGGGCTCACCGAATCCCCGTCGGACTCGATCGCCAACTTCCTGCGCGACTGCCGGGAGCCGATCCACCAGGCCGGTGCGTCGTTGAGCGCCGCCGTGTTCGGTATCGCCGCCACCCGGCCCGACGAGATCGCCCAGGACATCCCGGCGATGGCGCGCTACTCGGATTTCCTGGCGCCCATGCTGTATCCGTCGCACTGGCATGCCGGGGAATACGATGTCGCGAGCCCGAACTCGCAGCCCTACGACATCGTGTTCCGGTCGCTGCAGGACTTCCGGGCGCGCACGGCGGGGACCAGTGCGCAGGTGATTCCGTGGCTGCAGGACTTCAGTCTGGGCGTCTCCTACGGGGACGAGCAGGTGAAGGCCCAGATCGACGCCACCTATGCGGCGGGGTACAACGGGTTCTTCCTGTGGAACCCCGCGGTCACGTACCACCCTGGGGCGATGATCCCCAGCTAGCCGTCGTGCTCAGCCCCCGTGCAGGGTCGCGCCCAGCGGGGCGACGGTGATCCGCCCGTTCCGATCCGCGGCCACGAGCATGTTCCCCGTCCACCGACACCGCGGTGACCTGCCCGTCCAAACACCCCGGTGTCGGCACCTTCCGCCACGGACCCCCTGACTCCCGAGGCCGCGTGTACAGCGACCCGTCCCGCAGCACGACCTCCGCGAAACTGTTGAATCCCTGTGTCCCATGCCGCAACTCGACAGTAGGCGGGAAACTCACACTCTCCGGCGCAGCCGCCGACCTCAACACCGAGTGCCCCGCCATCCGTGCGACCCAACCCACCACTTCCCCCGAAAGACCCACCTTTACCAGGCGATTTGCACACCCCCAACCCCCATGGTGTACCTTCGTCCAGTCGCCGGGTAATCCCAGCGACAACCGCAAGGGGCTATGGCGCAGCTGGTAGCGCACCACACTGGCAGTGTGGGGGTCAGGGGTTCGAGTCCCCTTAGCTCCACTCATCGTGTCATTGCACGAACCGACTCCATTGGGGCTGGTACCGCAGAGGCGGTACCAGCCCCAATGTCGTTTCCGGGTTGGAGGATGCGGAAGGTGGGGACGGCAGCCGGTCCGATCAGGTCGGAGAGCACGAAGGTGGCAAGGTCCAAGGCTCCGCGGCTCGACCGTTTTGACTCGATGGCGCTGCCGGGCAAGAGAAGTCGTTCTCCCCGGACCGAGGGATTCACAGAAAGCGAAGGGTCTGCCTACTCACCGAGTTTGCTTAGCCGATCCTGTACGCGCTGGGTAGAGACGAATTCGAGTGCTGTGATCTGGTTGGCGGTAAGCACTTTGCGGTGGAAGGAGGGAGTGGAGGCGTCGTCGCGGTCGCGGAGGTGAAACCAGGTGCCGGCGTCCGGACATCTGCGGCGGTGCACGCGGCGTTCACTGCACGCCCCTACCGAGATGCGTATGAGTTTTGCTATTCATTCTGGATTTCGCCCAGGTACCTCGAATGTGTGCCCGAGCAGCCCGGATACCGTTGGCGTGTTCGGCGTTTGGGGTGGCGGCTATAGGACGCCGGGCACCTGCCGACCCATCCGCGCACCCAATCGCTGCCCCGTCCGCCGCTGTGATGTCGCCTCGGCCGTTCATCGGGCATCACCGCCGAGCTGGTGCCAAGGTGGTAGCCCCACGGTTCTCCGGGCTTTCATCTAAATGAGGAGTCGGCGGAGCTCACTGTTCAGCCCAGAATTGGTTGAGCCGGGCTACCGCCTGATCTTTGGTCATCTCCTCGATTTCCCCTGGGGTCAGGTGAACCAGGCGTATGAGCTTCTCGACGATACCGAGAGGGATTGGCTCCTTGTCGGGGATCATGACAGATTCTGGGGTGCGCGCTGGACGAACTCGATCGTTTACGCATGCCCAGAACTGGGCTTCGCTGACCTCGAGTTGGTCCTTCAGGATCTGGCACCACAGCTTGGATCCGTAGTCGGTGTTGTCCATGGGCCGCGAGATCCGGGTACGCAAGACACGACCGTCCGAAAGCGGCAATTCCCATGTGGTGTGGTGCCTGACCACACCACCTGTGGCGTTGCGGACGCGCACCCATTCATCGTGGTGGCAGAACGTTTCGTGAGCCTTCTTGTTACCCGGAGGGTGCTGAGTCATTGTTCGGCCGCCGTCAACCACTCTCTCAGCTGCTCGTCCGTGGATAGCTCCACGAACTGCACGAAGTCGACGTTCTTCTGATGATTGAGCGCGGCATGGAGATGGTCCTGCCAGTCAGCGGTGTACTCGCGCATAGCTTCGATCAAGGCGGTGATCGCCGTATCGAGGTCGGGCTCCTCCACGGCCAGTGGAAGACCTGGCAGGTATGCGACCCAGTTGTTGTTTTCCCGCACTACTTGCGGTTCGTGGACACGGATGATGTGGGAAAGCAGCCACCGGAGCCGCCCAACCTCCACGAGCGCGGAATCCTTACCCTTACGAGACACCACGGCGACGTTGCCCTCTTCGGCGGCCGTCAGCATTTGGGCGAAGTGTTCTCTAGCGCTGTTCATGGAGCTGTATCGCTCGACAGACGTGATTCGCTCTGTGGTCGTCATCGGTCCCTCGATCTCTTCCGCTGCGGCCAGATGTACATCATGTACATGATGTACATGTGGCCGTCGATACGCCAGGTGCGACATGCCACGTGGCGTGATCGTGATCTACCAGTCGGGCGTGTACCGCGCGTGGATCGCGAACCCACAGAGGGTTCCCCTCGCTTCATCCGACGGGCGCCATCACGTGATCTGCGTCATGGTCTTGACCGCCCGATGGCCCACCTGTCGAGTACTGCCCACAAGCGCGACCAGCGACGTCGATGCAACGCTCTTTTGCGCAGCAGTGCTGCGCACGTCCTACCAGATCTCGAAAGGCAGCGAGCGATCGCGGAAGTGATGGCTCGACTGGAAATTCCGAGCGCCTGGTCCGGGAGCAGCCCAAACTGGCCCAAGCGATCCGTCGTGAGGCCCGTGTAAGCCGCTGCCTCGAGAATCACGGCCCCGAACGGGCGCGGCACGGAGTGTCGGCGACCAGCCCTGCTGCTATCTCGATGCGTGCGTTGATGGTTCGGCGCAGGGCTTGGGTACCTGCCTCGAGGCGAACCATTTCACGGCCGCGGAGTCGTTCGACAACCCTAGGTGTTGGATGGTCGGAGATCAGGACGTCGGCGTGGTCCTCTGTCGGCAAACCTGCGACGAGATCGACGGTTGTCGTTCCGCGAACGAACCAGTGCGCGGTGTTATTGCGTGGGTCGATAGATGGCTGCAGTTGATAACCGAGGCATTTCGAATGCGGTCGCCGAGGTATTCGGAATGCCACGCTCGGTCTCGATGCGCAGCACAATGTCGACGTCGTTGGTCGGGCGAACGATGCCGATGCCGTGATGGATTGTGTGCTGCTGGGTCATGAGCCCGCCGACCAGAGTCCAGTTTGTCGCGTGGGAGAACCTCGGCCAGTTCGGCGACGTTGGGCCACGGCGGTGGCCAGCCGCCTGGCAGGGGATGCGATGTCGATCGTTGGTCGCTGCGCCTGATCGCTCATCGGTATGCCTCCAGTGTCTCGGCGAGAGCGCGTTGTCCGACCCCCCGGATGCGTGGATCGAGAGCGGTCGCGGCATCGAGCGCCGCGACGACGGCGCTGGTGGAGACGAGCTTGCCGACTTGGTCGAAGTCGAATTCGGTGACACGCAGGGTGATGTCACCAGAGGACTCGGCCCGGAGGCCAAGGGTCCGAATCACGCCGTCGAGTTCTTGTGCGGCGATGTAACCGTCGATCCGGCCCTCTCCGCTGTCAACGATGCCGAGAGCATTCATATTGGGGTGCAAGACAATTGCGCGAAGCCGGGGTATGGCGGCACGGTGGGCCGCGAATGTACGCACATGAGCGCGGTCGCGGACCCGTGAAATCAGTTCACTCGGATCGACTAGGTCCCGGAGCGTGCGTCGGACCCGCGAGGTCTGGGTTGGGCCGAGCCAGTCGGCCTCTCCGTCGGAGAGGATCGCGATCGCTCCCCACGCCGTGTGCTCGGCCCACGAGCGAGTTCGACCTTGGCGCTGCGACATCAGGTAGCGATCCACCGAATCTCGCTCGAGCACCCCACGGGTGACCTGGGTCAAGCTTCCTGAATTCACGAGGCGACGCACATGCCGAGTGGACACTTCAAGTGCTGCTGCTGTTTCGTCCAGGCTGATGAAGTGCCTCTCGGTCATGACAGATAATGTCCCATTTCGGACCTATTCTGTAAAAACTGCCGGCTGGTCGACCATCCCTGCCACGCTATACATGCGCGTTCTGCCGCACGATTTGTGCGCGTTCTGCCGCTACGAACGTGCGCTTATTGGCCGAGGTTGGAACAGTTGCTTCGCCATCGTGTAGTCGATGAGTCGGCCTGATTCGCAGTTGATTCGTACCGGTCGGGCGAGTGGAGCGATCGCGATCACCGGACACCGCCCAACGAGTTCGAACGGGCGCCCACCGCCCGGATCAGGATGTCCGACCCGTCCATCAACACCGCCCGGTTCGTACGCTGGTCCGCCAGCCCCACTTCACAGCAGAGCCGCAGGTCATCGACCTGGAGCTCTGCTGCTTTTCGGTAATGCACGAACCCGGCAGGTGCCCTACGCAGTACCCTACCTTTATGAAGGCCAAAACGAGCGTGTACCTGGATCCCGAGCAGGCTGCCCGTCTCAAAGAGGCTGCCGAAGCAGCGGGGCGATCGGAAGCCGATTTGATCCGCGAGGGGATAGACCTGGTATTGATGCGGGCGCACCGGGTC
This sequence comes from Nocardia sp. NPDC004151, assembly GCF_042874235.1. NCBI lineage: Bacteria > Bacillati > Actinomycetota > Actinomycetes > Mycobacteriales > Nocardiaceae > Nocardia > Nocardia sp. NPDC004151. The sequence continues at coordinate 44,348 of NZ_JBIAMR010000014.1, read as the reverse complement.
CGGCGCACCCGTCCGTGGCCGTCGTTCGATTCCGGCGATCCTGGGTTTGCCTCTGACAGTGAGGATTTGCTCGGCGAGGCATACGGCGAGTGAGCTTCTTCGTCGCTGACACTTCGGCCATCATCGCTGCCTACGATCGCGCTGCGGACCTGCACGAGCGAGCCCGTGAATTCCTCGCCACCTCCGTCGCGGTTGTCTCGCCGCTCGTGCTGGACGAGGTCGATCATCTGCTGGTCGCGCGATTCGGAAAAGACCGCCATGTAGCCGATCTCGTCCTCGACGATCTGCTCACCTCCGCCGAGGAGGGTGCGGTGCTTGTGCCTCCGGTGGACCGCGATGACCTCCGGGTTGCTCAGAAGATCATCGAGCAGTATCGCGGCCTGCGGCTCGATCTGGCCGATGCGGTGACTGTCGTGCTCGCCGAGCGTTACCTCACCAACGACGTACTGACGTTGGATGAGAAGGGCTTTCGTGCCGTGCGGCCGCTGACCCCGGCTCATTCGTCGTTCCGGCTCTTGCTCCAGGGCGATTGAACCGCTGACAACCGCGGTCGGGTGCCGGCCGCGCGGATCCAGTGATGTCCGGCCCGTCGATCAGCAGCACGGTTCGCATGCTGGTCCGCCAGCTCCACCGAACGGCATAGCCGCAGATCAATGGTCTGCGGCTCTGTTGCGTTTTCGGAACAGGCTGCCGCGCACCCGATCTCGTGCGGCGGAGTCGATGCCAATAATTTGCCGGACACCAGTCCTTTATTTACGTAGGTGACGGCTTGTGGCGGGGTGCGATGCCTAGCGTGCCGCGCATGACAAAGAGATATCTACTCGCGCTGGCGGTCATGCTGGGCCTCGCCTCCTTGGCGATGCCACAGGCGAGCGCGGCCCCGTCGAGCAACAACTGCGCGCAGCTCGACCGTTCACTGCAGTGGTACGGCGACAACGCCTCGAAGCTGCAGCAGCTGGTCGACGAGTACGGCAAGTGCAACAAGGCGGTTCACGGCAACAAGCACCCGGTCGCCACCTTCGACTGGGACAACACGACGATCAAGAACGACGCGGGCGATGCCACCACGTTCTGGATCCTGCGCAATGACAAGGTATTGCAGCCTCCGAACAAGGACTGGACGCAGACCAGCCCGTACCTGACCCAGGATGCCGCCGCGGCGCTGTCCCAGGCGTGCGGCACCACCGTCGCCGCCGGTCAGCCCCTGCCGACCAGCACGAACACCGCATGCGCGGATGAGCTGTACACGGTCTACAACGACACCACGACGACCACCGGCAAGCCCGCGTTCGCCGGTTGGAATCAGCGCCGCACGGAAGCCTCCTACGCGTGGGTGAACAACCTGCTCTCCGGCTACAACGACGAGACCGTGACCAAATTCGCCGAGGCCGCCCGCGCGGAGAACCTCGCCAACCCGGTCGGCGCCACGCAGATGGTGGGCACCAAGAAGGTCGTGGCCTGGGTCCGCTACTACGACCAGATGGCCGACCTCTACCGCACGTTGCAGAAGGAAGGCTTCGACGTCTGGGTGATCACCGCCTCGCCGCAGGCCGTGATCGAGGCCTGGGCGCCGCATCTGGGTGTGCAGCGCAATCACATCGTGGGAATCCAGAACGTCATGGATCACGGTGTGCGCAGCTACCACACCGTCGGCTGCGGCGGTTCCGGTGACGATCAGGCGATTACCTACCTCGATGGCAAGCGCTGCTTCATCAACGAGCGGGTCTTCGGCGTCACCGGTGCGGCCGCGTGGGAGCGCCAGGACAACCGCCAGGTCTTCGCGGCGGGCGACTCCACCACCGACGCCACCTTCGTCCGCGACGCGACCGCGCTGCGCTTGGTGATCAACCGCAACAAGACCGAGCTGATGTGCCCCGCGTATTTCAACGGCGACGGCAAGTGGCTGATCAACCCCATGTTCATCGAGCCCAAGGCGCAGAAGACCTCGCTGTACCCGTGCTCCACCAAGGGCTACACCAACCCGGACGGATCGGGTGCACCCGCGAAGGACGACACCACCGGCGCGGTCATCCCTGACCAGGCCGACCAGGTCTTCTGAGCCAGGTCCCGCCACTGTGATCGACCCAACGGCCACCGGACGCCGTCAGGGTCATCGAAAGTTGCATTGCAGCAAACACTCTCGACGGGGCCGGTACCGCAGGTTGTGCGGTATCGGTCCCGTTGTCGTTATCGGGGTTTCAGATGTGGTCGACCAGGCCTATGGCACCTTCGGACACCGCGCAGTGCACGCAGCAGAAGAACCGGCCTTCCGACTCCACGCCGTGACCGATGATCTTGACGTTGCAGTGCTCGCAGATGGGTGCCATGCGGTGGATCGCACATTCGAAGCAGTCGAAGGTGTGCCGCACTCCCTGAGCTTCGACGACGATCGGCATAGCCTAATCGTTACCGCAAACCTCGCATGCGTTCATTGACCGCGCGCTACTCCGGGCAGTGGTCCGTTTGCCGCAAGTTCCGACTTATGTGCCCTTGACCAGTGGATATGCGGGTGTCTCAGCGCGTCGACCCTGACCGCGCTGTCCAGCGCCGGGTCACCGTACCGCGAATGTCCGAGGCGCGTCGAGGATCGCGTGACGGGCATGGCCGTCGCGGTCGCGATGGATGTGCCGATTACGGTGCGGGCGAGGGTGGCGAGAACGTGAACTCCGCCGTGGCGGAGAACGCCCTCGCCGCCCATCGTGCGGCTAGGACAGTCTCCCGTCGACCATCTCGAGGACGCGATCGCAGTGTTCCAAGACGTCGTGGTCGTGGGTGACCATCACGGTCGCGACCCCGCGTTCGCGCGTTTCCGTCGCCAGCAGCTGGACGATCTCGTGGCTGCGTGCCCGATCCAGTGCGGCGGTCGGCTCGTCGACCAGCAGGAGCGTGGGTTGCGCGTACAGGGCCCGCGCGATTCCGACCCGCTGGCGTTCGCCGCCGGAGAGCTGATGTGGACGGCTTCTCGCCTTCGCGGAAAGCCCCACCGCGGCCAATAGTTCCAGGGGATCGCGCGCCCGGCGGCGCACGGACCGTCCGCCGGCGTGCCCGACAAGTCGCAGCTGATCGGCCGCCGACAGCGCGGGAATGAGATTGCCGGACTGGAACACGAATCCGATGGTGTCCATCCGGAACCGGGCGCGCCGGGTGGCGCTCAGTTGCGTGAGATCGTGGTCGGAGACCTGCACCGTGCCCGAGTCCGGGCTGGTCAGGCCGCCAGCTACCGCCAGAAGACTCGATTTGCCCGAGCCCGATGGGCCGACGATGGCAACGAATTCTCCTCGCGACACAGTGAGATTCACGTGATCGAGGGCCGTCACCGCGTTGTCCGCGTCCCCGACCGTCAAGCAGACGTCGGCGAGCACGAGCGATGTCCGGGTTGTGGTGGACGTTGTCATCGGTTCTCTCCCAACGCGGTCAGCGGATCGACCCGGGCGATTCGAACGATCGCCGCCACAGCTCCCAGCGCGCCGAGTGTCACCAGCAGGCTCGCGCCCGCCGCGACCGCGCCGGCTTCCAAGGCGAAGGGCATGCCATGGATCGCCCCGCCCACGAGCACTCCGACCAGCACCCCGACGCCGGTCGCGCCGATGAGCACGATCAGCGCCTGGATCAGGCCGTCACGCAGCAGATAGCCCACCGACGCTCCGACAGCTCGCAGCACGGCGATCTCGCGGCGGCGTTGAATCGTCCACACCGTGAAGAACGCGCCGACCACGAGGGCCGAGATGGCGTACAGGAACACCTTGATCAGCGTCATCGTCGACATCTCCGCCGAGTAGCCTGGTGAGGAGCCGAAGGTCGCCGCCAAGGCGCGGCTCGAGGTGCCGATGCCGCGATCGCCGGCGGCGAGATCGATGTCGTGACCGCGCAGTGCGACCGCGCTCGCCTCGGTGTACGCCCCCGCCCGCGCCGGTTCGCCCGGTTTCACCCCGGCGCGAATCGCCTGCCACAGCGGTAGCGGCACATACGCGACGTCGACGTGGCCGAAGGTCTGCTGCCCGATCGTCGCGCCGACGACGGTCATGGTGACGCCGAGCCGGTCCACGACGACGGTGTCCCCGATCTGCACGCCCTTGTCCAATGCCGTTGCGCTGACCACGATTCCGTCCGGGCTGCCGAGCCCGGCCCCGATGCTCACCGGAGGGGCCAGGAACGAACCCGGGTCGACGCCGAACAGTGCGAAGTCGAGGGGCACCCCGGCCGCGGTCCGGGTATTGGCCAGCGCGAGCCCGAACGGTGCGGCTTCGGTGACATCGCCGCGTGCACGCCACTGGCCGACCTGCCGGGTATCGACGATGCTGCGCGTGAACGCGGACTCCGATTTGGTTCCGCCCGCGAAGGCGAAGGCGTCCACAGGCAGCGCCTTCAAACCGGAAACACCGTCATTGACCAGGCCTGTCGAGAGTCCCGACAGCATCACCACCAGCACGGCGATGAGGGCGACCACGCCGCCCATCAGTCCGAACCTCGCCCGCGCGAACCATAGTTCGCGCCATGCCAGAAACATTTCGCCATTACCTCCGGGTCCGGTCGCCGACATTTTTCCGACGCACCGTTGGTAAGATACCAACGCACTGTTTGCATCTTTTGGTGGCATCGGGCCGACCGCTCAGAGGCGTCCCGGACCGCGGAAGTCCGCGCCCCTGACGGCTCCACTCGATGGCGATCGCCCTGGTAGCGGCAGCGTCCTCGGCCGAGTGTCAATTCGCTTGGCCATCAATCTGTTTCACGGCCCGGGTGCGGGTTGCCGGGTGTAGCGGGTGGCTTGCGGTGCGGTAGGGTCTCTGACCAGCTGAGTTCTCTAGATCGGAGCGGGTTGGTGAGTGCGGTGATGTCCCCGGTGCGGCAGGGACAGCCTCGGTCCAAGCGGGTGTGGATCGTCGGGGCGGTGGTGCTGGGAGTCGCGATCGCGGCCGGTGCGGTCTTCCTGATCAAGTCCGGCTCTTCCGACGACGCGGCCGCGGGGCCGACCTACCACGACACGAGCGACGAGTGCACGCTGGTCTCCGCCGCACTGCTGAGCCGCTACACCCCTGGGGCGCAGTGCAAACGCACCCCGACGATGACGCTCAACCCCGACGAGGTCACCCACACACCGAGCTGGACGACGGCCGATTCCGTGACGCACCCGGTCAGCGTCCAGGTGGTCCTGCGCATGGCCGCCGGCTCGCCCGCGATGTACAGCCGTGCGCAGAGCTCGCTCTCCGATGTGTATCAGCCGCAGCTCAACGAGTCGAAGTCCACCGAGATCACTCCCGCCGAACTCGGGTCGGAGGTGCAGTCGGCCGTCATGGTCAGCGGTAGCCCGAAGGCGATTCCGGGTCGTTCCGACGCGCGACTCATCTTGCGTTCGGGTAATGCCGTGGTGGATGTCGTCGTCAACGACTGGAACGGCGCGGCCGCCTCGGAAGCCGCGGCGAAGGCGATCGCGGCGGACGTCGTGGCCAATCTGCATTAAACCGCAGGAGGGTTCGGCAAAATCTGTCCGAACCCTGGTGTGACCCCTTCCCTGCGGGTAACTTTCGGCCTTGTCGTCAGTTACGCAGGAGGGGTTTGCCTTGCCCAGAACACAATTCGTCGCGGCACCACCGACGGGCAGCGAGCTCCGGCAGATCAGCGGGCCGGCCACCAACTGGATCTCGCAGCTGCGGCGCCAGCGCCGCGACCCGCACGGCGCGGCGCAGCAGGACGAGAACACCTACGGCCCGGTGCATGTGCTGAACATGTTCGGCAGCCGGTGGATCATCGCCGCCGGTCCCGATGCGGCACAGCAGGTCCTGATGAACCGGGACGGGGTGTTCGCCAATGGCCCCGCGTGGAAGCCGCTCAACGGGCCGTTCTTCGACCGCGGCCTGCTGATGCTCGATTTCGAGGAGCACAAGGCGCACCGCGCGATCATGCAGCAGGCTTTCGGGCGATCGGCGCTCAATTCCTATCTGGAAGCCCTGCACACCATCGCGGAACGCCACATCGCGGAGCTGCCGGAAGGCAGCGTGGCCGAGGGCAACCCGGTGCTCATGCACAAGCGTTTGGAGCAGTTGACCCTGGATGTGGCCCTCGAGGTCTTCATGGGTGCGCGCCTGCCCCGCGCGGAGGCCGACCGGATCAGCGGCGCCATCATGGCGCTCCTGCACGCCGGCGGCGCGATGGTGCGGATATCGCTGCCCGGCAGCCGCTGGCGCAAGGGCCTGCGCGCCCGCCGCACCCTCGAAGTGTTCCTCGCCGAACGGATCACGGCCGCCCGCGACCAGCAGGGCACCGACCTGCTGTCGGTGTTGTGCCACGCCACCGGCGAGGACGGTGAACGCTTCACCGACGAGGACGTCGTGAACCACATGGTCTTCCTCCTGGCCGCCGCCCACGACACCACCACCGGCACCCTCGCCAACATCGTCTACAACCTGGCCAAGTACCCCGACTGGCAGAAACGCGCCCGCGCCCGCTCCCTCGACATGCCCCACGAACTCGGCTACGACGAACTCGCCGACCTCACCGAACTGGACTGGATCTTCAAGGAAACGACGCGCCTGTGCACGCCGATCCAGATCGAGCCGCGCGTAGCCGTGCAGGACACCGAGATCTGCGGCTACTTCGTCCCGGAAGGGTCGATGGTGATCGTCCCCGCCCTGGCCAACCACCACCGCCCCGAAATCTGGTCCCACCCCGAGGAGTTCGACCCGGAACGCTTCAGCGACGACCGCGCCGAACACAAACGCCACCGCATGGCCTGGGCTCCCTTCGGCGGCGGCCCCCACAAATGCCTAGGCCAGCACTTCGCCGGCCTCGAGATCAAAATGGTCCTCCACCAGCTCCTCCGCAGCTTCGAATGGGAAGTCCCACAGGACTACATCATGCCCCTCGACATGAGCGCCACCCCGCTGCCGGAAGACTCACTCCCCGTGACTCTTCGACGACGGGCGGACGCGTCCGGAGCTACGGGGTAACGGCCCCGACTGCACCCGCGGGGTGGAAATGGAACTGTCGCTGCTCGACCGGACCGGGGTCAGGCGTCACCCCTCATGGACTTCGGTTCTCGTCGTCGCCCGCCCACTCCGGGTCGGGCGCTCGTAGTCGGCGATGGTCATCGAGTTGTAGAGGCGGCCGGTCTTGCCGGCGAGGCGTAGGAGGGCTCGGCGGGGACGGGTGGGCAGGGCCGAGATCAGGCGGGCGCCCTGGGTCAGTCCGGTGATGCCGAGGCGGGAGGCGGGGATGAGAGTCTTCGCGGCGCTGAGCGCGGCTGCTCGGCCGCCCTGGATGTGGGGTGTCATCACGCGTTCGTAAGCGGCGAAAGCGCGTTCGTGGTCGCCGCGCGCTCGAGCCAGTTCGCCCGCGAGGACATAGGCGCCGACGACTGCCAGGGTGGTGCTGCCGCCCACCGCCGGGCCGGGGCAGTAGCCCGCGTCGCCGACCAGCGTCACCCTTCCGCCGGACCAGGTGTCCAGGTGGAGTTGGGTGATCGAGTCGAAGTAGAAGGCCGGTGTGGTGTCGAGTTCGGCCAGCCAATGGTCCACGTCCGGATGCATGTCCTGGAAGGCGTTGCGCAGCAGTTCCTTCTGCCGGGGCGCATCGCGGTAGTGGTAGTCGAGCTCCTGCTCACTGTGGAACAGGAACAACGCCCGTGCCTCGCCGGAATGCCGGGTGCCGTACATGCCCACGGTCCGACCGACGCCGACATGAATGAGCAGCTCACGGTCCAGCGCGGCGGCCTCGTGCAGGGTCAGAACGCCGAGGTAGGCCCCGATGAAGGTGCTGTCACCGGGTCGGTCGCCGAAGGCGAGCCGCCGGACCGTGGAGTGCAGACCGTCCGCGCCGATGACGAGGTCGAATCGGCGCGGAGACGCGTGCTCGAATCGAACCTCGCCGTCGGGTGAGAGCTCGGTGATCGAGTCCCCGAACAGGTACTCGACATCGTCACACGTTGCGTCGTAATAGATCTCCCTCAGGTCGTCCCGCATGATCTCGACATGCCGGTCGGAGGCGGCGCTGAAGATCTTGCCGAGGTCCACCCGAACCGCCCGCGACGACCCTTCCGGCCGCAACGTCAACCGCGCGGTCCCGGTAGCGCACTCCTCGATCCGATCCAGCACCCCCATCCTCTCCGAGATATCCACCGCGGGCCGAAACAGATCCACCGCATGCCCCCCGGTCTTGCGCAACGTCACCGCCCGCTCCACCACGGTGACCGAAAACCCATACCAGTTCAGCCAATACGCCAACACCGGCCCCGCGATACCGGCCCCCGAAACAAGAATCCGCACCTAGCCCTCCTTGTGAACGAGCCCCCACCATCCGCCGCCCACCCCTCCCGGATATAGGACAAATGTTCCCGAGTCAGTCGGATGCCCGGTCCGGGCAGGTTCACCGTGACGCCGGCCAGTAGCCCTGCGACTGGAAGTATTGTGTGGCCTCGGGGGAATCGTTGTAGTCGAGGAGATTTCCGACCTTCTTCGCGAGTACTTGCCGTACTTCCTCGGGGGTGGCGAAGAAGAACTCTCGACGAGGGTTGGCGTGGTTGAGCCGTTGCCGGCCGAACTCCTTGTGGAGTTCGTTCTCGAGGGTGACCGCGTCGTCCGAGAAGTAGACCGCGTGGACGTCGAATGGGAACGGCACGGAGGCACCGCCGAGTTCGCGTACTCGGTCGAGTGGTTCGAGTCGGCGTGTCAATCCGATCTTGACCACGCCCGGGCCGAAGGCACCGATGTTGGAGATGACGTAGACATAGCCTGCGCGGATATTCGCTGCGCGGAAGTCGTTCTGTGCGATGGCGTCGGCGATCCGTTCCAGCTGTTCTTCGATTTCACTGGTGTCCTGTCCGGTGTCACTGAGCCGCTGCAGCACGGCACGGTAGTGAGCTTGTTCCTTGTCGAGTCGCTCGCGTTCGGCGGCCAGCTCTTGTTCGACCTTGCGTTCCTCGCGCAGTCGCTCGCGTTCCTCACGAGCGATCTCGCGTTCCTCCTGCACCTTCATCATGTAGTCGGCGGTGAGCTCGAGTTCCTTGGTGCGCATCGCGTGATAGCTGGATGACACTCCCATCTGCATTGCCGCACCGAGCTTTTCGATGTCCTTGGCGGCCTTGTCGAGCCGTCGCTTGGCGGTGTCCAGGTTGCCGGCGCGCATGGTGCGGACGCAGTTCTCTGCCTCGGCGTTGTAAGCACGCAACATGAGCTTGGCAAGGTCCGTGGTCAACCGGCGGCCTTCCGCCAGCGAATTGTTGAAGCTGAACTTCTTGGCCACGACGATGGCCTCACTGCCTTTCACGGCCTCACGAACATCGGCGCGGAGCTGGGCGAGGGCCTGCTTGTAGTTCTCGGCGTTCTCCAAAGGGTGGTGATATTCGTAGATCCCGACTTCCTGAAGCACCAGGGCGTCGTCGACGGTGATGAGTCGGGGATCGGCCGGTGCCGGAGGCTCGACAGCGGCAACCGCGTGGGACTGGAGTTGCGCGGTGAGCTGCTGGATCCGGTCTTGCAGGTCAGCGGATTCACGTTCCTTGACGACCAACATCTTTCGCAATCCCACGATCACTTCTTGCTGGTCGCTCATCCTCGTACTCCATGGTTTGCCAAAGGAGCCAGTCCGTAAGGGTTCTTCGACACCGCGGCCGCCAGGTAATCCAGCGTGGCGCTCGGCTCCACCTTGGAGAGTTCCAGCGGAAGGAAATCCGCGCGATCAGTCGCCAACCGAACGAGGTCGATGCGGACGTCGTGGCCTGTCGCGCTGTCGACGGTATTGACTGCGACAGTGAGCGCGATGCTCTCGATGACCTCCTCCCGGTCGGCTTCGAACACTTCGTGCGCTGTTCGCAACGCGGTCTGTGCGATCGCTGACGCGTAGCGCCGTTTCGTTTCGGTCGCCGGCACCGAGGTGGAGGTGATCTCGTCGCTGGTCTTGTTGTAGCGAAACGCCCTTATCGTCGGGAAAGTGTCGGGGTGCGGAGCCAACACGCTGATGTGCAGTTCGTGGTCGCCCGCGTCGAAGGAGTGCTCGTACGACACCTCGAACGCTTCTGGATAGATCGAGTTCGCCATGACGATTGACACGTATTCATGCATCGCATCGGGTCGGCGCTCCCGCAACCCGATGATCAGACTATCCAAACGAGCATTCGATTCCTCAGTCTGGCGTCGACGTTCCGCGTTCGCTTCGGCCAGTTCATGTTTCGCGTCGGCCAGCGCTGCCTTCCTCGCTGACTCCTGCTGCCGCCATCGATCGCGCAGCTCTGCGTTCATCGCGCAGGTATGAGACAGCGCCAGCTGCCAATGCTGAACGCGATTCAGGTACTCCTGCTGCGCCGACTCCACGTGGGCGGCATGTCTGCGATTGCCGCCGAGTGTGCCGCTGAGGCCCGACGGTGGCGGGGGCGGCACGAAGACCGGGCGATCCGGGGGCACCTGGTAGGTGGGAGGTCGAGTCGGGGTGAGTAGCTCAGGCCGATTGAGCGGGATTTCCGTGGAGTGTTCGCGGAGCAATTCCAGATCGACCCAGTCATCAACCTCGAGAGTGGCATTGAGGAGATTGTCGATCTCGTCGTAGGAGACGGCGAGCTGTGCGTTCCTCTCCTCGACCTCCGCCTCTCGCGCCGCGATGTGGGCCAGTTTGGCCGTACGCTCCGCGGCTGCGCGTTCAGCGGCCGAAGCGCGCATGGCAGCTGCAGCAGCACGCTCTTGTTCTCGCGCGAAGCGCTGCGCCTCCCGGACGGCCTCGTTGTGCGCACGTATCGCAGCCCGCTGCAGCTGCGCTTGCCGCTGTTGTGCAAGCCGCTGTTGATGCTGCAATTCAGCCAAGAACCCCCGACGCCGCGTCACCCAGCTCCACCCCACTTCCGGCCATATTCACGGATCAGGCCGCAGAACCACGGCCTGCACTCCCTGTCGTGACTGGGTCGGCTCCGTTACAGACACCCGGCCCGGGACACGCCAGATCTCGGATCCAGGGGCTGTCGGCACTGGTCGGGGTCGTTCTTCACGCTGAATTCCTTGCCTGCGTGCTGATCTGATCGGCAGGGGGTGTGATCCCACCGAGGTATGCCTGCCCGATCGCTCGTTTCCGCGCGCCGGCTGGTCGATTCGTCGCTGGGTAGCTGGTTGATCGGTCGATGAGTTCGTAATGGTCAGTCCTAGGGAATCAATCCGGGCCATATAACTGCTAAATTGATAATTAACGGTTAGAAGGTCGCGTCTCGCATGGGCCGATCGAGAGGGAGGTTGGGGGATGACCGGGCATTATGCGCAGGTTGCGTTCACCGATGCGGTTCGGGCTCATCAGGCGGCGCATGGGAGTTTGCGGGGGTATGAGCGGATGGCGGCGGTGCCGGAAGTGGCGGATCGGCTGGGGGAGAACGAGGCGTGGTTCATCGGGGAGCGGGACAGTTTCTATCTGTCGACGGTGAGTGAGACGGGGTGGCCGTACATTCAGCATCGGGGTGGGGCTCGGGGGTTCTTGAAGGTGATCGACTCGCGGACGGTGGGGTTCGCGGACTTTCGGGGGAACAAGCAGTACATCAGTCGGGGGAATCTCGACCATGACGGTCGGGTGGCGTTGTTCCTGATGGACTACGCGGCCCGGACCCGGTTGAAGATCTTCGGGCGGGCGCGGGTGGTGGAGGCCGCGGAGCAGCCGGAACTCGTTGCCTCGCTGACGGTTCCGGAGTATCGGGCGCAGGTCGAGCGGGCGGTGCTGATCGAGATCGAGGCGTTCGACTGGAATTGCAGTCAGCATATTCCGGAGCTGTATCCACGGGAGGAGGTGCTGGAGGCGGTGGCCGACCTGCGGGAGCGGATCGCCGATCTGGAGCGGGAGAACGCGGCCCTGCGCGCGGCGGGGACGACGAGCTGAGGCGGCAATCAACTGGCGGCAGCCGCCGGTTTGGGCATCGAGGGGATTCATGTATGCCCAAACCGACAGCTTCCGTGGCTATTTCGCGCTCAGCCGGTATTCGGTATCGCCTGCGTGGCGCTCCTGGGCCCGAGGGGATCAGGGAGCCGTGAAGGTGCCGAGCCCCGAGGACACGTTGGCCGCAACGCCGTCGGCGGTCGCCAGGGCGACGATCCGGCCGGCTCCGGTGCGCACCGGTATCGACGCCGGGGCGCAGGTGCAGGGCTGCTCCGCGGTCTCCCGGACCGGCATGTCGATCATGCCGGTGACGCCGGTGGACAGGTTCACCCACCGGATTCGGACGGCCGAGTCGAGAACATGGTCACCGTCGTACGCCGGCGGGTTGGCGACACCGAAGCTGGTGACTCCCGGCTCGTCGCCGACGGTGGCCGTCATGAAGATCGTGAAATATGCCGGGACGCCCCATGATTGGGAAACCTCCATCAATGGGAGCTGAAACGTGGTCGTCTCCGCGGCGTACGCGACGGCCTGCTGCTCCAGCAGCGGCGCGCCGCTCGGGCACCCTCGGCTACTGCGCGGCGCGCACACCGGCGGCGAAGGCGTAGTCGCTTCGCCAATCCGGGCCGGTGGGAGCCAGCACGACCCGCTCGACACCGGCGGCTTCGTAGGCGACCAACTCGTCCGCGGCCTCACGAGGCTCCGCGGAGAGCGCCGGGGCGACCACGGTCACCGCGGGGGTCTGCCGCCCATGCTGCTGAGCGAGCTGCTTCAGGTCGGTCAGCAAGCCGGGCAGATCGTCGAGGCCCGGGTTGATCGGCATCCAGGAATCCCCGTGCGCGGCGGCCCGGCGCCGGGCACGAGCGCTATTGCCCGCGATCAGGATCGGCGGTACCGGCGCACCCGGCGACAGTGCGACATCGAGCCCGCCGTCCAGCGCGGTCTGCTCGCCGCCGATCAGCCGCGGGAGCATCGCCAGGGCCCGATCGGTGCGAACCCCCCGTTCCGCGAACGGCACACCCGCCGCCCGCCACCCGACATCTCCGTGCGCCGGGTTGCCGGTTCCGACTCCCACCAGCAGCCTGCCCTCCGACACCTGCTGCAACGTGGCGATCTCCTTGGCCGCCCACGCAACCGGCCGCATCGCCAGCAACATGGCCCCGAACCCGACCCGGATGCGATCGGTCACCGCCGCCGCAGTACTCAGCGCGACAGTACTGTCGAGCATCGGCTGACTGGCGACGAGGTGATCTGTGGCCCACAGGGATTCGAGCCCTGCGGCCTCCGCCACCCGCGCACTCTCCCGGACCTCGCGTGGCCCCGACCCGGTGCTGTGCGGTCCCGATGTGGGCAGGAATACGCCGATCTGAATAGCCACCGGAGGCCTCCACTTTTCTGTGCGGTTGGTACGTGGCTCAACGGTATGGCCTTGCCGCGAGCGTTCCAATGCGTGATTCACTCGGATCTATATCCGAAGCGCGCAACTCCCGGCACGCGGTGGAGAATGCCGGGCAAGCGGGATGTCCTTGCCGGCGCAGCGTTTCGAGTGGGTTGTGAGGTTCGAGGTCTTGCCCGATCCGGGGGTGAGACTCATGGCGCTGCGGTATACAGGCGAGGGACGGGTTTTCGGATACGGGTCGTAGGGGGCCGTTGTGGCGAGTTCGCGTGAGCTACGTACTGATGTGCCGCATTCGGCTCGGATGTATGACTACTTCCTCGGGGGGAAGGACAATTACGAGGCGGATCGGGAGGCGGGGGACAAGGCGCTGGCGGAGTTTCCCGCTGTTCGGGTGACCGCGCAGACCAATCGGGAGTTCATGCGGACCGCTACCCGGTATCTGGCGGGGGAGGGGGTTCGGCAGTTCCTGGATATCGGGACGGGGATACCCACCGAGCCGAATCTGCATCAGGTGGCGCAGGGGTTGGCCCCTGAGTCGAGAGTGGTTTACGTCGATAATGATCCGTTGGTGTTCTCGCACGCGCGGGCATTGCTGGTGAGTGCGGAGGAAGGGCGGACGGCGTTCGTCCTGGCCGATGCGGGGAAGCCGGAGGAGATTCTCCACGCTCCGGAACTGATGGAGACGCTGGACCTTTCGCGGCCTGTCGCGGTGTCGCTGATGGCGGTGCTGCATTTCGTGCCGGGGGATGTGCACGAGATCGTGCGGACCCTGATGGAGCCGCTGGCGAAGGGGTCGTATCTGGCGATCTCGCATGTCACGACCGATTTCGACGCCGGGCCCGACGATCCCGAGGGCATGGCCCGGCTGTTGCAGGTCTACATCGATCGCGGAATACCGGTGCAGCCGCGCACCCGGGACGCGGTCGAGCGGCTGTTCGACGGGTTGGAACTGGTGGAGCCGGGGGTGGAGATGATCCACCGGTGGCGCAACCCCGACGAGGAATTCCCGCCCGGTCACGACAAGAACGTGTCGCTGTACGGGGCTGTCGGCAAGAAGGTCTGAGCCGCACCGGGTTACGCGACGAAGGCCAGACCGTAGAAGATCCAGCTGGTCACGGCGGTCAGCGTCATGCCGATGGCGGCGATCGGCGCCCAGCGGCGATGCCAGGCGCTGTGTCCCCCGGGGCGCGGGGGTGAATCGAAGTTACGGGCCGCGCGGATGATCACCACGGGCCACAGGACGACCGAGAAGACCGCGCAGGCCAGGTGGACGGCCAGGGCGGTCCACACCACGGTGGAGGCGGTGCCGCCGACGACGCCCGCGGCCCGCTCCTGCCAGCCGTTGAAGCGGACATCCATCTCGAAGAGCACCACGGCGGCGAGCAGACCCACCGCCAGCAGGATCTGAACTCCCTTGTGCAGGCCGAATTTCCGATTGACCCGGGCCTGGTGGACGCTCCACGCCAGCACGGCGACCACGATCGCCATGACCAGCACCATGGTGTCCATCGCCCACGACGCTCTCGTGCCGAGGAAACCGTCGACTCCGGGGAAGTTGTTCATCGTCGGTGCCTTCACCTCTCTGCGGAGACAAACTTACCGACGGTGCGTCGGGAAGATCCGCGGACCGCGAGCGTAGCAGCGTGCGCGGCGTGTCCGCTTATCCCCCCTTTCCAGCCGCATCACCCCTCGTCAGCAGGGCCCGGCGGCTGTTTGATGCCGTTATCGTCACCGTCGAACGGGAGGGTTCATGTCTGGAACGCACGCGGCCGAGGGGCCGGGTCGGGTTTGTATCATCGGCGCCGGGCCGGCGGGACTGTCCGCGGCGCGGGCGTTGAAACGCCTCGGGATCCCGTACGACCAGTTCGAGCGGCATTCCGATGTCGGCGGCATCTGGGACCTCGACAACCCGGGCACCCCGATGTACGAGTCCGCGCATTTCATCTCGTCGCGAAAGACGTCGGGATTCTTCGACTTTCCGATGCCGGAGCACTACCCGGACTATCCGGGTAACCGGCAGATCCTGGAGTACACGCGCTCCTTCGCCGCGGCCTACGGCCTGCGCGAGGCGATCCGATTCGATTGCGCCGTCGTCGATGTGCTCGAGGACGACCTCGGCTGGCTGGTCACACTGGACGACGGCGCCGAGCGCCGATACGCCGCGGTCATCTGCGCGACCGGCGTGACCTGGCAGCCGCGCTCACCCGAACATCAGGGCTCGTTCGACGGCGAGATCCGGCACTCCTCGACCTACCGCAGTCCCCTCGAATTCCGCGGCCGGCGGGTCCTGATCGTCGGACTGGGCAACTCCGGCGCCGATATCGCCTGCGACGCCGCCGCGAACGCCGAGGCCGCCTTCGTCAGCATCCGGCGCGGCTATCATGTCATCCCGAAACACATCTTCGGTATCCCCAGCGACGAAATCGCCAATAGCGGACCGCAATTGCCGCTGTGGCTGGAGCGCCCGTTCTTCCAGGCGCTGCTGCGGCTGCTCCAAGGGAACCTGACGAAATACGGTCTGCCGAAACCGGATCACAAACTGTTCGAGTCGCATCCGCTGCTCAACAGTCAGCTGATCCATTACCTGCAGCACGGTGACGTCGCCATTCGCCCCGATGTCGCGGCGCTGGAAGGCTCCCGAGTCCGGTTCACCAACGGCAGCAGTGAAGAGGTCGACCTGATCCTCCACGCGACCGGCTACGACTGGTCGATTCCATACGCGGAGAAGTACTTCGACTGGACCGAGGGCCGGCCCGACCTGTACCTGTCGGTGTTCAACCGCGAACACCGCAACCTGTTCGGCCTCGGCTATCTCGAGATCAATTCCAGCGCGTACACGCTGTTCGACCACATCAGCAATGTCGTCGCCCAGTATCTGCACGATCAGCGGCACAATCCCGCGCGGGCGGCGGCATTCGACGGACTCATCGCCGGCGATCGCCCGAAACTGAACGGCGGCATCAAATTCCTGGCCTCGGCCCGTCACCGCGCCTATGTCGACGCCCGCGCCTATCACGGCTATCTCGCGGTGTTGCGCAAACGATTCGGCTGGAGCAACCTCACCGCGGGCCTGTTCGAACCGATCCGGGCCGACCGTTCGGCGTCGGATGTCCGCCCATGAGGTGCCTGGTCACCGGCGCCCGCGCCACCGCCGAACTCGGCTACCACTCGGGCGATATCGACACCGCGATCCTCGATGCCGCCCCCAGATACGAGCAACACCTGCCGCTGTGACCGCCGGGCCGGTCCGGATCCCCTTGTCCGGGACGAGGACCGGCTATGCGAGCGTGCGGCGCGCCACGCTGGGCGCGGACCCGGTCCAGCGAATGTAGGCGCGGCGGAACTCACGGATGTCGCTGTATCCGATCTGGTGCGCGATCGCCGAGATCGGCAGCCCCGAATCCTGGAGCAGATAGGTGGCGCGCCGTTCCCGCACCCGATCCCGGACCGAGCTGAAACTCTCACCGGCGGTGGCGAGTTGGCGGCGTAGCGTGCGTTCGGTGACGTGCAGCCGCGCGGCGACCTCGGCCATCGTCAGGGGACGCCGCAGATTCTGCTCGAGCAGGGTTTCGACGATCAGCACCACGTCCGGTTCCCGACGCCCGATATCGAGCAGGCGGCGGCACGCGTCGACCGCGATCACCCGGGTCGGCTCGCTGTGCGTGGCGAAGGGCAGGGCCAGGTCGGCGGCGGGGAAGACCGCCCGGTTGGTCTCGGCGGAGAACTCGACCGGGCAGCGGAAGAACCGCTCGTAGTGACCTGCGTACGGCGGCGGGGCATAGCTCAGCTCCACCCGGGTGGGCGACCAGTCCGAGCCGACCACGGACCGCACGAAAATCATGGTGCTGCACAAGATTTCCTCGCACAGGAAGCTGAGCAGCTGTGGTTCGGGCCAGCGTTCGTGCAGGCGCAGCGCCGCGTGGTGCTGGTCGCGCTCCAGTTCGATGTCCATCAGGGTGCCCGACGCCTGGTGCAGTTCCAGCCCGATCGACATCGCCTCGCCCACGGTGGCGGCCGAGCGCATGGCCACCCCGAGCATCCCCATCGACAGCAGGATGTCGCGCCCACCCACCTGCATACCGAGCGGCCGCCCGGGCATATCCGCGATGGCGCGCCGCAGGACGGTGACGGCCTGGCGGAAGGACACCTTGATCGAGTCCGCGGTCAGCACATCCGGCGCGGTCAGACCGGTCCCCGTGAACCACTGCCCGACGTCGCGCGCCTCCCGCGCACCGATCTCGACCAATCCGCTCAGGATCGACGGGGGGATCGTGGGCAGATCCAGCCTCGTACTCACTCCGTCCGGGCCTCGCACCGACGGACGCCAAACTTGGTCACACGTCCAATCTAAGATCGCGAGATCGTTTACACCAGCGGACACCGGCCGCTACCCCTCGAAAACGGCGGGGTTCAACAGCCGCCGAGCCGGGCCAGCACCGCCCGATACAGCGCGTGCCATTCGTCATTGCCCTGGCCCGCGAACTCCCCATCCGTACTCAGCTGCAGAGTGTGCGCCAGCCGGACACCGGTCACGCAGTCCGACGGGGCGACCGTGACGTACTGGCCCTGGAAACCGTTGGCTTGGAAGCCATCCGGCGTCGCGCCGCTCCACCACTGGAAGCCGTAGCCGCCGACGGCGGCGTCCCCGGCGTCGCTGGCCGGTTTCATACCGGTGGTGGCGGCGGTGACCCACTGCGGGGACACCACCTGACGGCCCTCGGGCGTGCGGCCGCCATTGCGCATGAGTTCACCGAGCCGCACGAAGTCGCGGGGCCGGGCGAACAGGGCTTCGGAGGCGATGGCCGCGCCGGTCCGGTCGGTCATGATGTCGGCCGGCGCTTCCATGCCTACGGGCCGCCACAACTGTTCGGAGAGAACCTGGTTGAACGGCTGGTGGTAGACGCTCTCCAGCATCCACGCCAGCACCTGGGTATCGGCGCTGCTGTAGTTGAAGGCGACGCCGGGCGCCCGATCCGCCGGAAGCGACTTCAGGAACTCGTCTCGGGTCTTCCCCGACCCGCCCTCGGTGTAGTAGTCCAGGGACATGTCGATCCACTGCGTCACCTGGGTGTTCTGCGACAGGTCCTCGGTGTGCTCGTCCCACCGGATGCCCGATCGCATCTCCAGCAGATTCCGGACGGTCGCGCCCTGCCAGGCGGTGCCGGTCAGCTCGGGGATGTAGCGCTCGATCGGATCGTCCAACGAGGCGATCAGGTGCTGGTCGACGGCGATGCCGACCAGGGTCGAGACGAAGGACTTGGTGGTCGACCACGCCTGATGCGCGGTGTCGCCGGACCAGCCGTTGGCGAAGTACTGCGCGACCAGGGACCCGTTGTGCGCGAATACGATGACGTCGGTGCCGGAGTCGTTGAGGAAATCGGCGACCGTCTTGGTGCCGCCCGCCCACTCGTAGGTCACGCCGAGCAGATCGACGGGTGCCGGCGGCAGTGCGGCGGCGGTCCCGGCCGCGATCGGCGCGTGCGGCAGGGCCACATCGGGTTTCACCACATCGATCGGGATCGGCAGCAGCACCTTGTTGTCGACGACGATCTCGCGCACGTAGTTCGACCAGAATTCGGGTGACGACAGGCTCGCGGCACTGCCCGCGATCACGTCCGGCAGGGGCGGCACCCCGAGCAACCGGCCACCCTGGATCGCCGCCAGCAGATCCGTCGCGTCGGCGATCGGCTGCGGCCCGGCCGGATCCTCGGCCGTCGCGGCCGGGAACGGCCCGCCCAGGGCGAGCACGGCGGTCGTGGCCGTGATCGCGCCGAACCGAATCCAACGACCGTGATCGCGGCGGCGGCGAACTGATCTGCGCATGCGGATGGGGAGCTCCTCTGAGTCCCGCCGTCCCCTCGGGGGAACACTGCACGGCGGGTGTCCGGCCGGTTTCGCAAGAACGTACCCGGAGGTAGAGGCGGTGGACTCGGGACTTGCCGCCTTGACCGACCGGACACCCGTGCGTGACCGGTTTGCCCCCCTCGGCCGGCACGGCCGCTCTCAGGTGGCGCTGCGCATCAGGCCCTGGGTGTCCACCGAGGCCACCAGATCGCCTGCCCGCGTGAAGATCTGGATCCGGCCGTGCATCCGCCCACTGCCCGCGAAGTTGCTCTCGCACCGCATGAGCAGCCAGTCGTGCAGGCTGAACGGGCGGTGGAAGGTGACCGTCTGGGCGAGCATCGCGGCGGCCCCGCGACCACCGAGACGAGCGATCTCGGACTGCGGATAGGGCCGCATGGCGACCGGGCCCAGGAAGCCCTCGCTGCCGTGGGCCAGCAGGGCGCGGGCGAGACCGGGCTCGTCCGGAGCCTTGTCGCAGCGCATCCACACGTCCAGGGTCGGCGGCCCGGCCAGTTCGAGAGCGAGTGCGTCGGCCCCGCCGAGCGTGCGAACCTCCCAGGGCAGCAGCGCGCAGGGCAGTTCGTCGCACTCGTCGGGACCGGGCACGTCGTCGGACAGGCGGGCACCGTGGACGAGGAAGTCGGGCTCCACGACGCTCAGCATGGCCAGCACGCGCGCGTGTTCGCGGCCTTCCTGCCGGAACGACACCTGGACGGTCGCCAGCGCCCGGCCGGACTGAACGGTCTCGACCTCCACCTCGACATCGCGATCCGCGTACCCGCCGCGCGGAAACACCCCGTGCAGCGACTGGACAGCCATGTGCGGCACCGTGCGCTCGGCCGCGATGACGGCCTGGGCGAGCGTCTGACTGCCCAGGGTCGTCGGCAGCGTCGAGGTGACGTTGCGGGCCCGGAACTTCCCGGGCCCGGCCTCGGTCAGATCGAGAACATCGAGCAGGTCCGTCAGGTCGACGACCGGCCACATGTGGGTACCACCAGCCATGGCCGAATGTTTGCACACCCGGCGATGGAAATCCGCACGGGTCCCGCTCGCCGGATCAGCTCCGCTCGGCGATCAGCGCGGGAGTCTCGTCCCCGGTTCGCGCCGCGCCGCGGAAGGAAACCGCCGCGACGGACAGGATCCCGACGGCGAAGCAGGCGAGGGTGTACCAGAGGTTGCCGATGGGGTCGCCGTTCTCGGTGACGCCGTTCTTCGCGTCGAAGAAGTCCGGGAGGGCCGTCGCCCACAGGACCGCGAAGACGACGAGGTACAGCGCGGCGTAGACGCGGACGAAGGCATTGTCGTAGCGCGGTTCGGTGTTGCCCGGCTGCCGCAGGCGCGACCACTGGCGATACATCAGCCAGACGGCCGCCACCGAGAGCACGATCAGTTCGAGCGCGTAGATGACGCCGCGCACGGTGGTGCTGCCCGCGCCGAGGACCGTGGCCGGAAGCGGGAGGATGAAGGTGCCCGCGGATGCCGCGAGGCCGATCACCAGTGTGCGCCACACCAATTGGAGACCGGTGAAATGCTCGCCGGCATCCACGCGGCGACCCACGAACCGGTACACGCAGAACGCCAGCGACATCGGCCACAGGGCGGCGAAGACCACCACGCTCGGCAGCGGCACCGAATCGAACATGGGCTGATTGAGCGGGTTGTCGGTGGTCCACTCCCACCAGCGCAGCTGCGGGCCGATCTGATCGAAGATCTCGTAGAACGCGTGGTGCACGAAACCGACGCAGGTCGCGCCCGCGAGCGCGCCGTAGCGGAAAACGCCCAGCATGCGCACGATCTCGTAGGCGATCGTGGCCATGAACGGGTAGATCGCCACGATGTAGAGCGGCAGGCGGCCCCACAGGAAGTCCACCGTGAACACATTGTGCGCGAACATCGTGTCCACGTGTCCCGAAATGCCGAACGCGGCGGGGAAGTACAACGGCGGCTCGATGACGAACAGGTACGCGGTCGCGCCGAACCACAGCACCAGATTGGTCGGGTCGCCGTGGCGGCGCAACCGGATGACGGCCCACACCAGCGCGAGGATCGAGCCCAGGATGATCGTCGCCTCCAGCACCGGCAGGGTCCAGTTCTCCAGTGCCAGAGGGCTTCTCAGCTCGAACAGCCCGCCGGCCTCCTCGCAGGAGAAACCGAGCGACTTCGCCAGCCCGGCGAAGGTGGGTGCGCAATGCTCGGCCATCAGTTCGCTCCCGCACCGGACGTCTCGGCGGTGTACCAGCGGGTCACGTCGTAGCCCTCCTGGTAGCGCTTGAACCACACATCGGCCAGAGCGGGCGTCTTCTCGTGCGCTGGATTGTGCTTGGGCAGCTGGCTGCGGATGACGCCGCGCAGCGCGGAGAGCTGCTCACCCAGCGGCAGATCGTCGAAGGCGCGCGGGCCCGGACCCGCGTAGGGCAGCGCGAGGCTGGGCACCACCTTGCTCAGCAGCTGCTGATAGCGGTAGGTCGCGAACATCGACATGGCGTCGATCTTCCGCTCCTCCAGCGGCACATGCTTGTTGAATCCGGCGCACGCGATCCGCACCATGCGCAGCACGTGCCGGAAGATCGACGGCGCCACCCGCATCCGGTACAGGTCGCTGCCCACCAGCGAATCGAAGATGATCAGCGCGGAACTGCGGTGCTCGACCTCCTCGACGAAATGCCAGATGAACAGCGACGCGACGCGGTCGTCGCCGGGCCGGAAGAGCGAGGACTCGTTGTCGAGCATCAGCTTGAACACCGAGGTGAAGGTGGCCTCCAGGTCGGCGGTGTAGGCCAGGCGATACTTCAGCGGCTTCTCGGCGGTGAGCTTGTCGAATTCGCCGACCACCTCGTCGAGGGTCTCCTGCAGGCCCGGGTAGGCGCGGATCAGGCCGCGCACGTGCTGGCGGTGCGCGGTCGAATGCTGGCCCTCCTGCCGCATGAAGGCGTCGGCTTCCTCGGCCACCTCGGGGTCGGTGAACTGCGGCTTCGCCTGGGTGATCATCTGCACGATCATCTTCTCGAAACCGATGGCCAGGAACGACACCGCGTTGGCCATGCTGGAGAAGGCCGGGTTCTCCGGATTCCAGAGGAACGGCACGTCGTGTTGTTCGAACGCGAAAGTCAGCTTCCGCACAATCAGGTCAGTCATATCGGGCGATTCCTCGTCTTCCGGAAGGGCTGGGGTCCGGTGGCCCGGTCGCGCGCTCCGATGCCGCTGTGAACATACAAACATACACAGCCACGTACAAGTGTATGATATGAAATCCCTGCTCAGCGGGATCACGCGCCGGATGCGACCCAGCCGGGTGTTACGGTCTGGCCATGGCACGCAGGCGCGGGTGGGGCGGGAGTCCGCCGGAGAACGACGAGGAGGCGGCGGCTCGAATCGTCGCCGCCGCAGTCGAATTGATCGCGCGCACGGGCGCGGAGATCAGCATCGCCGACGTCGCGGAATCCCTCGGCGTGATCCGTCAGACCGTGTACCGCTACTTCCCCAGCGCCGACGCCCTCATGCGGGCCTCCGCCATCGCCTCGGTCGCCGGCTTCCTGGATCGCCTCGAAGCGCAGGTCAGCGGCATGACCGATCCCGTCGAGGCGATGACCCATGGCATCGCCTACACCCTCGCCGAGGTCCGCCGCACCCCGCACCTGGGCCTGCTGCTGGCCGCCACCTCCTCCAACGCCGACCCCGCCGGGATCACCTCCGAGGAGGCGCAGGCGTTCGGCCTCACCATGATCAAGCGCTTCGATGTCGACTGGCGGCACTACGGCTACGACGACGAATCCCTGCCCGAACTCGTCGAATTCCTGCTCCGCACCATGCAGTCCTTCTTCATCTCCCCGGGCAACCCACCCCGCTCCGACGCCGAACTGCGTCGCTACCTGCGCCGCTGGATGGGGTCGGCCATCATCGCCCAGTCCACGGTCATGAATTAGGCGTGCCGCTCGGCGGTGATCGCCGGCGGGTGATCGTCAGCGCTGCTCGGGAGTGTTACCGTGCCCCCAAAGGAGGGCAGGGCTATGAAAAATGTTCTGGCACAGCTGGCGGGCGGGTTCAACGCGGGCATGGTGGCGCTGACCAAGCTTCCGGTCATCGGGCCGTTCGTGGGGCGCGGGCTGGTGGTCATCACCTACACCGGGCGGCGGTCGGGGAAGACGTTCTCCATTCCGGTCGGGTACATGCGGTCGGGCAAGGACATCGTCATCGGGGTCGCCATGCCGGAGAAGAAGACCTGGTGGCGGAACTTCCTGGGGGAGGGCGGGCCGATCTCGCTGCACCTGAACGGCGTGGATCGCAGCGGGCACGCGGTGACCGAGCGTGACAACGGGCGGGTCAGCGTGCGGGTGACGCTCGACGACGCGGTCTAGCCTGGAGGGGTGCCGGTGCTGCGCGTGACCGTGGAATTCGCCGATGGGGCGCATCGGTCACTGCGCGTGTGCTGGTCCTCGGACACGGACTCACCGCGCTTCGAGTCCGCGCGGGTATTCCTGGTCGCGGTCGAATCCCCCTCGCCCCGAACCTATCTGAGTCTGATCGATCGGCTGGATCGCGCTTCGGTCCAGCTGCCCGACGACCTGCCCGCGGGCACGTATGCGATCGAGGTCGACGCCTACGGCAGCGCGAGCTGGGGTGACGGGCGGCTGGACGCGCGCGGGCGCAGCCCGGAATTCACCCTCGACCCGGCCCGATCCTCCACCGGCCTTCGACGCCTTGATCCGCTCCACGATCAATAGCAGCACCGGACCGCCGAGAGAAACAGCCGTAGCGACCCACCCGGCGATGCTCCACGCCATATCCGATGTCATCGAGGACCCCCTTCTCTTCTTCGGAGGTTAGATCTCGCGAGTGATCTTCCGGTTTGCTCAACAAGAACTTTGGGGCACGATCGGGCGATGAAGGTTCACCACCTGAACTGCGGCACCATGCGGTTGCCGTTCGCGACGTACGTCTGTCATGTGCTGCTGATCGAGACCGCGGGCGGTCTGGTGCTGGTGGATTGCGGCTTCGGCATGGCGGATATCGCCGATCCGGCGGGGCGGCTGGGGCCGGCTCGGTTCATGAATCGTCCGATCCTGGATCCGGCGGAGACCGCGGTGCGTCAGCTCGCGGGCCTGGGGTACGCGCCCGAGGATGTCCGCCACATCGTCGCCACCCACCTCGACGGGGACCACATCGGCGGGATAGCCGACTTTCCGCACGCCACATTGCATGTCACCGCCGCGGAGGCGCTGGGTGCGATGCACGAGCCGAACTGGCAGGAGCGCAACCGCTTTCGCCCGGGGCTCTGGGCGCACGGGCCGAAGATCGTCGAGTACGCGCCGGAGGGGGAGAGCTGGCGGGGGTTGACCGCGCAGGAGCTGACCGAGATCAGCCCCGGAATCGTGTTGATCCCCATGCCCGGTCACACCCGAGGCCACGCGGCGGTCGCGGTCGACGCCGGTCACCGCTGGGTGCTGCACTGCGGCGACGCCTTCCTGCACCCGGGCCGCCTGGACGGGTCGCCGGTGCCGCGCATGCACGCGCTCGCCGAGAACCTCCTCGCCCACGACCGCGCGGTGATGCACGCCAATCAGGCGCGTCTGGCCGAGCTGTACCGGTCGAGCGGCCCGGATCTGCTGATGGTGTGCGCGCACGACCCCGGCATGCTGCGGGACGCGGTCGCCACCGCCTGAGCCGATCCCGGCTGGGCGGCAACGGTATTCGGGGCGACCCGCCCGAGCGCACCGGATATGCTGCCTGGCGGACCGCCGCGCCGGGAACAGGGCAGCGGGGAGGATCGAGGGGAGACAACAGGATATGCGGGGTGGATGGGCCAAACGGGGCCTGGTGGGAGCCGCGCTGGCGACCGTGGTGCCGTGGGCGGCGGTGGTGACGGCCGGACCGGTAGCGGCGGAGCCGAATCCCACGGCATTCGACTTCTTCGTCGACTCGGGCATGGGGTCGATCAAGACCCGGATCGTGCGGGCGGCGGACGGCAATACCGATCGGGTGGTGTACCTGCTCGACGGTGAACGCGCCCAGAACGACTACAACGGCTGGGAGCTGCACACCGAAATCCCGGCCGCACTGGCCAAATTCAATATCAATGTGGTGCTGCCGGTCGGCGGCGAGTCCAGCTTCTATCAGGACTGGGACGCCCCGAGCAGCTTCGGCGGCGTGAATCCGGACGCCGGGCTGTTCCCGAGCCGCGACTCCGGGTCGGCCATCGCGGGCTGGGACGAGAGCTCCGGCAAGTCCTACACCTATCAGTGGGAGACCTTCCTCACCCACGATCTGCGGGACGCGCTACGGGATCGCCTGGGATTCAGCGACTCTCGCAACGGCATCTTCGGACTGTCCAGTGGCGGCAGCGCGGCGCTGCTGATGGCCGCCTACCATCCGGACCAGTTCGTCTACGCCGGTTCGATGTCGGGCTATCTGTCCCTGGCGGCGCCCGGCATGCGGGAGGCGCTGCGTCTGGCGCTGCTCGCCGCGGGCGGCTACAACATCGATTCCATGGCGGCCGCGGGCAGCGCCAAATGGCAGCGCATGGACCCGTACGGCTTCGCGCCCAAGCTGATCGAGAACAACACGCGGCTCTACATCGCCGCGGGCAGCGGGACCCCGGCCCAACAGGACCTGTCCTCGGCGGACGCGATCATCCAGGGCATGCCCCTGGAAGGCATCGCCCTGGCCAACACCAAGGCGTTCCAGTCCCGCCTGCAGGCGCTCGGCTACGACAATGTCAGCTACGACTTCCCGAGCATCGGCGTCCACAACTGGGGCAACTGGGAGCAGGTCGCGACGCGCATGCTGCCGGACCTGGCTCAGCACATCGGCAAGCCGCTGCCCCCGGGGGCGCAGCCGGGCCCGCCGCCCGGGGACGGTCCGGGCGGTGCGCAGCCGCCGAACGGTCCCGCCGGCCCACCGCCGCAGAATTAGCGGGTCGTGACACCGAAGATCCGCTGCCGACCGGCAGCGGATCTTCTTTGCGCTGGTCAGCGGGCGTTGTCGACGGCCAGCAGGTGGAAGGCCGTCTTCCCGGCCTGGCCGAAGTTGTTGTCCGAGAACAGGATCAACGAGCGGCCACCGCCGGGCAGCTCCGGGCCCCAGGTCATGCCCTCGGCGCACTGGGGGTCGATGCCGTTGGCGGTGAAATCGAACAGCAGTCGCTTGGACATCGGCTTGGCCGACGCCGGTGGCCACCGGCAGCGCGCCGGGGGCGACCATGTCGACCGGGTAGATGTACTCGCCCAGGTCCGCGCCGATTGGGTGTCGTCCGACAGCGTCACCGAGTTGACCTAGCGAATGCCGATCGCGGTGTCCGCCCGGCCCGCCGCCGTCGAATCCAGTGGTAGCAGCGGTGCGGTGAGGCCCACGGTCACGGCGCAGGCGACAGTGCTCGGGCGTGCGAACTTCATTGGCGTGAAGGCCCTTTCGTTACGGGGAAGCGCTGCTTCCCGGTAAGCGTCCGAACCGTCACGCCGGTCGGCCAGAGATCGTCCCGCTCAGCGGATTCCGGCCGGGAATTTCGTCTAAACGTCCAATCCGTAGGTGAGGACGTCCGGGTCGGGGCCGATCCGGGTGCCCTGATCCAGGGCGGTGACGCGATGCATCTGGTCGGCCGTCAGCTCGAAACCGAAGACGTCGAAGTTCTCCCGGATGCGGGACGGCGTCACCGACTTCGGGATCACGACATTGCCCAGCTGCAGATGCCAGCGGATGATCACCTGCGCCGGGGTGCGGCCGGTCTCCTCCGCGATCTCCACCACGACCGGATCCTTCAGATCCGCGCCCCGCCCGAGCGGACTCCACGCCTCGGTCGTGATGCCGTTCTCGGCGTGGAAGGCGCGCAGGTCCGCCTGCCCCAGATGCGGATGCAGTTCGATCTGGTTCACCGCGGGGATCTCGCCGGTCTCGGCCATCACCCGGGACAGATGGTCGCGGGTGAAGTTCGAGACGCCGATCGAACCGACCCGGCCCTGCGACTTCAGCGTCTGGAAGGCTCGGAAGGTGTCGACGAACCGGTCCGCCTGGGCCACCGGCCAGTGGATGAGGTACAGGTCCAGGTAGTCCAGGCCGAGCCGGGACACGCTCTCGTCGAAGGCGCGCAGGGTCGAGTCGTAGCCCTGCTCGGAGTTCCACAACTTCGTGGTCACATAGATCTCGTCGCGCGGCACGCCGGACTCGCGGATCGCGCGGCCTACCTCGACCTCGTTGCCGTAGATCGCGGCCGTGTCGATACTGCGGTATCCCGCGCCGAGCGCGGCGCTCACGACGTCGAACGCCTCCGCGTCGGCGACCTGGAACACCCCGAAACCGAGCGTCGGAATCACATGTCCGTCGTTCAGGACGACCGACGGCACCGTGCTGCTCTCGCTGCGAAAGGTCATATCGACCGACTATAGGCTTCCCGCGCCGCCCGGCTACGGGGTCCGGGCCGGGTCGGCACGGATGGGGTCGTCCCCGGCCCAGCCCCAGCGGCTCTCCACCCGCACGGTGACCGGGGCGGCGGGGGTTTCGACGTACGGGGTGAGGCGCCGCAGTTCGCCCCAGTCACGGGTCCAGTCGTGGTCCAGGTAGGCGGGGACGGGCTCGGAACGCACCAGCAGATCCGACCAGCCGAGTGGGCCGCCGCCCGAATCGCCCTGCCAGGTGGTGGCGACCTGGGCATTGAGCTTGTCGGGCAGGATTCGCCAGGCCGGGAGCTGGGCGACGCCGTCGCGGTGGTCGAAGGGACGCTGGCACGGGAAGGCCAGGCCGACATGGAAGTCCGTCAGCACCGGGGCGTCGTGGCCGACCACCGCGTCCAGGGTGGCCAGGCGCGGCAGGCGTGGCGGTGTGACGGCCAGCCACTGCTTACCGGTGGGGTCGTCCGCGGTGGCTATCAGGCGAATGGCATTGGCGCCGACAGGGATTCGGTCCAAGGGGATGGGCAGGTTGCGCCATCCCGGTGCGCCGCCGACCGTGGGCGGGGTCAGCTCGCCGCGGGGCTGGAGGGCGCCGTCGTCGGCGCGATACGCGAACTCCACACGCAGGGCGGCTCCGTCGACCCGGTGGCCCTGCTGCTCGCCCGCGATGTGACCGGCGACGGTCAGGATCAGGGCCTTGAAACCCGAGTCCGGTTGCGCCGCATCCGGATCCAGGCGATACCACTGGGTCGTCAGGCGACTGGGCCGAGGGTGATCGGCGGTGTAGTTGCCCAGCACCGGTGTGCGTTCGGGATCCAGGCCGTAGGGCAGGGCGACGGTGCTGCCATTGATGCCGGGATCGGACTTGGGTTTGCCGGCCCGGCCGCCGCCGGGCGGGGGAGTGGACTGCTTCCCGCCGTTCCCGGTGCCACCGCCCGGACCGCCTTCGGGAGCGAGGTCGCCGACCCCGTTGGCGGTGAATCCGCTGTTTTCGGCGGCGAGTCCATCCGCCGGTGCGCCCGTGTAAGGCTGTAGGACCGAGTCGGCCGTCGCGGTCTCCACCAGGACGTCGTCGGCCATCGCGCACGGTTTGCCCTCCAGTGCGCGGATATTCGACAGCGCCACGGAGTACGCCGGATATTGCGACCAGGCGGCGGAAGCCATGGTCGCCACTTCGAAGGCCACGAGCGCGGCGGCGGCGATGGTCAGCGGTCGAACGGCGATTCTGTCGAAAGGCGCCGCAGCCCTGCTGTTTCCGGCCGATCGATAGGGTTCGCGCCAGTACTGCCAGGCGGCCACGGCCAGGCACAACGCACCCAGCCCGAAGATCAGCGACGCGACGCCGACGCCACCCGCCAGCGGTGCGCGATCGGGCCAGCGCACGCCGTAGCCGGAGACGTACCACCAGCCGTTGGAGCCGGTGAAGCTGAACGCCACCAGGAACAGGACCGCCGCCGCGAACGCGGTGCGCAAGTACGGTAGTCGAATGCCGTTGCCGCCCACCGCGACCGCGGTCACCGCGGCCAGCGCCCCCGCCAGACCGGCATAGACGCCGAAGTGGTGGGTCCATTTGGTCGGCGTGAAGGCCATGAGCAGCGGCGACATCACGGCGATGCCGAGCACCCGGGCCACCGGGCCACGCGCGGTGTCCGGAATCCGTCCGCCCTTGCGCAGCGCCACCGCCAGGCAGACGGCCAGGCACAGCAGCATGGCGAGCACGCCGAAGCGGCGGGCCAGGGATCCGTCCGGGGTCAGCGAGAGCAGTGAGATCCAGCGGGTCGGCTCATCGGGCCAGGAGAAGTCGGGGCCCACGAGCTTCCGCACCCGGGTGGCCTCGGCGACCGACGCCAGGGTCTGATCGGCGAAGACGACCGTCAGCACCAGGGTGCCCGCCGTGAGCACCGGGGCGATGCGCGCGAGATGTTCGAGCACCCCGCCGGATGCGGCCCGAACCTGGGCGGCCAGCACGAACAGCACCCGCCGCGAACCGGCGAACAGCGCTGCCAGGCAGATCAATCCGGACGGACCGGCCGCCAGGGAGAACGCCGCGATCAGGACCGCCACCGCGGCGGGCAGCAGGCGCCGCGTCGCGATGGCGCGCTCGATGGAACACCAGGTCAGGAGCGCGCCCAGGGCGATGAACGGTTCGGGACGCAGGCCGTTGTCGTACGGCAACCACACGGCGAGGAACACCAGTGCCGCCGTCCATCGCGGTCCCGCCGACCGCACCCGGGAACCCGAGCGCGGCAGCACTTCCCGGCTGATCACCCACCAGCACAGCACCCCGGCCAGCAGCGCGGGCAATCGCAGCCAGACGCTCGCGTCACTGATCCGGGTCATCTGGGCCAGCAATTCGTACGGCCACCCGAACGGTGCCTCGGCCACCCCGTACCAGCGGTAGTAGTTCGCGGTGTAGCCCGCGTGCTTCGACACCCGGGCCATGGTGAGGATGTAGCCGTCATCGGAGGTATTGGCCCCGATCACATGCCAGACGCCCAGCGTCGCGAGCACCACCGCGTCGGTGCCGGTGAACCGCCACCAGCGCGCGGGCAGGAACCGCCGTCCGCGCCGCCCGTCGGCGGCATCGAGGAAGTACAGGCAGACCAGCGCCACCAGCGTGCACAGTCCCGCGCCCGCCATGGCCGCCAGTTTCCACAGGCTCGGCCGTGACGAGAACCGCGCGTCCACCTCGGCGTGCAGCGTCGCATCGCCCAGCCGAGCCTGATCCAGATCGGTGTACACGCCCACGATCTGCGGCCGTACATCCTCGGCCACCATGGACCGGAACGGCTTACCTTCCGGGGTCCCGAGTCCGGTCAGCTCGGCGGTCGTCCCGCTCGCGGTCGAGTGCACGACCAGAGCGTCGCAACCATTGTGCGGCACGATATTCGGAGTCGAGCCGGCGCCGATGCCGGGTCCGGGCGCGGTGCTGCTTCCGGAACCGGCGGGCGGCAGCGGTGCGTCAGCGGCCGGTGTGGATCCGGCCGGGGGAGTGGTGCCCGCGGGCGGCGTCGGCCCGGTTGGGGGTGTGGGTCCGGCAGGCGGAGTCGCGCCTCCCGGTGGCGTCTGACCCGCTGGTGGCGTGGGGCCCGGCGGCGGCGTCGATCCGGCAGGCGGCGTGGCGCCCGCGGGCGGCGTCGGACCGTCGGATGGAATGGGGCCGGCGGGCGTCGTCCCGCCCTGGGGCAGTTTGGCGCCGGCGGGCGGAGCGCTGGTCGTGGATGGCGGGACCGCTGCCGGGGTCGAACCCGGTGCGGGCGGCACGGCTTGCGGCGTGACGCCCGAAGGCGTGGTGATCGCGGTCTCGGAAGCTGTTCCTACGCCCGTCATCTGGAACACCGACGCCGTGATCAGCGGCTTGTTGCGCAGCGTCACCGACAGGGTGCGCCCGCTGCCCGGCAGTTCCTCGATCCGCGCGATCAACCCCGTGGCGGACCCGCCCGGGGCCTGGGCCGGCACCGTCGACAGCACCGTGCCGCTGGGCAGCTCCCGCAGCGCCGCGCACGGCACCCGGAGATCGAGCGTGAGCGGCACATAGTCCACCAGTGGCGCGGTCAGCTGAACCGCCTGCGCCGGTTGCCAATCGATACTCGCCCGATCCTGCCGGACCGGCAGCAGCGGCACCAGCACCGCCAGCAGAACACCGAGCACCCCCGCCACGAGGGCGATCAGTCGAATGTGAAAACTTCCCCCGGAAACTGAACGCACGAACGCCGATGCTAGCCATCGCCTCCGCGAATCTCATCGCTGATTTCCGCGGCCGCCGTTTCAGCGGCCGGCGATCGACCGCATCCAGTCCAGGACCACGGCGTCGTAGCCGCCGGTATTCGGGGCCAGATTGACGGCGTGGCCGCTGTCGGGCACCACGTGGGTGCGCAGTCGCGCGGCGGGCGAGAAGGTCTCTGTGGTGGCCTCGGGCGAATGCCGATACTCCACACCAAGATCCGCGACCTTCCCATCGGGAAACGCGATCGAAGATCTACGATGCACGGTATGGGCGCGCGAAATGTGCACTTCGTCGGGAGCTTTCCGGCCGAGAGCACCGGCGATGCGATGCGGGCGATGCTGGACGGTGCGGGCTCGCGGCTACGCACCCTGCCCACCGGGGAGACCCGCCGCTACGAGTGGTACATCCAGCCCATCATCGACGACCTGGTCGCCCAGGGTGCGCTGGAGGTGAAGAGGAGCGGCACCTGGCTGTCCAGTCACGAACGCACCATCCACCGTGCGGCCCGGGACGTCGAGCTGACCGGCGACACGATGGAACTGGGGTACCTGGCCGAGGCCGAGGAGGCGCTGCCGATCTTCCGTGCCCTGCGCGCGGAACGGGATCTGCCCGAACTGTCGCTGCAGATCGGGATGCCCACCGCCTTCACCCTGGCGTTCATCGCCGTGGGCCGGTGCGGGGTGCGCAAGCATCGGAAAGCATTCCAGGATGCCAGTATTCGCGATATCGAGGCCATTCGCGCGCTGGCCGATGGCGACGTGGTCGTGCAGTTCGAGGCGACCGCCGAGATGGTGCTGATGGCCACGACCCAACCCCTGCACCGGCAGGTGGACGCGGCGGTCGGCCTGGGCCGCGGCATCGCCGAGATGGCCGCGGCGACACCGCCGGGGACCCGCATCGGCGTCCATTTGTGCCTGGGCAGCATGAACAACAAAGCGCGGACCACCTTGCGGGACACCAGACCGCTGGTGGCATTGGCGAATTCCATTGCCCGGCAGTGGCCGTCGGGAAGAACACTGGAATTCATCCACGGCCCGCTGGCGGCCGGAGACATCCCGCCGTCCGTGGCTCCCGCCTTCTACGCGCCTCTCGCGGGCCTGGACCTGCCTGCCGGCACCCGCTTCTACGCCGGGCTGGTCCACGAAAGCCCGACCGAGGCAGAGCAAATCGAGACGCTGCGCATTGTCGAGAACGCGCTGGGTCGTCCGGTCGACGGGGTGGCCAGTGCGTGTGGCCTGGGCCGCCGACCGCGCCCGATCGCCGATGCTCTGGTCGCCCGCGCCGACTTCCTCACCGCCGCAGGCTGATTCGGCATCAGCCCACGCTGATTCGGCCTCAGCCGACGACCGACTTCATCCAATCGACGACGACCGCGTGATAGTCGCGGGTGTTCGGGGCCAGGTTGATGGCGTGACCACTGTCGGGCAGCACGTAGGCGCGCAACTTCGCGGCCGGTGGGAAGTAGGGACTCTCGGCGGCCTGGAGGGTGGCGCTGTCGGCGCAGACACTGAAGCCCGGACCGCACACCATGCGGTCGCGGCTCCCGTCCACCAACAGCACCGGGGCGGTCATCAGACTGGACTCGCCGGGCAGGGTGGCGAGCAGGCCGTCGGGATACTCGGTGAGGGAGAAGGTCTCCTTGGTGGCCTCGTCGAGGGCGACCACTTGCGGATCGGGGTTCAGACCGTGGAAGTCGGCGGCGCGGGCCCCGGGGCGGGTGACCAGATACGTGGAATCGTAACCGTGCCCGGCGAATCCGGGATCCTCCGCGGCCGGATAGTAGCTGCTGATCACCCCTAGCACGTCGGGGACGCTGAGCGTGTGCGAGTAGCCGGTGAGCACGACGCCGTCCACGTCGTGATAGCCGATGGCCTCCATGACCGAGGTACTGGAGGTGAGCGAGTGCCCGACCGTGACCACCTTGGCGAAGGGGGCATTGCCCGCGAGTCCGGCCCGCAGGGACTGCACCATGACGTGCAGGGCGTCGGCGGTGGCGGTGGCCGTCAGCGAGAGGCTGGGCGGTCGGGTGCTCGCGCCGTTGCCGAGCCGGTCGGCCACCAGTGTCGCGTATCCGGCCTTGTTCATGGCCTGGCGGAAGTTGTAGGTCTCCGACTGGTACGGGAAGTCCCAGTAGACGTGGTTGTAGTTGGAGCCAGACATCAAGACCATGACCGCGTCGGCGGGACCGTCGGGCCGGCACAGTGTCCCCGCCAGCGTGCCCTGCGACACCGGGAAGCTGACGTCCTGGCACCGGCCGGCTGTCGAGTCGTCGGCCTGGGCGACGCCCGGGGTGAAGCACAACAGCGTCGCGGCGGCGCTCACGGCCAGCGCCCGGAACTTGGTGTGCACGTGGGTAATTCCCTTCCGGCGATCGGGATGGGCTGCGGCTCAGTTCTTCCGGCCGATACCGCAGAGGACGACGAGACTGGTCGGGCCCGGGTCGACCGCGAGCCACTCGTTGGCGGGGACCAGACCCGGGGGCAGCATCTCCAAGCCGTCGAAGAACTCCCGCACCCGTTCCGGCGGGCGGAAGTCGGGCTGGGCGGGGCTGTTCGCGGCATTGGTGGCGGCGGTGTTCTTGAAGAACGGATGGGTATTGGTGGAGGCGTGCTGGATGGCGAGCAGGCTGCCCGGGGTCATGGCCTCGCGCAGGCGGGCCACCGCTTCGAACGGCTTCTCGTCGTCCATGACGAAATGCAGGACGCCGACGATGAGGAAGGCGACCGGCTGCGAGAAGTCGATTCCGCCCTCGATACGCGCTAATTCGAGAATTTTGTCCGGTTCGCGAATATCGGCGAGGATCGGCGTCACGCCCGGCGCACCGGTCAGCAAGGCATTGCTGTGGGCGAAGACCACGGGATCGAAGTCGATGGACGCCACGATCGAGGTCGGCTCGACCTCCTGCGCCACCTCGTGCACATTCGGCGAGATCGGAATGCCCGCGCCGATATCCACGAACTGGCGGATACCCGCGTCGGCGGCCAGCTCGACGGCATGCAGCAGGAAACGCCGGCTGTGCCAGGCGGTCACCCGGGTATCGGGCGCGACTTCGAGCATCCGATCGCCGTATTCGCGATCGGCGTCGTAATTGTCCTTGCCGCCGAGCATGTAGTTGTACACCCGAGCAGGGTTGGGCCGGAACGGGTCCACGCCAATCGGTGCTCGATTGTTCTCAGACACCGCACCTCCCTCGAGATCCACGCCGATGGTAACAATCGGCGGCGCGCGCCAGAGGGAAACGCGCAGCTTACCCGCAAGCCGCCAGAATGGTGCCCATGACGCGAATCGGAACCGAGCGGGTACCGGTGGGAGCGGGGCCCCTGACGCGGGCGGCGGTGGTGGCGGTAGCCCGCCGCCACGCGTGGGTGGACGTCGACGCGCGGGCACTGGCGGACCTGGAACGCCGGCGCCGCGACATCGACGAGCTGGCGCACAGCGACCGGCCCGTCTACGGGGTGTCCACCGGATTCGGGGCGCTGGCCCTGCGGCACATTCCGGCGGATCGGCGAACCGACTTGCAGCGCTCACTGATTCGCTCGCACGCCGCGGGGGCCGGAGCGCCCGTCGAACCCGAGGTGGTGCGCGCCATGATGCTGCTGCGGCTGCGCACCTTGTTGTCCGGGCACACCGGCGTCCGGCCCGAGACCGCCCGCGCCCTGGCCGCGCTCCTGGACAGCGGACTGATTCCGGTGGTGCCGGAATACGGTTCGCTGGGCTGCTCGGGCGATCTGGCCCCGCTGGCCGCGGTCGCGCTGGCGCTCATGGGGGAGGGCTCGGTGCTCGGCCCCGACGGCGCGCGACCCATCGCGCCCGCGCTGGCCGAGCACGGACTGACCCCGATCATATTGGCGGAGAAGGAAGGTCTGGCCCTCACCAACGGCACCGAAGGCATGCTCGGCATGCTGGTGCTGGCCATCGAGGACCTGCACCGGCTCTTCGACCTGGCCGACCTCACCGCCGCCATGAGCGTGGAGGCGCTGCTCGGCACCGACCGCGTCTTCGCCGCCGACCTCCAGGCGCTGCGCCCGCATCCGGGGCAGGCGGTCTCGGCCGAGCGCATGCGGACGGCGCTGGCCGGATCGGAGATCGTGGCCAGCCATCGCGGCGAGGACTGCCCGCGCGTCCAGGACGCCTATTCGCTGCGGTGCGCACCGCAGGTGCACGGCGCGGCCCGCGACACCCTCACCCACGCCGAGACCGTCGCCGAACGCGAATTGGCCTCCGCCATCGACAATCCCGTGGTGCTGGCCGACGGCCGGGTGGAGTCCAACGGCAACTTCCACGGGGCGCCGGTGGGCTATGTGCTCGACTTCCTGGCCATCGCCGTCGCCGACGTGGCCGGGATCGCCGAACGGCGCACCGACCGGATGCTCGACGTACACCGCTCGCACGGGCTGCCCGCGTTCCTGGCGGCCGACCCGGGTGTCGACTCCGGGTACATGATCGTGCAGTACACGCAGGCCGGGGTGGTGTCGGAGCTGAAGCGATGCGCGGTCCCGGCGTCCGTGGACTCCATACCCTCCAGCGCCATGCAGGAGGACCACGTGTCCATGGGGTGGTCGGCGGCCCGCAAACTGCGCCGTGCCGTGGACGGACTGACGACCGTGCTGACCATCGAACTGCTCACCGCCGCACGGGCCTTGGACTTCCGCATGCCGCTGCGGCCCGCCCCGGTGACCGGTGCCC
This sequence comes from Nocardia sp. NPDC004151, assembly GCF_042874235.1. Classification (NCBI taxonomy): domain Bacteria; kingdom Bacillati; phylum Actinomycetota; class Actinomycetes; order Mycobacteriales; family Nocardiaceae; genus Nocardia; species Nocardia sp. NPDC004151. Next base: position 8,482 of record NZ_JBIAMR010000014.1, on the reverse strand, counting down.
TGCGGGACCTCGTCCGCACGCGGGTCCCCGGACCCGGACCCGATCGCCATCTCGCACCCGATATCGCCGCCGTCACCGACCTCCTGCATTCAGGGGCGATGGACCACTTCCTCGGGCAAGGGGTTTCGTCATGACCAGAACGGTTCGCGCCGCACGCGGCAGCGCCCTCACCGCCCGCACCTGGCAGACCGAGGCCGCCTGGCGGATGCTGCACAACAACCTCGATCCCGACGTGGCCGAACGGCCCGGCGACCTGGTCGTCTACGGCGGGACCGGCAAAGCCGCCCGCGACTGGCGCTGCTTCGACGCCATCGCCCGCACCCTCGTCGACCTGCGCGCCGACGAGACGCTGCTGGTGCAGTCCGGCAAGCCGGTCGGCGTGCTGCGCACCCATGACTGGGCGCCCCGGGTCCTGATCGCCAACTCGAATCTGGTGCCGGACTGGGCGAACTGGCCGGAATTCCGGCGGCTGGAGGCGGCTGGGCTGACCATGTACGGGCAGATGACCGCAGGATCCTGGATCTACATCGGCACCCAGGGCATCCTGCAGGGCACCTACGAGACCTTCGCGGCGGTGGCGGCCAAGCGCTTCGGCGGCACCCTCGCCGGAACCCTCACCCTGACCGCCGGTCTGGGCGGCATGGGCGGGGCGCAACCGCTGGCCGTCACCATGAACGGCGGCGTGGCGCTGTGCGTCGAATGCGATCCGCGCCATGCCCGGCGGCGGGTCGAGACCCGCTACCTCGACGAGATCGCCGACGACATCGATGACGCCCTGACCCGGGTGCTCGCCGCCAAGGCCGCACGGCGGCCACTGTCGGTGGGGCTCATCGGCAATGCCGCCGACGTACTGCCGGAACTGCTGCGCCGGGAGGTCCCGGTGGACATCGTCACCGACCAGACCTCCGCCCACGATCCGCTGACGTACCTGCCGATCGGCGTCGCCGTCGAGGACTGGGACGACTACGCGCGCCGCAAACCCGACGAATTCACCCGCCGCGCACGGGAATCCATGGCCATCCATGTGGGGGCGATGGTCGGGTTCCTGGACCGGGGCGCGGAGGTCTTCGACTACGGCAACTCGATTCGCGGCGAGGCGAAACTGGCCGGGTACGAGCGGGCCTTCGACTTCCCCGGCTTCGTGCCCGCCTATATCCGCCCGCTGTTCTGCGAGGGCAAGGGACCGTTCCGGTGGGTCGCGCTCTCCGGCGACCCGGCCGATATCGCCGCCACCGATCGGGCCGTCCTCGACCTGTTCCCGGAACAGGAATCCCTGGCCCGCTGGATCCGGCTGGCCCGCGACCGGGTCGCCTTCCAGGGCCTGCCCGCCCGCATCTGCTGGCTCGGCTACGGCGAACGGCAGGCCGCCGGACTGCGCTTCAACGAACTGGTCGCGGACGGGACGGTCAGCGCGCCGCTGGTGATCGGGCGCGACCACCTCGACTGCGGGTCGGTCGCCTCGCCGTACCGCGAAACCGAGGGCATGGCCGACGGTTCCGACGCCATCGCCGACTGGCCGCTGCTCAACGCCCTCGTCAATACGGCCTCCGGGGCGAGCTGGGTGTCCATCCACCACGGCGGCGGGGTCGGCATGGGGCGCTCCATCCACGCCGGACAGGTGACCGTCGCGGACGGGACGCCGCTGGCCGCGCGGAAGCTCGACCGGGTGCTCACCAATGACCCGGCCACGGGGGTGTTCCGGCACGTCGACGCCGGATACCCGGAGGCCGATGCCGTCGCGCGGGCGAAGGGCCTCCGAATTCCGATGGGGGAGGAGTGAATTGACCACCTACTGGTGTGAACACGCGTGGCTGCCGTCAGGGGTGGCGGAGCGGGTGCGCATCGATGTCGCCGAGGGCGTCATCGTGGCGGTGGCCAGCGGTGAACAGCCCTGCGGGACCCGGCTGCCCGGCATGGTGGTGCCGGGGTTCGCCAACGCGCACTCACACGCCTTCCATCGGGCGCTGCGCGGACGGGCGCAGTCCGGTCGGGGCACCTTCTGGACCTGGCGGGACCGCATGTACGCGGTCGCCGCACGCCTGGAACCGGACTCCTATTACCGGCTGGCGCGCGCGGTGTACGCCGAGATGGTGCTCGCGGGTTACACCAGCGTCGCGGAGTTCCACTACCTGCATCACGCGGCCCACGGGCAGCGGTACGCCGACTCCAACGAGTTCTCGCACGCGCTGGTCGCGGCGGCCACCGATGCCGGGATCCGGCTGACGCTGCTCGACGTGTGTTATCTGGCAGGGGGTTTCGGTCAGCTGACGACCGGAGCGCAGCAGCGGTTCGACGACGGCGATGCGGAGGCGTGGGCGCAGCGGCTCGAATCCTTCTCCCCGGCACGGGGATTGGTTCAGGTCGGGGCGGCGATCCACTCGGTGCGGGCCGTTCCCGCGGATCAGCTGCCCACCGTGGTACGCGGCGCGGGGGACCGGCCCCTGCACGTCCACCTGTCCGAGCAGCCGCGGGAGAACGAGGAATGCCTCGCCGTCCACGGCTGCACGCCCACCGAACTGCTGGCGGCCGCCGGGGCGCTCGGCTCGCGCACTGTCGCCGTGCACGCCACCCACCTGACGCCCGGGGATATCACCGCCCTCGGGGAGTGCTGGGCGTGCCTGTGCCCCGGTACGGAAGCCGATCTCGGCGACGGCATCGGGCCCGCCCGGGCGCTGGCCGATGGCGGGGCGCGGCTGGCACTCGGCAGTGACGGGCAGTCGGTCATCGACCCCTGGTTCGAGGCGCGGGCCCTGGAAATGCACGAACGGCTCCGCAGCGGCGTGCGGGGACGATTCGGGGCGGGCGAACTGCTGTCCGCCGCCACCGCACACGCGGCCTCGGGGTGGACCGGCCCGGGCGTGATCGCCCCCGGCCGCGATGCCGACCTGGTGTGCGTGGACACGGCGTCGCCGCGCACCGCGGGCGTGACCGGGGACGGAATCCTGTTCGCGGCCACGGCATCCGACGTCACCGATGTCATGGTCGCGGGCCGCTGGGTGGTCCGCGATCGCGTCCACGGCACCCTCGGCGATGTCGCCGCGGCCCTCGACACCGAGATCGGAGCACTATGGCGATGAACCCGGCGGCCACGGTCATCACCGGCATCGGCGAACTCACCACCAATACGGCGGAGTACGGCGTCCTGCGCGACGCGGCCCTGGTGATCGAGTACGACCTCGTGCGCTGGATCGGCCCCACCGCGTCGGCTCCGGCTGCCGATCGTCACGTGGACGCCGGAGGCCGGGCCGTACTGCCCGGCTGGGTGGACAGCCACACCCACCTGGTGTTCGCGGGGGATCGCACGGCCGAATTCGGGGCCCGGATGAGCGGAATCCCCTACTCCGCGGGCGGTATTCGCACCACGGTCGACGCCACCCGAGCGGTGAGCGATGCCGCCCTGGCCGCGAACCTGCGCCGGTTGCGGGCCGAAGCCCTGCGGCAGGGCACCACCTACCTGGAGACCAAGACCGGTTACGGGCTGACCGTCGCCGACGAACAGCGCTGCGCCATGGTGGCCGCCGACATCGCGGACGAGGTCACGTTCCTGGGCGCGCACGTGGTCCCGCCCGAACTGTCCGCCGACGAGTACCTCGACCTGGTCTGCGGACCCATGCTCGACGCGGTCACGCCGTATGTCCGCTGGACCGACGTCTTCTGTGAGACAGGCGCTTTCGACGCCGATCAGTCGGCCCGGGTGCTGACGGCGGGCCGCGCACGCGGCCTCGGTCTTCGCGTCCACGGCAATCAACTGGGCCCCGGGCCGGGTGTCCGGCTGGCCGTCGAGCACGGCGCGGCCAGTGTCGACCACTGCACCCACCTGACCGACGCCGATATCGACGCGCTGGCCGATTCCACCACCGTCGCCACCCTGCTGCCGGCCTGCGACCTCTCCACTCGCCAGCCGCTCGCCCCCGCTCGCCGCCTGCTGGACGCCAGCGCCCGCATCGCGCTCGCCACGAACGCCAACCCCGGCAGTTCCTATACGACCTCCATGGCCTACTGCGTGGCCACCGCGGTCCTGCAGATGAATCTGACTGTCGCCGAGGCGATCCGGGCCGCGACCGCGGGCGGTGCCGAGGCGCTCGCCCACGATCTGTCGGCGCCCGGCGCGGTGGGAGTGCTGCGCCCGGACTCCGCGGCCGACCTCCACATGCTCGACGCCCCGTCCGCCATCCACCTCGCGTACCGCCCCGGTGTCCCGCTGACCCGGTCGGTCTGGCAGCGCGGCGAACAGGTGTGGCCCGGCTAGCCGGAGAGTTCGCTCACGAATCCTGTTCGTGCGCCTGCGCCACCAGATCGAAGAACACCCAGACGCCGCCCTTCTGATAGGCGTCCGGCGTCTCGGAACCGCCGAGGAACGGGTACGGGGTGGCGATGTAGACCTCGCCGTCGTCGAGCGGGCCGAGGCGTCGGCGGATCTCGGCGACGTGACCCGGCTGCAGCACATAGGTGACGACGCTCGGATCGAACAGGACCCGGCTGACGAAATCGGTGACCTCGGTGAAGACGCCGTAATCCTTCACGCCGGGACTGTACGGATCGAAGATGCCGTACTCGCCGGTGCGGGTGCTCATCAGGAACGCGTGCCCCAGATCCGAGTAGCCGACCACCGTGTCGTACGGCGGGTACTGCTCGGCCCACGCCGGCATCACCCGGTCCATACGCAGGTCGCCGATGAGGCGGAAGGGAACGCTGGTCACCGCGCCCATCCAACCAGACCGGCCGGGACTCTCACTCGACAGGTTCCGCCGCACCAGGTAGATATCGAGCGACCGATCGACATGGAGGTGCCCGGTGACCGAGGAATGGCGCAAAGCCGCTGACCGCGTGCGGAACTGGGGCCGTTGGGGCGACGACGACCAGCTCGGGGCGCTGAATCACCTCACGCCGGACCGCATCGCCTACGCCGCCACCCGGGCGCTGCGAGGGCGCACCATCCAGCTCGGCATCCCCATCGACGCCTACGGCCCGCAGGGTTCCAGCGGCTACCGGCGCAACCCCATCCACCTGATGTCCCTCGACGGCGGCGACGCCGAGCTCGCGGGCTACCTCGAAGGCTGGGGCGGACCCACCGAAGCCCAGGTCGCCGGACTGTACGGGCACGGCCCGATGCGCTTCAACGACGACTACCTGATGATGCCGCTGCAATCGTCCACGCAATGGGACGCCATCTCGCACGTGTACTACGACGGACTGCTCTACAACGGGTACCCGGCCGGTTCGGTCACCAGCTTCGGTGCGACGAAACTGGGCATCGAGCGGATCGCCGAGGGCGGCGGCGTGGTCGGCCGCGGCGTCCTGCTGGACGTGGCCCGGCACCGGAACGTGGACCGGCTCGAACCGGCCGCCGTCATCAGCCCGCAGGAGCTGGCCGCGGTCGCCGAGGCCCAGGATGTCGAGCTGCGGCCCGGCGACATCCTGGTGGTGCGCACCGGCTGGTGGACCCGCTTCCTCGAAACCCGCAGGCACGGCGAATGGTTCGCGGGCAGCCCCGGCCTGAGCTGGCGGTGCGCGGAGTGGTTCCACGAACACGACATCGCGGCCGTCGCCGCCGACAACCCGGCCGTCGAGGTGATCCGGCCCGAGGACGGGGTCATGATGCCGCTGCACATGATCGCGCTGCGGGACATGGGCATGCCGCTCGGCGAGATCTGGGATCTCGAAGCGCTGTCCCATGATTGCGCCGAGGACGGCGTCTACGACTTCCTGCTCTGCGCGCCCGCATTGCGAATTCCCGGCGCGGTGGGGACCCCGATCAGCCCGATCGCCATCAAATAGGATCGGTGGCCGGTAGATTCGGCAACGCTCATGGTCGAAAGCGGAAAACCCAGCCGAACACCGCGGTACGCGCCGAGGGCCGGTGCCCCCACCGGCCTCGAACTGCTGGACTTCGACCGGCTCCGCGGCATGTCCGTCGCCCTGGGCCGGGAGACCATTCGCGGCGATTTCCACGTGCTGGCCCGGTGCACCGCGGGCAGCGGGCGGCTCACCGTCGACTTCGCGGCACACGAGCTCACCGCCGACACCATCGCCTGGATTCATCCCGGCTGGACGCACCGCTGGGACGACATCGCCGACCTGAAGGGCGATCTCGTGCTGGTGCGCTCCGACCTGGTTCCGGCCGCGGTGCTCGGACGGCTGCCGTCCACACCTCCGATCGTGGCCGCGAATGCCCTGACCGACAGCGCCTTCGATCACCTGGCCGGGGAATACGCCGCCGATCCGCCCGACGCCGCCATCCTCGGGCACCTGCTCGGCGCGGTCACCCTGCGGCTGTCGGCGGCTCTGCCGGCGCCGCCGGAATCCACCGACCTCTTCGGCCGGTTCGCGCGCCTGGTCGAACGCTGTCACGCCGACACCCGCGAAGTGTCCTGGTACGCGGCGCAACTCGGCTACTCGCCGCGCACCCTCTCACGCGCCGTGCAAGCCGCCACCGGGGTCACCGCCAAGCAGTACGTGAACGCGCGCGTCACCCTGGAGGCGAAACGCTTGCTCGCGCGGAGTTCCGCCACCACTGCCGACTGCGCCCGTCACCTCGGCTTCGACGACCCGGCCAACTTCACCAAGTTCTTCCGTGCCCACACCGCGACCACCCCCACCGGGTTCCGGCTCGAACTCGGTGAGCAGGGCGCGACCCCGGCGTCCCCTGGGTGACGCCGGGGTGAACCGCCGCGGCCGTCAGGCCGGAGGCGCGGGCTGCCAGCAGCCCAACGGCGGTCCGGGCGGGTCGGCCACCGCGGTGCCGACCGTCAACCCCGTTGCTCCGACTGCGAGCACGGCGGTTGCGGTAAATCGCCTGATTCTCATCGCTTCTTCTTCCGCGCTGGTAGAAGTGCATTTCGAATTCAATTAGGCAACCTGGTCGCTGACTCATAGGTACCAGAAGATAAGACCCGTCAGTTCGTTTCCGGACTATTGTGATCGCTGGGCAATGGGGGCGTGACGGGCCGAGCTAGGAGAAGACGATGGCGGTCATCGGGAGGATACTCCGGAATCGGCGCGCGACGGCCGCGGAGCTGGCCTGGGGCCGGGCGAATCTGGCCGCGGGCGACGTCTTCGAGGTGACGAGCACGGACTTCGCGCACGAGGCGCGGCTGGACATCCGGCACACCATGAGAAGAGTCGGAGGGCAGGATCTTTCGCCCGCGCTGGCCTGGTCGGGACTACCGGCCGGACATGCCGGGCTGCTGGTGGTCGTCGAGGACCAGGACGCGCCGTTCGGCGGGCCGTTCGTGCACGCGCTCGCGCTGATCGAACCGGGAATCGGCGAATTAGCGACGGGTGCACTGGGTTCCGGCTCCGACACCGAGGGTGTCCGGCTGCTGCGGTCGAGCTGGGGCAGGGGATACCTGGGGCCCGCGCCGATTCCCGGGCACGGGCCGCACCGCTACGTCTTCCAGGTGTTCGCGCTGGCCGAGTCGATCACCCTGCCCGGCGGCCGGGCGCTCGACGCCGCCACACCGCACCGGGTGCTCGACGCCGCGCGGGCCTGCGGGCGCGGACGGATCGACGGGTTCTACGAACGTTCCTGACACAGCACGAGAGCCGCGGGCGGCAAGGCCTGCGGCTCTGGGGAATTCGATCCGGTCGTTCATCATCCGGCGGCGTTGACGGGCAGCGACAGCACCACCTCCTGTTCGTTCTCCGGCAGGTAGTGGACGCCCACGATGCGGCCGACCTGGACCAGCGAGACCGCCGTCGGGGGCAGGAACTTCTCGGTGCGGGTCTCGAAGGTGGTGCCGTCCGGGCGGGTGATCACCAGGACCAGGTCCAGGCGGGTGTAGCCGTCACGGATCTCGCCGGGCACCGACAGCGACCGGACCACCGCCTGCGCCGCGGTGCCGCGCCGGGCGATATCGAGCTTGGCGGGCGTGGTGAAACCCTTGCGAATCATGGCCGCGTTCATGGCGTCCTGGGCCGCCGAGGTGTCGCCGGACAGGTCCACCTCCACCTTGTCCAGGTTGTCGGGCAGGTAGCGGACCGGCAGCACTACGCCCGGCCGCAGCAGGGCCAGCTGGGTGAGCGGCACGATCAGCTTGGCGTGCGAGGCGAACACCTTGCCGTCGGCGCCCTCGACCCGGAAGTCGATGCGCACCTGCGGCTGCTCGTTGAGGTACACGCCGGTCTGGCGGACGCTCTCGACGGTGCCCAGACCGACCAGGCCGTCGCGGAACTGGGAGCTGTTGGTGCCGGTGAAGGCCGACATGATGCCGTCACCGGTGAAGGCGAAGACGATCGGGATGATGGTCAGGGCGATGATCGGCAGGGCCATCTGCGGGCCCACCCAGCCGAAGACGTCGTCGGCGGTGAGGCCGTGCCACAGGTAGTAGCCGATGGCCAGGACGCCGAGAGCGAGGACGCTGTAACGGATTTGGTTCTTCATGTGTTTCCTTAAGATTTAGGCGGTCCAGGAGGACCGGGTGTGGCTGATGGGTTTCTGCCCTCGAGGGCTCCAGGAGAATGGCCGCCTGGTCCTCCGGGA
>NZ_JBIAMR010000013.1:0-226777 GCF_042874235.1 Nocardia sp. NPDC004151 | reverse complement strand
TCCCGGAGGACCAGGCGGCCATTCTCCTGGAGCCCTCGAGGGCAGAAACCCATCAGCCACACCCGGTCCTCCTGGACCGCCTAAATCTTAAGGAAGACCCATGTCCCAGGACGCCGATACGAAGACTCCGGTCGAGCCGGACACCACGCCCGTGGCGCCGCCCGCCGGTAAGACGGTGTCGCTGAAGGTCTCGACGCTGGTGACCGCGGTCGCGGCGGCCGTGCTGATCGCCGCCCTGGTGACCGTCACCGTGCTGTGGCAGTCCGCCCGCGGCGACGTGCGCTCGCACGACACCCGCGCGGCCGACGACCAGCACGCCGCGGAAGTCGCCTCCGAGTACGCCATGGGCGCGGCCAACCTCAACTACGCCGACTTCAACGCCTGGACCGCGCGGCTCAAGGCCAACACCACCCCGGCGCTGGCGGGCAAGTTCGACGCCACCTCCTCGAAGCTGCAGGAGATCCTGGTTCCGCTGAAGTGGACCTCGAGCCCGACCCTGCTGAGCGCGCAGGTGATCAACCGCGACAACAGCCTGTACAAGGTCAACGTCTATCTGAACGTGAACTCCACCAACGCCCAGAACCCCGACGGCGTGCTGACCACCGTGTACTACACGGTCGATGTCGACCCGAGCGACTGGAAGGTCACCGAGGTCGGCGGCATCGATCTGCCGCTGCCCAAGCAGTAGCCGCCCGCCGCGCGAGCGGTCACGCGGTCCGGCGTAGCTCGTCCGCCAGCCGGACCGCCAGCGCCACAATGGTCAGCGTCGGATTGGCGTGGCCGTTGGTCGGGAACACCGAACTGCCCGCGATGTACAGGTTCTCCATGCCGTGCACCCGGCAGTCGCCGTCCACCACGCCGGTGCGCGGGTCGGCGGACATGCGGGTGGCGCCGGTGGGATGCGCCCAGTCGGTGAGCCGGGCCGGCAGCGGACTGGCCTCATGCACCCATTCGTCCAGTGCGGGCGGGTCGTAGCCGAGCCGGGCGAACTCCCCGGCCACCAGGGCGGCGGCGCGGCGCACAGTGGCGTCCTCCTGGGCGCTGATCTTCCAGTCGATGCGCGGATGTGGCAGCCCGAGCCCATCGACGGTGTCGCTCAGGCTGATCCGGCTGTCCGGGTCGGGCCTCTGCTCGACCATGCAGCGCAGTTCCACCTGTTCGAGCTTGTGCGGCAGGCCGGTGTGGTTGATCAGCCGGCGTTTGGCCCCCGACAGCAGCAGGCCGGGATTGCTGGCGACGGTGCGCGCGTCGTGGAGGTTCAGGTGGCCGCGCAGCAGGTTCTTCACCGACTCCCAGGGGTCGTCCTCGGCGGGCACTTCCTGAATCCACAAGGCGCAGTTGAGGAGTCCCTCGTCGGCCTGGATCTCCGGTGAGAGCGCCAGCCCGTGCAGGAACGTGTGTTTGCCGCCGCGGGTTTTCACGACGTATTTGCCGAATCGATCCCGCGCGGCGGCGGAGGTGCGCGGGTCGAGCATGCCGACCACGCCGCAGCGATGATCCAGCAGATAACGCCCGACGACATCGTGCCGATTGCCGATTCCGGTGGGAACGATGCGATTCGAGGCGAGCAGCAGGCGCGCGTTCTCGATTCCTCCGGCGGCCAGCACAATGCGGGTGGCGTGCACGCTGCGGTCGCGTCCGGCCGAATCCGCGACGCGTAATGCCAGTACTCGCGTGCCTTCGGGATCGGTATCTATATGGGTCACCGTGGCATTCAACAGAATTCGAATATTGCTCGCGGTGATCTCCGCCGCGTGCGGTCCGAATCGCTTGGAGTCGAACGGATCGGCGGGGTCCTTGCTGATCTGCCAGAAGTAGGGCCGCAGCCAGCGCCGGTCCACCTCCTGGTGCGGCGCATGCCGATCGGCGAGTTCCCAGAACCGGTCGCCGGTGAAGCCGGCCCCGTAGCCCAGGCCCAGGTGCGCGGCCGCCCGGTCCAGATACGGTTCCACCTCGGACAATCCGATCGGCCAGCCGGAGAACGGGACCCAGGGGCGGGCCGCGAAATCGAGTTCGTCGAGTGGCGCGCAACGTCCGCTCCAGGTGTGTGAACTGCCGCCGAGAATGCGATTGCGCGCATTCCGATACGGCTGGGCCCGCGCGGCTCCGACATTCTCTATGTCATTGAGCGCATCGCGTTCGGGGGTGAGTTCGAGGCCGCCGCTTTCGAGTACCAGGACCCGCAGCGAACTTCCCGCGAGTTCGGCGGCCAAGGTCAGACCGGCCGGTCCGGAACCGATGATGCACAGGTCCGCCGCCAGCTCGCTGTCCCGCACGGTACTGAGGTCGTCGATATGCACCGGAAATCCTCCCGCACCCGCATCCACCCCCGAGAGGACGCGCTTCCCTTTGCCCGGACCTCATCGTAACCGCTCAATTGCGCGGCCGGGGCGCATCTTTCGGGTCAGCATCCGCGCTGCAGAAACGCGCGCACATAACCGGCGGACTGCCGTACATACATCCACGACCAGAACAACAGACCCGAATCACTGGGGCTGGCAACCATGGTGATCTGTCCGGAAAAGCACTTTCCGACGATGTAGCGCGCCCGCGACACGTGCGGGGTGTAGGTCACCACGATGATGTGCCGCCAGTGCCCGGCCTGGGCGCGCCGCCGGATCTCACGCGCCTCGCCCTGGGTGGTCCACGGGTCCGGTACGAAGCACGACACCGTGAAGGTGAATCCGCCGTCGCAGTAGCGGTCCATCACCGTGTCGTTCTGTCCCGTGGACCGCGAGATCAGCAGTTCCGGCGCGTACCCCTGCTGCGCGAGTTCCAGTCCCAGGTCGTAGCGCGCGTACGCGGTCCCGCCCAGCACCACGATGGCGTCGGCGGGGCGCAGCGGATCGACCTGCGGGTGCACGAACACCGGCAGTCCCGCGAACGCCAGACCGGTGATCAGCGCCGCCACCAGGGCGACGGACAGGGCGACCCTCCGGAGACCAGTCACGCCCTCGACGGTACCGATCGCCGACCGGGCTGCCCGGAACGCCCCGATCGGGCAGACTGGGGACAGCCGCGCGAACGGATCACCCAGCCACACAACATGTGTCATCCGGGAACGAGAGGAGTCCGACATGGATCTGGGCCTGCACTACTGGAACTTTTCGACCCCCGCCGAGCCCGCGCTGATCGCGCCCACCCTGGCGCGCACCGCCCGTATCGCCGAACAGGCGGGATTCGCGCAGTTCTCGGTCATGGACCACTACTTCCAGATGGAGTACACCGCCGCCCACGACGAGCCCATGCTGGAGGGCTACACCACCCTCGGCTTCGTGGCCGCGCTGACCGAGCGGATGCGGTTGGGTGTCCTGGTGACCGGCGTGATGTACCGGTATCCGGGCCTGCTGGCCAAGATCGTCACCACCCTGGACGTGCTCTCCGGCGGCCGGGCCGAACTCGGCATCGGCGCGTCCTGGTACGAGCGCGAGCAGCGCGCCCTCGGCGTGCCGGTGGTCCCGGTCGGCGAGCGATTCGAACGGCTCGAGGAGACGCTTCGCGTCTGCCTGCAGATGTGGGGCCCCGACAACGGGCCGTTCAAGGGCGAGCACTACGAGCTGGCCGAGACCGTCTGTGTGCCCGCACCGCTGTCGCGGCCGCATCCGCCCATCCTGATCGGCGGTGGTGGCGAGAAGAAGACACTGCTGCTGGTGGCCCGCTACGCCGACGCCTGCAACCTGTTCGCGAGTTCGGTCGAGGACGTCGCGCACAAACTGGAGGTGCTGCGCGGGCACTGCGCGGCCGAGGGGCGCGATTACGACGCGATCCGCAAGACCGCGCTCTATGTCGCTCCGATCGCGCTCACCGATCCCGACCAGGTGCTGCGCGACGCCGAACAGCTGGCCGGGCTGGGTATCGCCCAGCTGGACTTCATGCCAGACCGCGAGCCCGTCGCCTACGCCACCGAGTTCGCCGAGCGGCTGCTGCCGCGGCTGGCCGCCATCTGATTCCGGATTACCCGCCTGGGGTTCGGTATCATCGCGCGCGCTTGGCTTTACCACTTGGAGGACACCGTGCCCGCGAACCCCACCGCCGCCGAACTGCTGGCGACCGTCGAAGCCTCACCGCAGGCGGTCGGCGCGCACGACAAGGCCGCCTGGGTGGGCCTTTTCGCCGCCGACGGCAGCGTCGAGGACCCGGTCGGCTCGCGCCCGCACGTGGGCCGCGCCGCCATCGAGCGCTTCTACGACACCTTCATCGGACCCAACGGCATCGCCTTCGACGTCACCAATGACGTGGTGTGCGGCATGACGGTCTTCCGCGATCTGAGCATCGCCACCACCATGTCGACCGGGGTCACCCTGCACGTGCCCATGCACCTGCGCTACGACTTGGCCGAGGTGGACGACGTGCTGAAAATTCGTCGCCTGCGCGCACATTGGGAGCTGGCGGGCATGATCGGCCAGCTCATGGGATCGGGCACGAAGGGTCTGCTGGCCGGGGCCAAACTGGGCCCGCAGTTGCTGGGAAACCAGGGTCTGGGCGGCGCGATGGGCTTCATGTCCGGGCTGCGCGGTGTGGGCGCGCCGGGCAAGCAGGCGGCCGAGCGGCTGCTGGACGCGGTCTCGCGTGGCGATTCGTCCAGTGCCCGTGCCGTTCTGGCGCCGGTGCCGCGCCTGGAGTGGGGTGTCGACGGCGCGATGTCGCTGGAGGACTTCGCCACCCGGGTCAAGGGCGTGCGCTGGGACAAGGCCCTCGCCGCAGGTCATTCGGTGACGGTGTCGGTGGACACCCGCGAGGGCCGGGGCATCGCCGAATTCGACTTCGCCGAGCGCGGCCTGCGTATCGAGTCCGCGCGAATCTTCGTGTCGGCGGCCTGATTCCGGCCCCTCCGGGACGGGTCAGTCCCGGAGTCCGGCGATCTCGGCCAGGGGATTCTCCCCGCTGAACGTGGTGCCCCCGGCCGCGCCGACCACCTTTCCGTGGACGCTGATCAACCACTGTCCACACACGCAACGGTGGTACTGCACACCGCGGTGGGAGGAGATGGAGGCGGGCGAGGGCCAAGCGCAGGACGGGCATTCGGCGATCATCTGCACATCCTGCGCGCGCGAGCGGCACATGACCATGATCGACACGCGCCAATCCGGCAAATCGATGGCGTTTCTTGCACGACTCGCCGTGCATGATTTGCCAATGGGTGCAGCGCAACTCGAGCCGGTCTTTCTGACAAGCCCTGTGGTCAGACCGTTTTGCCCTTGCGCACCGCGGTCGGCGTTGCCCCCCACCAGCGCTGACAGCAGCGGGTGAACACCGACTGCTCGGCCAGCCCCAGCAGCGAGGCGACCTGGCTCATCGGCATGTCGGTGGTGGTCAGGTAGCGCCGCGCCTCCGCGCGCCGCACATCGTCCAGAATCGCCCCGAAGCTGGTGCCCTCCGAGGTGAGCCGCCGCTGCAGCGTGCGCGGGTGGATGGTGAGCAGCCGTGCCACGGCGTCGATCTCGGGGGCGGCGGTGCCCAGCAGCTTCTGGAGCGTGGTGCGCACCCGCGGGGCGAGGGCCGCGGCGGCGTCGCCGGACTGTCCGGCCAGGAAGGCCAGGGCCAGCCGGTGCAGGTTCTCGTCACCGCCCGCGAGCTGCCGGTCGCCCAGGGCGGCCGGGCCCCGCAGCAGCGCGGCCGGGCGTTCGATGCGCACGGGCGCGCCGAAGAACTCCTCGTACGCCCGGATGGGCGCGGCGGGCCGGTAGGGCAGTTCCACCGAGCGCAGCCCGTAGCGGTCCTCGACGAGCCGCTGAATCGTCCTGTGCACGAAGGCCAATCCGAGATCGGTGCCCTGCACGGGGGTGGGCGCGCCGGGCGTGCTGAGGCCGTAGCGCAGGGCGATGACGCCGCGGTCGCCGTACGGGTCGGGTTCCATGGTCAGGCTCAGCGAGCGAGCGTGCACGAACAGGTAGCGCGAGGTGCACTCCAGTACCGCGGCCAGGCTGGTGGCGTTGCGGATGGCCAGGGCCAGCGGGCCCAGCATGTCCAGATCCTGCCGCCGCGCCATGCGCAGACCCAGATCGGGACAGTCGAGCTGATGGGCGGCCAGCTCGAGCACCGCCGCCACGGCCTGGTCGGGGACCAGCAGATCGTCGGTGTCGAGGGCGGCGACCGGCAGACCGCAGGCGAGCGCCAGCTCCTCGGCGTTCCCGCCCAGCTCGGCCACGGTGGCGCGGAATCCGCGCAGGCCCGCGGATCTGATCACCGACATGTCGTCCAGGATCAAATAGTTGTCGCGTAGTGTCAAGAAACCGAATCCCGAGCCCAACAGACTGGAAGCCATGAACGCCGCGCAGACCCCCGCTGAACACCTCGACGTCGTCATCGTCGGAGCCGGGCTTTCCGGCATCGGCGCGGCGTACCGGCTCCAGACCGAGCAGCCCGGCCGCAGCTACGCCGTCCTCGAGGCGCGCGACGCGCTCGGCGGCACCTGGGACCTGTTCCGCTACCCGGGCATCCGCTCCGACAGCGACATGTTCACCCTCGGCTACCCGTTCAAGCCCTGGCGCGACGCCAAGTCCATCGCCGACGGGCCGTCCATCCTGCGCTACATCACCGAGACCGCGGCGGAGAACGGCATCGACCGGAACATTCGGTTCGGCACCAAAGTTCTTGCCGCCGAATGGAACAGCGGTGAGTCCCGCTGGACCCTGACGCTGGAGCAGCGTACCGGCGACCGGGTGGAGCGCCGCGTCCTCACCTGTGGCTTCCTGTACTCCTGCTCCGGCTACTACAACTACGACCAGGGCCACAATCCGGTGTTCCCCGGCATCGACGACTTCACCGGCACCGTGGTGCACCCCCAGTTCTGGCCCGAGGACCTGGATTACGCGGGCAAGCGCGTGGTGGTCATCGGCAGCGGCGCGACCGCGGTCACCCTGGTCCCGGCCATGGCCGAGCAGGCCGAACTGGTGACCATGTTGCAGCGCAGCCCCACCTGGATCTCCGCGGTGCCCGGCCGTGACAAGGTGGCCGACCGGATGCGCGAACTGCTGCCCGCCGATCTGGCACACCGGCTCATCCGCACCAAGAACATCCTGTTCAACATCGGCTTCTATCAGTACTGCCGCCGCCGGCCCGAGGCCGCGAAGAAGCTGCTCACCGGGCTCACCACCCGGATCCTGAAGGACGAGGCCCTGGTCGCCGAGCACTTCACCCCCGACTACGACCCGTGGGACCAGCGACTGTGCGCGGTGCCCAACGCCGACTTCTTCAAGGCCATGCGCAAGGGCAAGGCCGAGGTGGTCACCGATCACATCGAAACCTTTGTGCCCGAAGGCATCCGGCTGAAGTCCGGCACGGTGATCGAAGCCGACGTGGTGGTCACCGCCACCGGTCTGCAGCTGCTCGCGTTCGGCGGCATCGACCTGGTGGTCGACGGGACCCCGGTCGCGCTGTCGGAGCAGTTCGTCTGGCAGGGCGCCATGCTCACCGGCGTGCCCAACTTCGCGGTCTGCATCGGCTACACCAACGCCTCGTGGACGCTGCGCGCCGACCTCACCTCGCGCCTGGTCTGCAAGGTGCTCGGCTACATGGAACGCAACGGCTACACCGCGGTGGTCCCGGAGCCGGAGCGCGCGCTGCGCGAACGGCCGCTGCTGGATCTCGCGTCCGGCTACGTCCAGCGATCGATCGGTGATTTCCCGCGCCAGGGCGACCGCACTCCGTGGACGGTCCGTCAGAACTATCTGCTCGACACCGCGACGGTCATGCGCACCGATCTGAGCAAAACCCTGCGTCCGGTGGCCGCCGCGGAGTTGCAGCGGGTGTGACGCTGGTCTCACCACCACCGCCGGGTGCGAAGTTCGCGTCCGGCCGGTGGGCTCCGCGTACCCCGTGTGATTCTGTGTGGCATCCGAACGCGGAGTAGGGGAAGTCGAGGGGGAGTGGTGGTGGAGACGGAGAGCGGATTTCTGCTGCCCGCACCGGGATTCGAGCCGCCGTTGCCATCGTCGCTGCGGCCGGGCGGTGGGGCGCCGGGATGCAGGCCTCGGGTGGGCTCCGAATCAGCGGTCCGGGCTTCGCGCCCGGCCGGCCTGCAGCGGGTTTTGCGGTCTTCGCACCCTGCGAATTCCGGGCGGAGTGACGAACGCAACACCGGCGCAGGGCAATTCGCCCGAATCGCCCTGCGATCGGCGCTCGAGGTGTTGGATGGTCGGCGGCCGCCGGGGCAGTTGGCCCCGCTCGCGGAGCCCGCGGTCGTGGCCGCGGTGCGCACCCTCGCGGGCGGGCGCGGACTACCGGGGCGCGAGCTCGGCACCGCCACCCTCACCAGGGTCGATGTGATCATGACCGGGACCGCCGGGGGTGAGGTTTGCGCGGCCTACGATCGGGGCGGCCGGCATTTCGCGCTCGCGGCACGCATTGTCCGCGGTCGTTCCGGGTGGCGCTTGGCCGCATTCCGGGTGTGCTGAAGACCGGAGGGTCTCAGCGGTAATAGCTGAATTGTCTGGTGGCGCCGAATTCGATTCGCGCCTGGTTTGAATCCTGCATCCCGCGGGATTAGCATTTCGGCGAATAGCGGCACCTACACGTGGAAGGGCAGTCCATGGCGAAGAAAGTCACAGTAACTCTGGTTGACGACTACGACGGCGAATCGAAGGCCGACGAGACCGTCTTTTTCTCGATCGACGGCAACGACTTCGAGATCGATCTGTCGAACAAGAACGCCGGTAAGCTGCGGGAAGCCTTGGAACCGTGGTCGGAGAAGGCCCGCAAGGTGGGTCGTTCCAAGCGCAAGGTGGCCGCCGGCGGCCGTACCCGTCCGGCCGTGGACCGCGAGGAGAGCACCGCGATCCGGGAATGGGCGCGGGCGCAGGGTCATCAGGTTTCCTCGCGCGGTCGTATCCCGGCCGAGATCGTCGAGGCTTACCAGCGCGCCAAGAATTAGCCAGCGCAAATCCGAGCGCGGGAAATTCGGCGGGGTGCCGGGGCCGGTTGGCGGCGGCTACTGACATATCGGGCCAAAACTGACAAATCAGGCCATTAGCTCTCCTGGATTTCTCGCGACAATCGGCACGGTCGCTATGTGCGGCGACCGCACGGCCACCACCCCGGTCGAAAGTGAACAACAGGTGTCGGGGAGAATGCTTCCGAACAGAAGCAACCTGAGTTCTAGGGGTGATCGTTGTGGGCGAGACAGGTATCGAGCCCGAAAGCACCGGCCTGTACGTCGATCGGGACGGTGACATGTGGGAAAAGCGCGATGACGGCTGGCATCTGATGCTGCAGCGCGGGGTGGCGGTGGACCCGGCCTCGTTCTGGGACTGGACCGAGGGCCACGTCCGCGACTACGCCCCGTTCCTCCAGGTTCTCGCTGCCCGTTGAGGGCTCTCCTCGCACGCTAGCCCGGCGCCAAGGCGCCGCTGAGATGGTCGTAGGCCACCTGCGCGTGCAATCGCACCCCGGTGACGAGCGTGTCGTCGTCGGCGTAGAAGTGCGGATTGTGGTTCATGTAGAGCCCGCGTCCCCCGGGCGCCGGGACTGGCAGGTCTGTCTCGTCGAGCTGGGCGTCCTGCACGCCGAGCGTCACGTAGAGCCCGCCGTACCTGTTCACGAACTCGGAGACGTCGTCGTACCCGAGCGTGGGCCCGGTCGCCACCACCCGGTCGTCCCCGGCCACCCGCCGGAAGGTGGGCAGCGCCGCATCCATCCAGGCCTGCTCGTTGTGCACCGCGGGCACGTCCTGGAGGAACTCCACCGCGGCCGAACAGTTGTACGCCGCAGCGCTGTTGGTGGCCAGCGTGCGCAGCCGCGTCCGCACCTCGGCCATGTCCCGCTCGACGCTGCAGCGGATGGTGCCCCACAGGGTGACGGTCTGGCCGATGATGTTGAACCGCCCGACGTCCTCGATGTGCCCGATGCTGACGGTGATCGGGTCGAAGGCGCTGACCTGCCGGTAGAGCTGCCCGACACCGGTCAGGATCGCCCCGGCCGCGGGCATGGGATCGATGCCCATCCACGGTGTGGACCCGTGCACCTGCTGTCCGGTGACGGTGATCTTCACCAGGCTGGACGCGCCGAACTGATTGCCCACGCGATACCCGATGTAGCCCTTGGGATATGGCGTGACATGGAAGCCGAACGCCATGGTCGGGGCCGGATCGTCGAGCGCGCCCGCGTCGAGCATCGCTCGCGCGCCGCCCTTTTCGTCGACCGGCGGGCCCTCCTCGGCGGGCTGGAACACGAAAAGCACGCTGCCGGGCAGTTGTTCGCGGAGCCCGGACAGGACGGTGGCCGCGCCCATGAGCATGGCCGTATGACAGTCGTGGCCGCAGGCGTGTGACACCGGGAACGGGCCGCCGGGGTAGTCCTGATCGACCGCGTGCGAGGCGAACGGCACTCCGCACAGATCGGGCACCGGCAGCGCGTCGATGTCCGCGCGCAGCGCCACCACCCGGTCCCCGGGCAACCCGCCGCGCAGCACCCCGACCACGCCGTGTCCGGCGATGTCGGTGCGAATGTCGTCCAGGCCCAGTGACTTCAGATGGGTGGTGATCAGCGCCGCGGTCCCGGTCTCGCGATTGGACAGTTCCGGGTGCTCGTGGAGGTGTTGCCGCCATCGCACCACCTGCGCGGCCACCGCGGCCGCGCGCGTATCGAGATCTCCGTAGAGGTCGCTCATCGGGGCCGAGGCTACTACTGTGGTCACCGAGTTCGCCATCCGTTAGCTGACGCGTCGGCAGGCTCGTTGTCATACCGAGCCCTACCGGGTCTGCCGGGGCGTCACCCGAAGCCGCGAGGTGACCGCATGACGCAGGGCTGGCCCAGTTCGATGGATTCCTTCGACGATATCTTCGACCGCTTCTTCGGATCCGGAATGTCGCGCAGGCCACCGGTGCAGCGCATCGACCTGACCCGATTGCTGAGCGAGAGCGCCAAACAGGTCGTCGACACCGCGCGCCAGGCCGCCCACGACTGGGGCAGTACCGAGATCACCCCCGAGCATCTGCTCTACGCGGCGGCGGCCATCGAGCCGGCGCGCAGCATCATCGCCGAGATCGGTCGCGACCCCGAACAGTTGCGCGAGCACATGCGCACCGCGGCGGGCGGCGGCGTCGGCGCGCACGGCGACGACCACGCCCCGGCCCTGAGCCCGGCCGCCAAGCTGGCCCTGCGCAATTCGCAGCGCAGCGCCGCCGAGGCGGGCAGCAGCTACATCGGGCCCGAGCACATCCTGCTGGGCATCGCGGGCCTGCACGACAGCGCGGCCGCCCAGGCGCTGGCGGGCGCGAAGATGCCCGCGGCCACCGGGGGGCCGGCGGCCAAGGAGCCCTCCGACACCCCGACTCTGGACGAGTACGGCCGCGACCTCACCGCGGAGGCCCGCGCGGGCCAGGTCGACCCGGTGGTCGGCCGGGCCGAGGAGATCGAGCAGACCGTCGAGATCCTGTCGCGGCGGCGTAAGAACAATCCGGTGCTGATCGGTGATCCGGGCGTCGGCAAGACCGCCATCGTGGAGGGCCTGGCCCAGCGCATCGTCAACGGCGACGTACCCGCCACGCTGGCCGACCGCCGCGTGGTCGCCCTCGACGTGAGTTCCATGGTGGCGGGCAGCAAATACCGCGGCGAATTCGAGGAACGGCTCACCAAGGTGCTCGACGAGGTGCGCGCGCACTCCGACGAATTGGTGGTGTTCATCGACGAACTGCACACCATCGTGGGGGCGGGCGGTGGTGGCGAGGGTTCCATGGACGCGGGCAATATGCTCAAGCCCGCCCTGGCCCGCGGCGAATTGCACGCCATCGGCGCGACCACCATCGACGAGTACCGCAAATACATCGAGAAGGACGCGGCGCTGGAACGCCGTTTCCAGCCGGTCATGGTGTCCGAGCCGTCGGTGGCCGACACCATCGAGATCCTGCGCGGTCTGGCCGACGTGTACGAGGAGCACCACCAGGTCCGCTATCTGGACGAGGCGCTGATCGCGGCGGCCGAACTGTCCGACCGCTACCTGACCGATCGGTTCATGCCGGACAAGGCGATCGACCTGATCGACCAGGCCGGCGCCCGCGTCCGATTGCGCACGCGCACACCGGATCCCAAGGTGCGCGAGCTGGAAGATCGACTGGCGCACCTGAATCGGGAGAAGGACGCTGCGGTCAAGGGCGAGGACTACGAGAAGGCCAACAAGATCAAGGCCGAGATCACGAAGCTGGAGCGGAAGACCGCCGACGAGGTGGACCGCACCGAGATCCCGACGGTCACCATCACCGATATCGCCGAGGTGATCTCGCGCCGCACCGGCATCCCGGTCGCCGACCTGACCACCGAGGAACGCGCGAAACTGCTGAAGCTGGAACAGGATCTGCACCAGCGGGTGATCGGCCAGGAGGAGGCCATCGTCGCGGTGGCCGAGGCGGTGCGGCGCGCCCGCGCCGGACTCAAGGACCCCAACCGGCCGATCGGCTCGTTCCTGTTCCTGGGCCCCACCGGCGTCGGCAAGACCGAGCTTGCGAAAGCCCTGGCGGCCGCGGTGTTCGGCGACGAAGACCGGCTCATCCGCTTCGACATGAGCGAGTTCCAGGAGAAGCACACGGTGGCCCGGCTGGTCGGCGCCCCGCCCGGATACGTCGGCTACGACGACGCCGCCCAGCTCACCGACAAGGTCCGCCGCCAGCCCTATTCGGTGATCCTGTTCGACGAGGTCGAGAAGGCGCACCCGGATGTGTTCAATGTGCTGCTGCAGTTGCTCGACGACGGCCGGGTCACCGATTCCAAGGGCCGCACCGTCGATTTCAAGAACACCATCGTCATCCTGACCAGCAATATCGGCTCCGACCTCATCCTGTCCGCCAAGGACGGCGACCTGGATTCGATCAAGCCGCAGCTGGAGGAGCGACTACGCAAGCAGTTCCGTCCGGAGTTCCTCAACCGGCTCGACGAGACGATCATCTTCCACCGCCTCGACAAGGAGCAGCTGCGCACCATCGTCGGCCTGGTGCTGGACGGCACCCGTCGCCGGCTGCACGCCCAGGACATCGCCCTGGACGTGTCCGACCAGGCCATGGATTGGCTGGCGGACAACGGGTATCAGCCCGAGTTCGGCGCCCGCCCGCTGCGCCGCACGGTGCAGAAGGAGCTGGACAACGCCCTGGCCAAGAAGTTGTTGGAAGGCTCACTGGCGCCCGGCGACACCGTGCGCATCGACGCCGACGACAACGGATTGCTGATCGAGGCGCTGCACCACAGCGGCGGTAAGAAGACCGATGCCAAGGTCTCCGAGCAATCGATCATGACCGTCGGCAAGAGCGGCAAGAAGGGCGCCGACGGCAAGCCCGACGGTCACGGCAAGAACGGCGTGAAGCCGCCGCGCGGGAAGTCGGGGGCGGCCAAGAGCTGACCTCGGGGGCTTGCGCGTCCGACGTGAACCTGGGTTAACTTTCAGGTATGGAGAACGATCGCGACGCCGCGCCGTTGCCCCTCGGCGACCTGTTCGCCGAGGGGCCCTTCCCGCCGCATCACCCCGGCTGTTTCGGCTGTGGCCCGGCCAATCCGGCTTCCCCCGCCATGACCTTCGAACGCCACGGCGACCTGGTCCGCAGCACTTTCGTGCTGGACGAGCGGCATCAGGGCGCACCCGGTGTGGCGCACGGCGGCATCGTCTCCGCCGCCCTGGACGAGGCGTCCGGTTCGGTGCTGATGCCGCTGCAGCTGCCCGCCGTGACCGTGAAACTCGAGGTCGACTTCACGGTGCCCGTCCAGCTGCACCGAGAATTGACGGTCACCTCGAAGCTGGTCGGACGGGAAGGCCGCAAGCTGTTCATCCACACCGAGCTGACCGACGGCGACACCGTGGTCGCCACCGGCCGCGCGATCTTCGTCGAGGTCACCGCCGCCCACTTCCACCGCTTCGGTGCTACACCGGGTGAATTGTCCAGCGTCGGAGCCTGATTCGGGCTCGGGACTCAGCGCAGTCGGCGGATGTCGCCGCGTACCCGGTAGAACCCGCCGCGCGCCGACTCGGTGACCGCGTCGACCACGTACCGCGCGCCCGCCTCGCGAATCTCCCTGGGGAACTGCACATTCCAGCCGCGCTGGTACCCGGCCGAGACCACGTGCACGCGCAGGTTGCCGTTCTCCTGGACGCATTCGACCACGATGCCGTCCCCGGCGTCCGCGATCACCTCCACCGTGGCGCTGGGCATCACGGCCGAGATCTCCGGGGCCTTGATCGACAGCGTCTGCGGCAGCACGCCCTGCTCGGCGTCGCGGATGGCGGCTTCGCTGACATCCAGGCAGGCCAGGGTGCCGTTGGTGGTGACCAGGTAGAGCTTCTCGTCGTGGTACTGCATGGAGTACGCCGAGCCGCAGCCGGTGGCCAGCTTCCACAGGCGGTTGCCCGCGGCGTCGAAGCAGTACACCGACGAGTAGTTGTCGCCCGCGAACACGAAGCGCCCGTCGGGTGAGGTGGCGCAGGAGAAGACGGCCGCGTCGCACTGGTAGGTGCGTTCGGCCTGTCCGTCCTTGGCCACCATGCGCACCTGCCTGGTGCCGGTGCCCGCGTACACGGCGTCGTTCTCCTGCCAGCCGAACAGCACCGCGCCGCCGGTGCCGACCTGCCAGCGGGTGTCACCGGTGGCCAGGTCGTAGGTGGTGACGCCGTTCGAATGCCCGTGGTAAACACCGGATTCGTCGATGCGCACCATCCAGCCGGAGTCGCCGGTGCTGCGCCGCGTCCACAGCGATTCCTCCTCGTGGTCGATGACGGTGAGCCCGCCCTGCCGGTCGGAGACGCCGAGGATGCCGTCGTGGATGTCGAGCCAATAGATGTCGACATTGGCGGCGATGTCGTAGGCCGCGCGCGGCACCTTGCCGGTCAGGTCGTAGACGCGGCCGTCGTCGCAGCCCGCGTAGATCCAGAAATCGTCGGCGACAATGCACTTCACCGCGTCGGGCAGCCGGAACCGGCCGGTCACCGTGCCGTCGGGGGTGATGGTGAAGACATCGCCGTGCTCGTTGCCGACCCAGCAGCGCTCGTCGTCGACGAAGATGCCGAACGCCGCCGCGCCGGAGTCGAAGCTCCACAACACCGGGGCCTTCTTGGCGGTGGAGCGCTGACTGACGATGGCGCGCCGGGTGACCGGCCGTGCCGCGCGGGCGCCCATCACCGCGGGCGCGTAACCCTTGCGCATCTTCTCGCCGACCTTCTTGGCCGCCGCCGCGCGCGCCTTCTCCGCTGTCGGGAACGAACTCACCTGTCGTGCCCCGGCGTCGCCGATGCGCCCGTATCGGATCGTCACCTGCGTCCCGGTCACGACGACCTCGTAGAACTTGTGTGCCGTACCGCTGTCCTGGGACAGTTCCAGGTACGTGGTCTCCCCGCCGCTCATGCCTTGCTCCAAGATTCACGTTCAACTCGATGTGCGGCGAAAACTAACAAGGCCCACCGACATTCGGCATCTGCCGAGGTCGACGGCCCGTGGGAGAAGGGGAATGCGCTCCATCGCCGCGCGGGACTCCCCGCGCGGCGTCGGAACACTCGGCCCGTCGTCAGCCGACGGCGATCATGCGGGCCGCGTTGGCGGCCTCGTCGTCCTGCTTCTCGTTGGCGGCCAGCTCGGCGTGCACGCGGTCGAAGTAGCGGTTGATCTCGGCATTGGTGCGCTCGTCGTCCCAGCCCAGGTGCGGGGCGATGAGCCGGGCGATCTCGCGCGCCGCCCGCAGTCCGCGGTCGGGCACCTCGATCGAGATGCGGGTGCGGCGGGTGAGCAGGTCGTCCAGGTGCAGCGCGCCCTCGTGGGTGGCGGCGTAGACGGCTTCCGCGCCCAGGTAGTCCTCCGCGCCCGGAATCGGTTCGGCCAGTGCGGGAACCGCCGCGATGAGGTCGAAGATCTCGTCGGTCAGCGAGCCGTAGCGGCCCAGCAGGTGGGTGACGGTCTGCTCCGGCAGCCCGGCGGCCGCGGCCACCTCGGGCGCCCGGTCGAGCAGCTCCTGGTAGCCGACCGCGCCCAGGATGGGCAGGTTCGCGGTCACCGAGGGCGCGACATCGCTGCCCAGACGTTCGGCGGCGGCGTCCACCACGTCGGCGGCCATCACCCGGTAGGTGGTGTACTTGCCGCCCGCGATGACGAACAGGCCCGGGGCGGGCTCGGCCACCGCGTGTTCGCGTGAGAGCTTCGAGGTCTCCTTGGACGCGCCGGTCATGAGCGGCCGCAGGCCCGCGTAGGTGCCGACGATGTCGGCGCGGGTGAGCGGTTCGCGCAGCAGCGAATTGACGTGGTCGAGGATGTACTGGACATCCCCGGCGGTGGCGGTCGGGTGGTTCTTGTCCAGCGACCAATCGGTGTCGGTGGTGCCGATGATCCAGTGCTCGGCCCACGGGATGACGAACAGCACCGACTTCTCGGTCTTCATGGCGATGCCGGTGCCCAGGTCGAGCTTCTCGCGCGGCACCATGATGTGCACGCCCTTGGACATGCGCACATGGAACGGGAACTCCACGCCGGTCATCTTGATCATGTCGTCGGTCCACACACCGGTCGCCGAGATCACGGTTCGGGCCCGGATGCTGTGCTCCAGACCGGTTTCCAGGTCCACGACCTTCGCGCCGGCGATCCGCTCGCCGTCGCGCAGCAGGCCGGTGACCTTGGTGCGGGTCAGCACGGTCGCGCCGTGCTGGGCCGCGGTGCGCGCGATCATCATGGTGTGGCGGGCGTCGTCGACCTGCGCGTCGTAGTAGCGGATGGCGCCGGTCATGGCGTCTTCCTTGAGTGCGGGCGCCAATTCCAGTGCGCGGGAACGGCTCAGGTGCTTGTGCATCGGCACCGAGCGCGCGCCGCCCATGGTGTCGTAGAGGGCGATGCCCGCGCCGATGTAGAAGCGCTCGTAGTGCTTCTGCAGCGGGAACAGGAACGACACCGGGTGGACCAGGTGCGGGGCCAGCTTGTTGAGCAGCAGGCCGCGTTCCTTCAAAGCCTCACGGACCAGGGCGAAGTCGTACTGCTCGAGGTAGCGCAGGCCGCCGTGGATGAGCTTGGACGACCGGCTCGAGGTGCCGGCCGCGAAGTCGCGCGCCTCGACCAGGGTGACGGACAGCCCGCGCGAGGCGGCGTCGAGGGCGGCGCCCGCTCCGGTCACTCCACCTCCGATCACGAGCACGTCGATTTCGGTGTCGCCGAGCGAATCAATCGCCCGGGCGCGGTAGGCGGGATCCAGTTGTGCGGACACGAAATGCTCCTTGCTATCGGTGTTTTCAGGCTTGTGATGGGTGCCGGTCACCGTTCAGTCCTCGTCGTCGAGGTCGACCCAGTCGAGGGTGCGGGACACCGCTTTGAGCCAGCGGGCGTAACCGCGCTGCCGCTGCTCTTCGGTCATGGCGGGTTGCCAGTTCCGGTCCTCGTGCCAGTTGGCGACGAGTTCGTCCGTGCTGCTCCAGAATCCGACCGCGAGCCCGGCCGCGTAGGCGGCGCCGAGCGCGGTGGTCTCGGAGACGACCGGCCGCGAGACCGGGACGCCGAGAAAGTCGGCCTGGATCTGCATGGCGAGTTCGTTGGCGGTGACGCCGCCGTCCACGCGCAGCGTGTCGAGGGTGACGCCGGAGTCCTGCTGCATGGCCTCGACCACATCGCGGGTCTGGTAGCAGATGGATTCCAGTGTGGCCCTGGCGATGTGGGCATTGTTGCTGTAGCGCGACAGGCCCACGATGACGCCGCGGGCATCGGCGCGCCAGTAGGGCGCGAACAGGCCGGAGAAGGCGGGCACGAAATAGACGCCGCCATTGTCGGAGACCTGCCGGGCCAGGGCCTCGACCCGCTCCGCGCCGGAGATGATGCCGAGCTGATCGCGCAGCCACTGCACGGCCGACCCGGTGACGGCGATCGAGCCCTCCAGCGCGTACACCGCCTTGTCGTCGCCGAACTGGTAGGCGACGGTGGTGAGCAGCCCGTGCTTGGAGCGCACGATCTCGGTGCCGGTGTTCAGCATGAGGAAATTGCCGGTGCCATAGGTGTTCTTGGCCTCACCCGGGCGGAAGCAGACCTGGCCGACGGTGGCGGCCTGCTGATCGCCGAGCACGCCCGTGATCGGGACCTCACCCTTGAACGGACCGCCGGCGAAGGTGACGCCGAAACCCTCCGGATTCGAGGAGGGCGCGATGCGCGGCAGCATGGCGCGCGGCACGCCGAACACCGCGAGCAATTCCTCGTCCCAGTCCAGGGTTTCGAGATCCATGAGCATGGTGCGCGAGGCGTTCGTGGGGTCGGTGATGTGCACACCGCCGTGGACGCCGCCGGTGAGGTTCCAGATGATCCAGGCGTCGGGGGTGCCGAAGAGGGCGTCACCGGCTTCCGCGTCCTCGCGTACGCCGGGAACGTTGTCGAGGATCCACTTCAGCTTGCCGCCGGAGAAGTACGGGGCGGGCGGCAGTCCGGCGCGTTCGCGGATCAGATCGCCCTTGCCCGCCTTCTCCACCTCGGCCACGATGCGGTCGGTGCGGGTGTCCTGCCAGACGATGGCGTTGTAGTAAGGGCGTCCGGTGTGGCGGTTCCACACGATGGTGGTCTCGCGCTGATTGGTGACGCCGACGGCGGCCAGGTCGTTCGCGGTCAGACCGGCGCCGGCCAGGGCGCTCTTGATGACGGTGCGGGCGCGCTCCCAGATCTCGTCGGGATTGTGTTCCACCCACCCGGCCTGCGGGAGAATCTGCTCATGTTCGAGCTGATGGCGGGCAACCACAGTGCCGCCGTGGTCGAACACCATGAAGCGCGTGGAGGTCGTGCCCTGATCGATGGCTCCGACATACTGCGTCATCGCGGTCCTTTCGGGAAGCTCGCCATTGAGTCCGATATCCCTGGGTCCCCGGGGGTGGCGGCGGGGGTCGAGAGGGTGGAACCGGCGCCTACCGGGTCCGATCACCACGCTACGAAGTGGAATGTCGTCCGCACAGAGGAAGTGTTCGACAATGCCGAACGGTTAGCTGGTAGGTTACGAACATGCCGGGTCCGATTCAGTCGATCGAACGCGCCGCGGCCATGCTGCGGCTGCTGGCCCGCGGTTCCGGGCGGATGGCGGTCGGCGAGATCGCGGCGGCGCTCGGCCTGGCCAAGCCCACCGCGCACGGCATTCTCCGGACCCTGCAGGGCGTCGGATTCGTCGATCAGGACCCGGTCAGCGGCAAATACCTGCTGAGCCCGGCCTTGCAGGATCTCGGGGCCGGACATCTGGACGCCAACGAACTCCGCTCCCGCGCCATCAACCGGGCCGACGCCCTGGCCGCGCGCAGCGGCGAATCGGTGCGCATCGCCGCCCCCGTGGAGGGCGGCGTGGTGGTCGTCCACCACGTCTTCCGCCCCGACAACACCGAACAGGAACTCGCGGTCGGCGAGGAACTGCCGCCGCACGCGACCGCGCTGGGCAAGGTGCTGCTGGCCTACGACGGCGACCTCGCCGACGGGATGCGCGACGGCGCGCTGCCCGCCCTCACCCATCGCACCATCACCGATGCGGCGGCATTGCGGCGGACGATCGCCGAGGTCCGGCGCGCCGGATGGGCGGGCGATATCGGCGAATACCGTTCCGGCGAGGCGAGTGTCGCCGCGCCGATTCGCTCCCGGGGTGGTTTGGTGGTCGGAGCCATCGGCATCACCGGGCCGATCGACCGGCTCTGCGACGGACAGCTGCGCATCCGGTCCGCACCGGTCACCCAGGTCGCCGACGCGGCGGCCGCGGTCTCCCGGGATCTCGGTGGCGCGCAATGACTTTCCCGGACAGGAGCGGTCACGCATGACGCAGCGGTTCGTGCTCGCCATCGACCAGGGCACCACCTCGACCCGCGCCATCCTCTTCGATCAGCGCGCCCGCCTGAGCGGCGTGGCGCAGCGCGAGCACCGCCAGTACTACCCGCGGCCGGGCTGGATGGAGCAGGACGCGGTGCAGATCTGGCGCAATGTGGAGCGCATCGTGCCCGCGGCCCTGCGGGATTCGGGCATCACCGCCGATCAGGTGGCGGCGGTGGGTATCGCGAATCAGCGTGAGACCACCGTGGTGTGGGACCGCGCCACCGGCGCGCCGGTCGCCCGCGCCATCGTGTGGCAGGACGTGCGCACCGAGGATCTGGTCGAGCGTATGCGAGAAACCCCTGGGGCGGAACGCATCCGGGAGCTCTGCGGTTTGCCGCTGGCCACCTACTTCGCCGCGCCCCGGCTGCGCTGGCTGCTCGACCGCACACCGGGCCTGCGGGATCGGGCCGAACGCGGCGAGGTGCTGTTCGGGACCATGGAGACCTGGCTGATCTGGAACCTCACCGGGGGACCGGACGGGGGAGTGCACGTCACCGACGTCACCAATGCCGGACGCACCCTGCTGATGAATCTGGCCACGCTGCAATGGGATCCGGAACTGCTGCGGTTCTTCGACATTCCGCGGGCCATGCTGCCGGCCATCCAGCCGTCCACCGGCGACTTCGGGACCGCTGCGAAGGTGCTGCCCGGCGTGCGCATCGCGGCGGCGCTCGGGGACCAGCACGCGGCGCTGTTCGGCCAGACGTGTTTCGCGCCGGGCGAGACCGAATGTACGTACGGCACTGGTGGATTCCTCTTGATGAACACCGGCAAGGAGCTGGTGCGGTCCGAACACGGGCTGCTCACCACCATCGGCTACCAGGTGGGCCCGGAGCCGGTGTACGCCCTGGAGGGCCCGATCGCGGTGACCGGCTCGCTGGTGCAGTGGCTGCGCGACAATATCGGCCTGATCGCGAGCGCTCCCGAGATCGAAACCCTCGCGGGCACAGTGGAAGACAATGGCGGCTGCTATCTGGTGCCCGCCTTCTCCGGCCTGTACGCGCCGCACTGGCGCAGCGACGCGCGCGGGCTGCTCATCGGGCTCACCTCGTACATCACCAAGGGCCACATAGCGCGGGCCGTGCTGGAGGCGACGGCGTGGCAGACCCGCGACGTGCTCGAGGCCATGAACGCCGATTCCGGGCTGCGGGCCGGATCTCTGCGGGTGGCCGGCGGCATGACCTCGGACAACCTGCTCATGCAGATCGTCGCCGACGTCCTCGACATCCCGGTGCTGCGCCCGATCGTGGCCGAGACGGTGTCGCTGGGCGCGGCCTACGCGGCGGGCCTGGCGGTCGGTTTCTGGCCGGATCTCGAGGGCCTGCGCCACAATTGGCGCGTCGCGGCCCAATGGCTGCCGCGCATGGACCCCGCGCTGCGCGCCGAAGAATACGACAACTGGCGGCGGGCGGTGGAGCTTACCTTCGGTTGGCTGCGCCCCAAGAAGCCCTTGACCTAACGTGGCAGGTATGCGGCTCTACGTCGGTTGCGCAATGTGGACACACCCGGACTGGCAGGAGAAGCCGATACCCCCGGCCGAACGCCTGCGCAACTACTCCTCCTGGTGCAACGCGGTGGAGGGCAACACCACCTTCTACGCCGTCCCGCAGCGCCGCACCGTCCAATCCTGGGCCCGGCAAACCGATCCCGACTTCCGGTTCGTCATGAAGCTGCCCCGCACCATCACCCATGACCGCCGTCTCACCGGCGTGGACGACGAGATGTCGGGCTTCCTCGACGCCATCGAACCATTGGGCCGCCGCCTGCACGCGCTGTGGATCCAGCTGCCGGGCTCGTTCACCAACCTGACCGCGCTGGCCGACCTGCTCCAGGCCATCCCGTCCCACCACCGCTGCGCCGTGGAGGTGCGCCACCCGGCCTTCTTCGAGAACCCACGCGCCACAGCGCAACTCGAAGCGGTGTTGAACGCGGCCGGGGCCGAGTGGATACCCTTCGACACCACTGTGCTGTTCGCCGCGCCACCCACCAGCGCCGCCGAGTACGAGGCGTCGTCGAAGAAGCCGGCCAACCCCCGTCGCACCCGCGCGCTCACCGAGTTCCCGATCGTCCGCTATCACGGCCGCGACGACACCGCCGCCACCGTGGCGGGCTGGCAGCCGTGGATCGACACCACCGTCGGCTGGCTGCGGGAAGGTCGTTCCCCCACGGTGTTCATCCACACGCCGGACAACGCGGCCTCCCGCGCCCTGGCCCGCCGCTTCCACGCCGAGGTGGCCGCGCGGGTGCCCGATCTGGAGCCCCTGCCGACCCCCGAACCCACCGATCCGATGACCCTGTTCTGACGAGCCGGCGGCACACGGTGGATGTCGTCCGGTCACCGTGCGCCGCCGGGGGGCTCAGCCGATCAGCAGGGGCGGGGTGCCGCTGCGCCGGGCCTCGCGGGCCAGGGACTTGTCCCGCTGTTCCTCGAACCGGACCACGTCCTTCTGGAGCTTGTCCAGGTACATTCCGACCTCGTTGCGGCGGCGGTCGCCCTCGGGCCCGAAGTCGTTGCGCTCGAAGATGTTCCACTTCTTGAG
Source organism: Nocardia sp. NPDC004151 (assembly GCF_042874235.1). Lineage (NCBI taxonomy): Bacteria > Bacillati > Actinomycetota > Actinomycetes > Mycobacteriales > Nocardiaceae > Nocardia > Nocardia sp. NPDC004151. The sequence continues at coordinate 204,477 of NZ_JBIAMR010000013.1, read as the reverse complement.
GTTGGGCAGCAGCACTTCCTCCAGGTGCTGGCGCAGATCGTAGATGCCGTGCTTGGCCATCAGCACGCCGTTGCGGCGGAAGTTGGGCATCCCCAGGCCGGGCATCTGGAAGCGGAGCACGACATTGGTGATGGCCTCCATGGCCTGGTCCGGTGAGAGGTCCAGGGCCGCGGCGCACATATTGCGGTAGAAGATCATGTGCAGGTTCTCGTCGGCGGCGATGCGCTGCAGCATGCGGTCCGCTATGGGGTCTTCGCACGCTTTGCCGGTATTGCGGTGCGACACGCGCGTCGCCAATTCCTGGAACGTCACATAGGCGACCGAATGCATGAATCCGGCGTCGACGGGCACGTAGTCGGTCCCGGCGTGTTTCTTGATCAGCTGGGCGGCGTTGTAGCCGCTCGTCATGTGCGTCATCCGCGCCTGCTCCAGCGCCACCGGATCCACGCCCCGGGTGACGACCAGATAGTCCCGGATCACGATGCCGTGCCGGTTCTCCTCGGCGGTCCAGCGGCCCACCCAGGTGCCCCACGGGCCGTCCTGAGAGAAGTTCTCGGCGATTTCCCGGTGATAGCTGGGCAGATTGTCCTCGGTGAGAAGATTGGTGATCATTGCCGCCTTGGCGACTTCGCTGAGTGCCGACTGCTCCGGCTGCCAGTCCGTGCCGTCCATAGCTGCGAAGTTGCGACCCTGGTCCCACGGGACGTAGTCGTGGGGGTGCCAGTCCTTGGCCATCGATAGATGGCGGTGCACGTTCTGCTCGGCAATCGGTTCCAGCTCGAGGAGCAGCTCCAACTGCGTGAGACTCCTGGTCACGATCGTATGCCCTCCCTTGAAATGGCTCGGCACTGCGGGAATGATGCTCGGGAGATCCGGCGATCGGCCGCCGCGTCGAGAGGGATCCGGGTGATTGAAAAAGGGATGCCCGCGTGTCGCTTAATGGGACTGGTCGGCTTCGCCTCGGATAATCTAGCTCAGTTCGCCGAATATTGTCCTCATCACCCCGCCGGAGTCTCTACAGCCGGGCCCGTTCGTCAGCTTCCACCTGCCCTTGACAGCCCACGCGGATCGATACCAGATTCGCCGAAGCATTGCTACGGAGAGTGTGAACATGCAGACGCCCAACCGCCGGAAATATCCCAGTGTCGTCGTCACTTCGCTGGCAGCGACCACCTCGATCGCGGGTGACGTCGACTCGACGTGGAAGGGGTTACTCAACGGCGAGAGCGGGATCGACGTTCTCGAGGACAGCTTCCTCGACGACTTCGGCCTCCCCGTCCGAATCGGCGGGCACCTCAAGGTGTTGCCCACCGACCAGCTGTCCGAGGCGGAGGCCCGGCGCCTGTCCTACGTCGAGCAGATGGCGATGGTGCTGGCTCGGGAGGTCTGGGTCAACGCCGGATCCCCGCAGGTCGACCAGGATCGCCTCGCGGTCTCCATCGGCACCGGACTGGGCGGCGCGGAGATGCTCATCGCCACCCGCGACAAGCTGGTCAACGGCGGTTACCGGAAGGTGTTGCCGCACACCGTGCAAGCCGTCATGCCCAACGGCGCGGCCGCCTGCGTGGGTGTCGAACTGGGTGCGAGGGCCGGTGTGTCAACGCCTGTTTCGGCTTGTTCGTCCGGTTCGGAGGCGATCGCGAACGCCTGGCGCACGGTCGTCATGGGTGATGCCGACATGGTGGTCACCGGCGGCGTCGAAGGTTCCATCCAGGCGCTGCCCATCGCGGGGTTCTCCATGATGCGCGCCATGAGCACCCGCAACCACGACCCCAAGGGCGCCTCCCGCCCCTTCGACATGGAGCGCGACGGTTTCGTCTTCGGCGAGGCCGGGGCGCTCATGGTGATCGAGACCGAGGACCACGCCAAGGCGCGCGGGGCCACCATCCACGCCCGCATCATGGGCGCGGGCATCACCTCCGACGGGTTCCACCTGGTGGCCCCCGATCCGGAGGGCACCGGCGCGGCGCGCGCCATGAGCCGCGCCATGGAGTTCGCGGGCTTGGCCAAATCCGATGTCACGCACATCAATGCGCACGCCACCGCCACCCCGATCGGGGATACCGCGGAGGCCAACGCGATTCAGCAAGCGGTCGGCAATCATGCCGCGGTATACGCGCCCAAGTCCGCGCTCGGACATTCGATCGGCGCGGTCGGTGCGCTGGAGTCGGTCATCACCGTGCTCAGCGTGCGGGACGGAATCATCCCTCCCACACTGAATCTGGAGAACCAGGACCCGGAGATCGACCTCGACGTGGTGAAGGGCCAGGCCCGGCCGGGGCGCTACGACTACGCGCTCAACAACTCCTTCGGCTTCGGCGGGCACAACGTCGCCATCGCTTTCGGCAGGTACTGACCCTCTGCTAGAGTCCCGAAGCCCCCAGCTACATTCGGGCTTTCGTGTCGATCTTTGTTCGGTGTCACTGCGCGGTTCTGACGGACCGCGAGCTGAAAAAGGATAGGGAATGATCGGCGAGACCTTCGATGACTATCTGGACGAGCACGGCCACATCAAGATCCCTGACAACCAGACCATGGTCGACCTGGTCGACAAACATGCCGCGGCCAACGCGGACGAGCTCGCCTACCGCTATATCGACTATTCACGCGAACGCGACGGCGAGTACCACGACATCACGTGGAACCGCTTCGGCGTCCGGCTGCGCGCGGTAGCCGCCCGGCTGCAACAGGTCACGCAGCCGGGGGACCGCGTCGCCATCCTCGCGCCGCAGGGCCTGGACTACATCGTGGCCATGTACGCCTCGGTGTACGCCGGCAATATCGCGGTGCCGCTGTTCGATCCGGACGAGCAGGGCCACACCGACCGGCTCTACGCCGTGCTCGAGGACTGCAAGCCCACGGCCATCCTGACCGTCGGCTCTGCCGCGGCCGGAGTGCGCGAGATCTTCAAACACCTGCCCGCACCGCAACGTCCGCGCATCATCGCGGTCGAGGCCATCCCGGACGGGGTGGGGGAGAGCTGGGTGCGGCCGCACCTGAAGATGGACGACGTCGCCTACCTGCAGTACACCTCCGGATCGACCCGCATCCCGGCCGGTGTCGAGATCACCCACCGGGCGGTCGGCACCAACCTGCTGCAGATGATCGACGCCATCGGCATCACCGAGAAGGCGCGCGGCGTCACCTGGCTGCCGCTGTTCCACGACATGGGGCTGCTGACCGTCATCCTGCCCACCCTGGGCGGCAAGTACATCACCATCATGTCGCCCAGCGCCTTCGTGCGCCGGCCGCACCGCTGGATCAAGGAGCTGGCCGCCCAGGAGGACGGCGCCGAGATCTTCGCCGCCGCACCCAATTTCGCCTTCGAACACGCGGCGGCGCGCGGATTGCCCAAGCCCGGTGAGGAATTGGACCTGTCCAATGTCATCGGCCTGATCAATGGCAGCGAGCCGGTGTCGGTGACCTCCATGCGGAAGTTCAACGAGGCCTTCGCCCCCTACGGCCTGCCCAAGACCGCCATCAAGCCCTGCTACGGCATGGCCGAGGCCACCCTGTTCGTCTCCGCCACCAAGCGCGAGGACGAGGCCCGCACGGTCTGGGTGGACCGCACCAAGCTCAACGCCGGACGCATGGTCGAGGTCGACGAGCACGCGGACAACGCGGTGTCCCAGGTGTCCTGCGGGTATGTGGCGCTATCGCAGTGGGCGGCCATCGTGGATCCGGAGACGGGCGCGGAGAAGCCTGACGGCGAGGTCGGCGAGATCTGGCTGCACGGCGCCAATATCGGCCGCGGCTACTGGGGCCAACCCCAGGAGAGCGAGGCCACCTTCCACAACCGGATCGTCGCCCGGCAGCCCGAGAGCCACGCCGAAGGCACCGAGCCGGAGGCGAACTGGATGCGCACCGGCGATTTCGGCGCGTACTGCGACGGTGAACTCTTCATCACCGGCCGCCTCAAGGACCTGGTCATCGTGGACGGGCGCAATCACTACCCGCAGGATCTGGAGTACTCCGCCCAGGAATCCAGCACCGCGCTGCGGCCCGGCTTCGTGGCCGCCTTCTCGGTCGCCGGCGACCAGCTGCCCGACCAGGTGGTCACGGTCAATGGCTCGGAACCGGCCACCGGCGCCGAGCAACTGGTCATCGTGGCCGAACGCGGAACCGGCGCGGCCAAACTCGATCCGGAGCCGATCACCGAGACCGTCCGGGCGGCCATCGCCAAGCGGCACGGCGTGACCGTCCGAGACCTGCTGCTGGTGCCCGCGGGGTCCATTCCCCGCACCTCCAGCGGCAAGATCGCGCGCCGCGCGTGCAAGGCGGCCTATCTGGAGGGCACCCTCCGGGGCGGCCATCGCCAGCAGGCCTTCCCCGACCACGTGGACTGACTCCGGCGCGCGTCGCCGAGGGGCGCACCGGTGGTGGTGTGCCCCACGGCGTTTCCGGGGGTGTTCAGGTGTCGAGCCGGACCGCGGTCGTGGGCTCGGCGGGGCGGGCCGCGTGTTCGGCCAGGGCGCGGGCGGCGGTGTTGAGGCGGGCGCGGGCCTCGGCGTCGGCGACGAATCCGTCCGGTCCGACGGCGCTTTGCAGAACCGTGATCCGGCCGCAGGCCGCTTCGACCAGTTCGGCCCCGACATAACCGAGCACCGTGCGCAGCGTCGCCACCGCCGCGTCGCCGCGGCCCTCGTAGGCGACGTTCACGTAGGCGACCGGCTTGTCGCTGAGATCGGCATTGCCGACCGTCCACTCCAGCAGGTTCTTCAGGCTGCCGGGGATCATGCCCGCGTATTCGGGGGTGCAGAACAGCACCGCGTCGACCTCGGCGAGCCGGCGGTGCAGGGCCTCGACCACGGGCGGCTCGGGATCGGCGCCGGGCACGAAGGCGGGCAGGTCGAGCAGGCCCTCGTATCGGTCGGCCACGAAATCGGACCCGGCGTCGGCGGCGACGGTGCGCAGCGCGGCGGTATTGGTCGAGGCCTCACGGGTGCTGCCGGAGACCAGCAGGATGCGCGGAATGGTCACAGCTTCGGCAACCCGCGGCGGGGCCGGAGTATTTCGGGTGATCTGGACGGTTGTCTCGTATGCGCCGTCCCACCGACTGGGAGTTGTTGTGACAAGAGGTGTCGTCATCTCGCATAGTGGGTATGGTTTCGATCAGCCGGACTGTCCGGGACAGCTGATGCCCCTTGGATCCGGTTGTGCGACAACTGCATAACGCGAGTTAGTGCAAGAAGGGCAGGCAACGATGACTGCGAACGCCAACCGCCTCGATGAGGCGGCGGTCGGTGCGTTCGGACCCGGCAGACTGCTGGCCGCCGAACCGATGACGGCGAGAATGCTGCCCGGACTGAAACTGCCCGCGCACGCCTGGCGCATCAGCTACACCTCGACCACCGCCACCGGAGCTCCGACGCAGGTCAGCGGCACCGTCCTGGTTCCGAACACGCCGTGGCGCGGCCCCGGCCCCCGTCCGCTCGTCGGCTACGCGGTCGGCACCCAGGGGCTGGCGAGCACGGTCGCCGCCGCCTCCTGGCAGTTGCGTTTCGGCGTCGAATACGAGTCGGTCTTCCTGCGTGTCGCCCTGAATCGCGGCTGGGCGCTGGCCGTCACCGACTATCCCGGGCTCGGCAATCCCGGTCTGCATCCGTATGTCATGGGCCGTGCCCTCGGCCCCGCCGTGCTGGACAGCATTCGCGCCGCGCGGCACGTGATCGGAGCCGAGCTGGATCCTGACGGTCCGGTCGGCATCTACGGCTACTCCGAGGGCGGCAACGCCGCGGGCTGGGCCCTGCAGTTGGCGCCCACCTACGCCCCCGAGCTGCGGATCGCGGGCGGGGCGGTCGGCTCGGCCCCCGCCGACATGCTCGACATGGTGAAGTTCCTCGACGGCACCCCCGCCGCGTTCCTCCTCTTCTACGGCGTCCTCGGCATCGAGGCCGCCTACCCGGAGCTCAACGTCCTGCGGCACCTCAACACCCAGGGCCGCGCCCTGGCCGCGCTGTTCCGCCGCACCCACATCGCCGCCGCCGGCCTGCTCGGCGTCGGCGCGGGCCTGCTGGTCCCGACCCGCGTCTCCACCTACTGCCACCGCCTGCCCTTCGAGGTGCCCGAGGTGAAGGCCCGGCTGCTGGAGAACCGGCTCGGCGGGATCGCTCCCGCCGCACCGGTTCTGGTCGCGGGCGGCACCGCCGAGCAGGTCATCCCGTATCCGCAGGCCGTGCGACTGGCGGAGGACTGGACGGCCCTGGGCGTGGACATCACCATGCGAACCCTGAAGGGCCGTGAGCACATCGGCGGCGCGATGGCCTTCGCCGGACCGGCCATGCGCTTCCTGTCCGAGCGGCTCGTCGAAGACGCCGCCGCTCCCGCTCTGCAACGCGGCGCGTAATCCTCGACACGCGAAGGGCCGGGATCCGATTCGGATCCCGGCCCTTCGTCATATCCGGTCTCAGCCGGCGACACCCCAGTGCAGGACGCGCGAGGTGAACAGCACCAGCCCCAGCGACACCACCGCGACCGTCACCAGCCCGACCACCGCGACCACGAGCGGCCGCCAGCCGGTCCGGGCCAGCTCACGAATATTGGTGTTCAACCCGACGCCCGCGAAGGTCAGCAGGAACGCCCACCGGGACACATTGGCCAGGTTGGTCGTCTGCTGCTTGGACAGCCAGTGAAAGGTGGCCACCGCCGACACCGCCAAGAAGCCCAGCACGAACTTCGGGAACTTGGACCACACGAACGCCGCCTTGGCCCGCACACCCGGCGCGATCGCATCGGCCTCACCCCGCGCGGCCCAATACGCCGCGAACCCCAGCACGACGAACCCGATCAGCGCATTTCGCGTCGACTTCACCAGCACCGCGACCTTGCCCGCCTCATCGGAGAACAGATACCCGGTAGCCGTGGTCTCGGCCGTATTGTCCACCGCCAGACCGGCCCACAACCCGAACTCGTGATCGCTGAGCCCGATCGCGTGCCCGAGCGGCGGCAACGCGAACAGCGCCACCGCGCCGAGCGCCAGGATCGCCGCGATGGCATAACTGACCTCGGAGTTCCGCGCCCGAATCGCACCCTTCCCCGCGATGATCGCCGACACCCCGCAAATCGAGGTGCCGATGGCCAATAGCGACCCGAGCTTCCCGGACAGCCCCAGCCACCGCGCCACGGCGAGAATGATCGCCCCCGACACCGTCATATCGATCAGGATCTGCAGAAAACTGGTCCCACCCAGCTTCGCCACATCCCCGAGCACGAACCGCGACCCCAACGCCACGATCCCGATCTTGAGCCAGAACTCGTACGTCCCCACCCCGGGCCGGAAGATCGGATGCAGCCCAACGGTATTGGTGATGACCAGCCCGATCAGAATGGCCCACAGCACGTACTCGATATCGGGAACAGTCCAATGCTGATGCTTGGCGGCACTGTTCCACCAGATCTGCGCGTACTTCCCGAGCACGCCGACCGCGACGAGCAACAGCACGCCGGGAACGTAACCGAGCAGTCGTGCGAGGGTCACCGGCCCCGACGGCTGCTCGAATTCGGTTGCGGCGGCGTCGTTGTCAACGGTCTTCCCGGCGTCGATGGTGGTGTCGCTCATCCCGTCACCACGGAATCTTCGGCAGCACGCCGAGCACAGCGAGCGCGACCACCACGCCCGACACGATCACGGACCACCAGTCGGCCCCGAGCCGCCCGAGGGCATCGAGCCTCGACGACGGGGGAGTGGGACTGTTCACCAGGAACCTCCAGGTCATAACGCGGTACAGCGTCGTGAACTATGAGCCCACCGGAGGTTTTCGGACACCATTGCACTCGCCCTGATTTCAGCCCTCCTGGCTACGCCCGGCATCCGACATATTGTTCTCCGGGTGCCGAGACCCGGGGGTCCTTGGTTTCCCTAGGTTCCCCCGGGTCTCAGCAGTTACTGCCCTCTTTCATGTGGCCGCAGCTGATCCCATGTGTCTATCGAGAGGAGGACTCCAGTGGTCTGCCCAGATCGATCTGACGGGCCGCGTTGGAAACAGCGGTGACCACGCACATACCCACGGGTCCATCCTGGTCATACAGCACCGCGGATCCCGTCGCCACACCATCGGCGCTCAGGTGGTTGTCGGTTTCGATTCCCAAGTCCGTTCCACGCGGCATCCGGGCCAATGTCAGCGTGAGGTCGGCATTGATGAAGCCGACGCCCTCACTACCCCAGTTGGTCACCAGGCTCGCGGCTTCGCCGACGATGGCGGCATGTACGAACGGTGACGGCGTCTCGTCGGCTACGAGGGAGATCACTCGCGACCACATGCGCTTCTTGCTCACGCCCTGGTGCTGTGCCATATCCATGGACCAGCCGTCGGGGTGGATGTCACTGCCGAACAAGGGGACGCCGTGCTGCTCGAGTTGGGCGACAAGGATTTCGGGTGGCGTCGGGGGTGTCGTCGCGCGTTGCCAAATCTCACCCTGAGGCTGGTGCGACCGCTTCAGGAATACCGCACTCGCACGTGCGAACTCGATTCCTCCGCTGGTCAGTAGCGCATCGGCGACAATGATGCGGTTTCCGGCACGCACTTCGGTAGTCGAGACCCGCAGTGGTTCCGCCGGTGCGGGTTTGAACATGTCGATCGTCAATCGGGCGGGTTGAAATCCTTCCGCGCTGTGGTTGACCTCCAGCTCGCGGGCGAGGAGGCCGCAGAGGGCGGGCCCGCTGACCGTTCGCGGGTTCCAAGGACTGGCAGCCAGGGGCGTCGGTGTGAAGTTTCCTTCGCCCGTGTGGTCGAAAAAGGCGGGTCTGTTGATCATGGCTTTCTGCTCTCCTGTGAGGCTGCGGATCAGAAGGTGAGACCGTCGTCGACACCGAGGCGTCGGCGTCCCCATGCGGATACGCTGCGTTCGTACTCGAACATCGCGTGTTGGGCGATAGCGTGCACGTCACGCCAATGCCGCTGGATAACATTGGATTCCGCTAGCGAGGACGCACCTGAGGCCAGGAATACGGACTCCACCGCGTTGACGCACAACCGGACCACGAACGCGAAGTCGCGGCGATTTCGCGAGCGAATCTCGGGAACGTCGACTTGCGTCTTGGCCGCTTCGACCACGGCAGTCGTTGCGCGGTGCAGAATCTCATCGGCCGCGTCGATCTGCGCTTCTGCTTCGCCCAGCTTGAACTGCCGCTGGAACTCGGCGGACGCGGGCATGCCGGTATAGGCATGGTTGCGGCTTCCTGTGCGCTCTATCCATGCGTCAACGGCGCCTCGCGCGATCCCGATGGCGGGGGCCGCCAGGTAGGCAGGCCATGTGGCGTCCAGGGGCGCACTGTAGACGGGGTCCACCCGGTGCCTTCCGCCAGGAGTCGAGCCGTTCTGTTGCGCCGCGAAGCTGAGGATCCGATGCTCTGGCACGAACACGTCCTCGAGTTCCACACTGCAGGTACCGGTTCCGGACAACCCGATGGCCTTCCAGTCGTCGATGATGCGGAACTGGCCTTTGGGTATCAGGAGGGAGAACAGCTCGCGAGGGCCGTCCGGAACGCCCTCCCGTTCGAGGGTCGAGTTCACGATGATCCAGTCGGCGTGATGGACACCCGAGAGGAAAGTCCATCGGCCGGCGCGGATGATCGCACCACCTGGAACGCGCTGTGCCGGTGGACCGCCGACCGCGGAGGTGCATGCGACGGCCTCCGGGTTCGGTCCCCAGACATCGTCTTGCGCGAGTGGGTCGAACAGGGTGAGGTTCCAGTTATGGCTGAGGAAGACACCCATCGTCCAGGCGGAAGAGCCGCAAGCCCTGGCGATTTCGCTGATCACCTCGATGTGAGTAGTGAGTGGCAACTGCGCGCCGCCCCAGCTGCGCGGTTGTGATATTCGCATCAGCCCGGATTCGAGAAACATGGCGAACACCTCATCGGGAAGCCGTCGATGATCGGCGATATCGAATGCTCGACTCGACAGCTTCTCGCGGAGCAGGCGTGCACGATACAGGGCTTCCTCATCCGTGACATCCAATGTGGTGAAAGTCTTCATGGAAGGGCCTTTCTGGTCGATCACGCGACGAGTTGACTGTGGCGGGCGGTGACTCGCTGGATGTAGCGGTGGGCTCCTATCGGATCCAGGATCCAGTCGAGAGCGTCGGCCGGGTCATCCATGCAGTGTGCGAACCGGGCAGCGATCTCGCCGTACTTCGCTGCAGCCAGGTGCAGCTGTGAGGTATGCGGCAGTGCCGGGCCGAGTAGCTGGTTGGTGAAATCGGTTGCAGGGCCGCCGATCTTCCAGAATTCTTCGAATGCTCTGGTCATGAAACGTCGATCGAAGGCGCCGTCGTGCCTGACGATGGCTTGGAGGTACACGTCGGCACATTTGTTCGCATTGTTGGCGCCCTGTGCGGAGAGCGGATCGTTGACAACGATCGCGTCTGCCATGCCCAGCACCTCGGCACCGGATGGCAAGGTCGCAATCGGGTTTCGTACGCGAGGAGTCACGGCGCCCGCCAGTACCGCCTTGTCGTCCACCAGACTGATGCCCGCCGCCCGCCGTGCTTCATGTGGAAGGTGATCCGCCAGGAAAGACACGGCATCGGAGAGCATCTCCCTCGGTGCCTTCCGCTGCGACCAACGATCCATTGGTCCGCCCGGAACAGCCTCGAACAGCATGATGTCGCATTCGCCGTCGATGGTCAGGGCGGGATAGGTGAGGTACTCACCGAATCCGGGGATCAGACTGAATTCGATATGAGAGTCTCCTGATGGGCGTCGAAGTCCGTCGACGTAGAACATTGCGAGCGAGCGTTGCGGCGTCTGGAACGGCGACCGACCGAAATCGGTCTCGAAAAGCTGTGTGATCGCGCCCTTCCCAGCCGCCACGATCACCAGGTCGCTGGACCGCGCGTAGCGTTCCAGCGACTCGATGGTGGCCGTCTCGATCGACAGCTCACCTCCCAGCCGCTCGAACTCCTCCATCCATCGCGGCATCTTCAGCCGCTGGTCCACCGAGCGAGCGGGCCGCTCGAAGGAGGCAGACCAAGCGTTTACAGGTGAATCGGAGAATCCTTCGAGGAAAACCGAGAAACGCATGCCCTCGATCAGGGGGCATTCCCGATCCCAGAAATTGATTCCCAGCGCTCGCTCGAAACCTTGTGCGGTATCGAACATGCACTGGCTCGACATCACGTGACCGGTACCGATCTCGTCCGGAGTTCGGTCGGAGACTATAGTCACGTCGAATCCGAATCTCCGCAGGCCGATACCCAGTGATAATCCCGCTTGACCTGCGCCAACAATCGTGATCTTTCCGCGCATACCGCGTGCCTTGGTCATCCATTTCCCCAATCTGGATTCAGAAATCGTCGCGTTGAACAAGCGACGATCGAGCTGCGGCGAGGTCCCCCAACCAAGGCCCCCCATCCGCCCCCATTGATTCCGTGTCGCTCGAGCACGGAAGTCTTGTCATGCGGAGGGCCGGATTCGTCGACCCTCCTGACCGCTTGGAGCGGTCGTGTTCCGGCGACAGCCTCCTACGGAAGCTGGTCGATCGGCCGGATGATTCCGGGCGCCGATTCCATTGCGGTGCGGGTGTAGCGGTGTCCCCAATAGCTCGGCTTGTTGTATGTGCGTGCGACCCAGCTCAGGTCGTCGACGACGAGGCCGCCGTAGCCGAGTTCGATCTGCAGGCTCGAAGGAGTGCCGATGTATACGGAGGTCATCAGGTCGTTGGTGTGGCGGCCCAGGGTCTGCATGATCTCGGTGTTGTTGCGTCGCAACAGGTCGATGGCTCTTCCGAGGTCGTCCATGCTGCTGTATTCGAGCATCAGGTGGTTGAACCCGACGTGACCGGGCAGCTCGGCCAGCGCGAGAGAGTGATGGCGGCCATTGATGTGGTAGAAGCGGACGTTGAAGTGGTCGTTGATGATTCGATCCGAGAGGCGGAAGCCGAGGATGTCGGCGTAGAAGGCATTCGCCTCGACCAGGCTGGGCACCTGGAACACCACGTGACCCAAACCTTGATCCCCGGTGACGAATCCACCTCGCATCACCCGGCCCGGCTGAAACGAGTTGGGGGTGGCGGTTTTCCCCCAGGTGAGCTCGTGACGCAAACCCCACGGATCGCAGAACCAAGCCAGCTCGGCGACCTCGCGTTCCTTGCACAGGGACTCGTCGCCCCAGTGCACCACGACCCCACGTTCGCCGATCTGGTCCGCATAGGCGCGCAGATCGGTCTCGTTGGCCATGCCCCACCCCGCGTACAAGAACTCGTCGGTCTCGCCCGGGTGCAGGGCGATCCGATAGTTGACATCGTCGATCGCCAGTCGTACGGCGCCGTCCGGCCCCTCGCCGGCGAGCTTGGCGCCCAACAGATTCGGGCCATATTCACGCCACTCGTCGAAGCGTGGCGATGCGAAGCCGACGTACGAAAGTTCTTGAATCACTGACGATTCCCCCTAAGTCAGATGTTCACCGCTGCGCTGCGGCACCGATGCCCCCACATTAAGCATGGGTGCCAATAACTGGCAACCCCAACTATTGGCGGGTGCGTGCAATATAGGATGTCGCACATGACTGAGAGGCTTGCCGACACCACCCGGACGCTCGCGAACAGACCCGGATATCTACTGGTCAGAACGGCTATGCGGGTGCGTCAGCGCTATGTCCATGCGCTGGCGGCGATCGGCCTGTCGCCCAATCAGCATGTGATACTCAGCACGCTGAACGAGCATGGCCCGGGCCCGCAGAAGGAAGTCGCCAAGCAGACTCGTCTCGATCCCGGCGACATCGTCGCCTACCTGGATGCGTTGGAAACCGGCGGGTACATCGAACGGAATCGTGACCCCGCGGATCGGCGGCGGCAGATCGTGTCGTTGACGGCGACCGGTGTGCAGGTACTCGAGACAGCCGACAATGCCCTCGATGCCGTGGAGGTCGAGACATTCAGCAGCCTCGGCCTGGGCGAGAGGGAAGCGTTGAACGCCAGCCTCGAAACGTTGTATCGAAGTCTCGAATGAGAAACGAAGTCGCCTGATTCCAAGCCTTCTGGCCGAAAGTGTGGATTTTGTGGCCGCCGGTCTGTCATGTCGTCATAACCGCTGGTCGTAGCGTCGGGGTATGCGATTCGACTACGACGTCATCGTGATCGGCTCCGGATTCGGGGGCAGTGTGAGTGCGCTGCGGCTGACCGAGAAGGGCTACCGCGTCGGCGTGATGGAGGCCGGGCGGCGGTTCGCCGACGACGAGTTCGCGCGGACCTCGTGGCGGGTGCGGCGCTATCTGTGGGCTCCGGCTCTGGGCTGCTTCGGCATTCAACGCCTGACGCTGCTGAAGGACACCTTCATCATGGCGGGCGCGGGTGTCGGCGGCGGCTCGCTGGTCTACGCCAACACCCTGTACGAGCCGCCGGACAAGTTCTACGCCGACCGCCAGTGGGGCCACATCACCGATTGGAAGGCCGAACTGGCCCCGCACTACGACCAGGCCAAACGGATGCTGGGCGTCACCGAGAACCCCGCGACCACCCCGGCCGATCGCGTACTGCGAGACGTGGCCGAGGAGATGGGTATCGAGGACACCTATCAGCGGACACCGGTCGGCGTCTTCTTCGGTGGTCCGGGCCGGCGCCCCGGCGAGGATGTGCCCGACCCGTTCTTCGGCGGCGCCGGACCCGATCGCCGCACCTGCACCCATTGCGGCGAGTGCATGACCGGCTGCCGCCACAACGCCAAGAACACCCTGGTCAAGAACTACCTGTACCTGGCTGAAAAGGCCGGCGCCACGGTGCATCCGCTGACCACGGTCACCGACGTGCGGCCGCTGTCCGGCGGGGGCTACGCCGTGATGACCACCCGGACCGGCCGCTGGGTGCGCACGCGGCGGCACGAGTTCACCGCCGAGCAGGTCGTCTTCGCGGCCGCTTCGCTCGGCACCCAGAAGTTGCTGCACCGCTTGCGTGACCGCGGTTCGCTGCCGAGCATCTCGGACCGGCTGGGTGAGCTGTCGCGCACGAATTCCGAAGAGCTGCTGGCGGTTCGCAGTCGCGACCGCGCCAGTGACTTCACCAAGGGGGTGGCCATCACGTCATCCATCCACCCCGACCCCGACACCCACGTCGAGCCGGTCCGCTATGGCAAGGGCAGCAATGCCATGTCGCCGATGACCACCGCCATGGTCAGCGGCGACGGCCCCCGCTGGCGTGGCTGGCTGCGCGCCCTCGCCCGCAACCGGCGCGATCTGATCCGCATCCACAACCCCCGCCACTGGTCCGAACAGACCCTGGGCCTGCTGGTCATGCAGTCGGTGGACAACTCCATCACCACCTACACCAAGCGCGGCGTGTTCGGTCGCACCATGACCACCAGACAGGGTGCGGGCCAACCCAATCCGGACTGGATTCCCTCCGGCCACGAGGTGGCCCGCCGCATCGCGGACAAGATCGACGGCGTTCCCACGGCGGCCACCAGCAGCAGCATCTTCAATATCCCCATGACGGGCCACTTCATCGGCGGTTGCGTCATTGGCGACTCCCCGTCCACCGGCGTCGTGGACGCCTACCACCGCCTCTACGGCCACCCGGGCCTGCACGTCGTCGACGGCTCCACCATCTCGGCGAACCTCGGCGTCAACCCCTCGCTCACCATCACCGCCCAGGCCGAACGCGCGATCTCTTTGTGGCCCAACAAGGGTGAGCCCGATCCGCGCCCGGAGCCCGGTGCGGCCTATCGGCGGATCGCGCCGACCGCGCCCCGCGGTCCCGTGGTCCCGCCCACGGCCCCCGCCGCGCTGCGCCTGCCGATCGTGGAGATCACGATTCCCCGGGTCGACGTGCCAGGGGTGTAGCTTCCGGGAAGCGAGAGTTCCGGAAACACGAAGGGCGGGCGCGAAACATGCGCCCGCCCTTCGTATTCGATCAGAGCGCCAGCAGGCGCGCCTTGGCCTCGTCGTACTCGCGGATCAACCGCTCGACCAGGTCGGCGGCCGGGAGGACCGCGTCGACCGCGCCGATGCCCTGGCCCGAGCCCCAGATGTCCTTCCACGGCTTGGCGCCCGGCGTGGTCGAATCCGATTCGCCGGTGCCGAAGTCCATGGCCGACGGGTCGGACTGGCCCAGGTCGTCGGGGTCCATGCCCGCGGCGGTGATGCTGCCGCGCAGGTAGTTGCCGTGGACGCCGGTGAACAGGTTGGAGTAGACGATGTCGCTCGCGGCGGAGTCGACGATCATCTGCTTGTAGCCGGGAACGGCATTGGCCTCGTCGGTGGCGATGAAGGCCGACCCGATGTAGGCCAGGTCCGCGCCCGCGGCCTGCGCGGCCAGGATGGACCGGCCGTGCGCGATGGAACCCGACAGCAGCAGCGGCCCGTCGAACCAGTCCCGGATCTCCTGGACCAGCGCGAACGGCGACTGCGGCCCGGCGTGCCCGCCCGCGCCCGCCGCCACCGCGATCAGGCCGTCCGCGCCGCGCTCGACAGCCTTGTGCGCGAACACATTGTTGATGATGTCGTGCAGCACGATGCCGCCGTAGGAGTGCACGGCCTCGTTCACGTCGGGCCGCGCGCCCAGCGAGGTGATGACGATCGGCACCTTGTGCTCGACCACCGTGGCCAGGTCCTCCTCCAGCCGGTCATTGCTCTTGTGCACGATCAGGTTCACCGCGTACGGCGCGGACGGCCGATCCGGATTGTCGGCGTCGTGCTTGGCGAGTTCCTCGTTGATCCGCACCAGCCACTCCTTGAAGAGCGACTGCGGACGCGCGTTCAGCGACGGGAACGAACCCACGATGCCGGCCTTGGACTGGGCGATCACCAGTTCGGGCCCGGACACGATGAACATGGGAGAGGCGACCGCGGGCAGGCGCAGGCGCTCGGACAGGATGGGCGGCAGGCTCATGAACGAAACAACTCTCGTAGCTCTCAGGGGCTTCGCCTGAAACCCCATGTCAACCCGGCGTATGTTACTAGGCGGTAAGAAAAGTCAAGCGGCGCGGGTTTCGGCCAGCCGGTCGTGGCGGGCGTAGCTGTGGTCGGGCCGGTTCGCGCGCACGATCCGGGCATGCATGCGCTCGGTGATCCGGCGGCCCACGGTCTCGCTGAGCCGGGTCGCGCCCGGAATGATCCGGCGCGGAACCTCCAGCGCCCCATTGAATCCCGCGGTGGCGAAGACGGCCGCCATGAAGAACCGGCTGCGCGGCATCTCCAGGAAGTCGGCATTGGTGCGGCCCACCATGATCCGGCCGTAGGACGCGGCGTAGAGGGTGTAGGCCCGGCTGAACAGCCGGGAGCGCAGGTCGTGGCCGTCGAACCCGTAGATGCTGCCGAGCGCCGAGATGAGCGCCTTGGACAGTGCGCGTGAGTCCTCGTCGGGCAGGAATTCGTAGTCGGCTTGCAGCCACAGCAGCCGCCAGGTGTCGGTTTCGTCGGCGGGCACGACCTCCGGGTCGAGTCCGATGAGATGTCCGACGTAGCGCCACAGGTGGTAGACGGCCGCTTTCTCCTTGCGGGAGAACGTGAGTCCGACGGTATTGCAGCCGGCGATGGTGGCCAGCGAGAACAGCATGAGGGTGCCCGCGGTCAGCGACTGGTTCACCGGCTCGTCCCACTGGTCGTAGTCCCAGTCGGGCCGCTGCTTCATTCCGGCGCGGACCTGCGCGTGCATGATGCGCACCCGCACCGTGTTCTTGAACCCGGGCGCGAACCGCTCGAGCCCGCCGCGCGCGGTGGTGTCCATCCACCAGCCCACGGTCTCGGCCACCCGGCGCGGGGCCATGTTCCGCGCGGACAGGCCGCCGGTGCCGATCAGCACCTTGCCGGCCCGCGAGGCCAGGTAGCCGCCATTGAGCGCGAACATGGACAGGGCCAGATTGGTCGCCCACGGCCCGACCCGGCCGCTGACTCGGGCGGCGAGATCCAGCTTGTCGCGGTCGAGCCAGAACGGCAGCGAATCGAGTTGCGCGAAAAGGGCTTTCAGTTCGGCGGGCGCCTCGGGCACCTGGTCGATGCCGCGTTCCAGGGCTGTCTCGAACATGGCCCGGCCCTGCCCGGTGGGCAGTCGTTTGAACATGGCGACCACGTCGTCGGCCAATGGATCGCCCATGGCGGTGAATTTCCGGTACGCCGCCTGCTGTTCGGGGGTGGGCCGGATATCGCCGGGGCCGAGAACCTTGACCCCGAAGTTGAAGGGGAACTCCCGGAAGATCACCGGATCGGGCAACTCGGAACGCGTCATTGCGTGCCTCCTGGGTGTGCTCAGGTTCTGGTGAAGGATGTCACCAAACATTTGGTGATAGTCTTCACCAAACCTTGGGGGCATGGCAAGAGACAGGGCGAAACCGTGGAAACACCTCGTGGGCGCTACGCCGGGCTCAGCGCGGACGAACGCCGGAACCAGCGCCGCGAACGCCTGCGCGAGGCCGCCCTCGAAGCCATCGCCGAGGAGGGCATCGCCGGTCTGAAGGTGCGCGCCCTGTGCGCCCGCGCCGGTCTCAACGACCGCTACTTCTACGAGACCTACAGCCACGTCGACCGGTTGCTGTACGAACTGGCCGACGAGCAACTGGCCGAGGTCGTCGGCGTGGTCATGACCGCCATCACCACCGCCCCCGCCGACACCCGTGTCCGCCTGCGCGCGGTCGTCGAGGCCGGGATCACCGCCATCGCCGACCATCCGGCTCGCCGGCGGCTCACCATCGACATGCAACTCACCGACGAATTGCGGCACCGCAGAACCGAACTCGTGGGCGTCGTCGCGAACGTCATGCTCGACCAGGGGCGGGAACTGCTCGGCGAGGAGGCCGTCACGGGCCTGCACGCCGAACTCTCCGCCCGCACCGTCGCCCACGGCGGACTGGAGATCCTCACCGAATGGCTGCGCGGCGAACTGGATATCGACCGCGCCCAGCTCGTCGACTTCCTGGTGGCCATGATCCTCACCGCCGCCCAGATCACCACCACCGTGCAACGCGAAATGGCCGCCGGCTGACGGTGTTCGGAGCGATCAGTTCGCACTCGTCCGATCGTCGGGTGTCTGGACGAGCTTGTCGGACATGGCGCTGGCGATGAACTTGGGGATGGCGGGGGCGAAGATCTGCAGGTAGAAGTCCATCCAATCGTGGCGCGAGTTGAGGAACGGGAAATCGGTGGGCGCCATGTAGCGGATGGCGAGCATGGGCAGCGGCGCGTCGAGGGCGGGGAACGATGGATTGTGCAGCCCTGGAACGGTGCAGCCCGGATAGAACTGCCCGAGCATCAGACCCTGTTGCACGAATTTCGTCTTCTGGTCGTGCTGAACGGATTCGATGTCGGTGTACTCGGTGAGGTCGGGGAACACCGCGAGGACCGCCTTGAGCCGGGAATCGGGTTCCTTCAGGGGCGGCAGGGTGGGGAAGAGGTCGTACAGGTCGGCGATGATCTCGCTGATGCGCTCGCGTTCGATCTCGCGACCGGTGATGAACGCGGCCCACAGGGAATTGATCGTGATGGCGTGGCTGGTGTAGGGACAGACCGCGCCGGGACGGCCGAGGTCGGGGTGGGAGTGGCACAGGTAGTCGACCATCCACCGGCGCAGTTCGCCCGCACGCGGGTACACGCCGTTACCCGCCGCGATATCGGGGTCGAACAGGTTGACTGGCTCGACGCCGGAACGTGTTCCGACGAATCGGTCGGTGTTCATGATCGGCTCGTCCTTGCTTGGGTTCGTGACTCTGTGGGGACAGTGCGGGTGGACCGGAAGTGCTCGGTGAGCACGGAACCGATGGCGCGGAGCGCATCTCGTTCGGTCATCCGTTCGTGCCGGACGGGGATCCGGTGCTCGGTGATGCGCCCGGTGACGTGGGTGTTCCAGGCGCGCGCGGGCGAGGACCCGTCGACGGGGTCGTCGGCGGCGCTGAAGTAGATCAGATCGCCGTCGAACGATCCCGGCCGATGCTCCCAGGTGAGGTCGATCAGCCGGGTGTAGTCGCGTTGCAGGCGCACGACATGCTCGGCGGTCACCGCGGTGAAGAGTCCGCCCTGTTGGTGCAGCAATTCGGTCGCGGCGTCGACGGTCAGCTCGGTGGAGCCGTCCGGCACCGCGATACCGCCGAATTCGGTGAGCATCGTCGCCACCGACGGTGTCGGAGCCCGCACGCTGTCGGCGGAGACGACGCGGGTGTCCATCATGGCCAGGGTGGCGACGGCGTCGCCGTCGCGGCGGAGCCGGACGGCGATCGCGTGCGCGATGGTGCCGCCGAGCGAATAGCCGAGCAGATGATAGGGACCGTGCGGTTGGACGGCCCGGATCTCGCGCACGTAGCGGGCAGCCAGCTCGTCGAGGGTGTCGAACCGCGCGGTGGGGTCGGACAACGCCGGGGACTGCAGCCCCAGGACGGGACAGTCGGGATCGAGGTATTGCACCAATCCGCTGAAACCCCAAGCCAATCCGACCGCCGGGTGGACACAGAACAGTGGCGGTTCGGTTCCGTCCGCCCGCAGGGGCAGCACGACGGCGGCAGCCGCGGCGAGATCCGCTTCGCCGGACTCCGGCTCCTCGAGGCCGTCGCGGCGGTTCTCCATGCGGCGGGCAAGCGCTTGCGGCGTCGGATCGGTGAACAGCCACTGCAGCGGCACGGTGATACCGGTGGACTCCGCGAGCCGCGCCATCAGTCGGGTCGCGGCCAGCGAGTTGCCGCCGAGCGCGAAGAAGCCGTCGTCGACCCCGACGCGTTCGATGTTGAGGGTTTCGGCGAAGGCCGCGCAGACGGCGATCTCGAGCGGGGTGGCGGGCGCTCGGTACCGGGCTCGACGGCTCAGGTCGGGTACCGGCAGGGCGTTGTAATCGAGTTTGCCGGTGGCCGTGACCGGTAGCCGGTCGAGCGTGACGATGGTGGCCGGGATCATGTGGATGGGCAATCGGGTAGCGAGGTGCCTGGTCAGCACCGTGGGATCCGGCGTGGCGTGCCGGGTGGGCACCACGTAGCCGGTGAGCAGGTCGCCGCCGCCCGGCCTGGGGTGGACTGCGACCGCTGCGCGGGAGACGTCGGGGTGACCGCGCAAGGCGGTTTCGATGTCGCCCGGTTCGATGCGATGGCCATTGAGCTTGATCTGCAGATCGCTGCGCCCCAGGTACCGCAGTCTCCGGTCGCCGTTCCAGACGACCAGATCGCCGGTCCGATACATGCGCGTCCCGGGCGGCCCCCACAGGTCGGGGAGGAATCGCGCGGCCGTGAGGGCGGGTTGCCCATGGTAGCCGCGGGCGATGCCGGGTCCGGACAGATACAGTTCGCCCGCCACTCCGGGCGGCACCGGGCGCAGTCCGCGGTCCAGGACCATGGCGGAGAACCCGCGGGCCGGGCCGCCGATCAGTGGCGCGCTCTCCGTCATCGTGGTCACGGCGATGTCGCAGCAACTCATGATGGTGGTCTCGGTGGCCCCGTACGTATTGATCAGCGTGCGGCCCGGCACCCAACGGTTCACCAGATCCGGTTGGCAGGTCTCGCCGCCGAGGATCAGGGTGCGCAGGGAGTCGAGTTCACCGGCGGGCAGGGATTCGAGCACCGTCGGGGTGAACGCCGCGTGGGTGGCCTGGGTGGCGGTGATCCGCTCGGCCAGCTCGGCGCCGGCGACCACTCGATCCGGGGCGACCACCAGGGTGGCTCCGGCGGCAGCGGCGCAGACCCATTCGAGGATCGACACGTCGAAGGTCGGCGAGGCCGCGGCCAGCATCCGGGACGAGGAGTCGAGGCCGAACCGTTCCCGCGCTGCGGCGGCCAGATTCGCGATCCCGGTATGGGTGACCACGACCCCCTTGGGGATCCCGGTGGAGCCCGAGGTGTAGATCAGGTAGGCGGGATGCTCCGGCCGGAGCGTGGTCGTGCGCTCGTCATCGTCGATCGCGGTGGCGCGCGCGAAGGCCGCCTTGGTGGCGAATCCGGGACTGTCGAAGCTGAGCCAGGTTGTGGTGTCCGGCAGCAGGTTCCGATAGGACTCGGCTGTCAGCCCGACGACGGGGTCGGCGTCGGCGAGAATGCCGCTGATCCGGTCGAGCGGCTGGTCGGGGTCGATCTGAACGAACGCCGCGCCGGTCTTGGCGACCGCCCAGATGGCGGTCATCGCGTCGAGGGAGCGTGGGAATGCCACGGCCACAATCGATTCCGGTCCGGCTCCGGCGTCGATCAGTACACGCGCCCACCGGTTCGAGGTCTCGTCGAGTTCGCGGTAGGACAACCCTTCGCCGTCACAGACCACCGCTTCGGAGCGGGAGCTCGCCGCGGCGGCCAGCAGCTGCGGCAGCGTCGAGGGCGGCGCGCTGGGCCTGCCGCGGACGGGCGCCAAGGTGGCCAGCTCGTCCGGTGACAACAGCTGGACCCGCAGCAGGGGGAGCTCGATGTCGTCGGTGATGGCGTCGAGCACCCGCCGCAGCCGGTCGGCGAGGGCGTCGATCTGCTGCGGGGTGAACGAATCGGGCAGGTATTCGAAGGTCAGCTGCAGCCGGGCGCCGAGATGGACGATCAGACCGAGGGGGTAGTGCGCGGCGTCTCGTCCGTGCACGTCGAGGACGTGCATCCCGGCGATGTCGGTGTCTTCGGACAAGCCGGCCGTGTCGACCGGGTAGGACTCGAAGACGGTCACGGTGTCGAACATCGCGGCGGTCCCGGCCGCCTGCTGGATGCGGGCGAGGCCGAGGTGGTCGTGGTCGAGCAGCGCGGCTTGTTCGGTTTGCATGCGCCGGAGCAGCTGAGCGAGGGTTTCGCCGTAGTCGAGCCGGACCCGGACCGGCACGGTGTTGACGAACAGGCCGATCATCGATTCGATGCCGGGGAGCTGTGGGGGCCGTCCGGAGACGGTGGCGCCGAAGACGACGTCCTCGCGCGCGGTCGCGCTCGCGAGCACGATCGCCCAGGCCGCTCGCACGACGGTGTTGAGGGTGGTCTCCTGCCGGTGGGCCACGGCGACCAGGGCCGCGGTGCGGTCTTCGCTCAGGTGCACCCGGACTTGGCGCGCGGCGGCGGTTCCTCGGCTGCTGTCCGGCCGGGCCAGCAGCGTCGGTTCGTCGACGCCCTCGAGCGCCCGGGTCCACGCCGCTTCCGCCGCCTCCTGATCCCGGGTTTCCAGCCATGCCAGGTAGTCGCGGTAGGGGCGGGGCGGGGGCAGTGCGCCGGGGTCGCTGTCGGCGGCGTAGAGGATCAGCAGTTCCCGGATCAGCAGTGGGGTGGACCAGCCGTCGATCAGGATGTGGTGCATGCTCAGCAGCAGCGTGTACCGCTGCGGGGAGGTGTCGACCAGGGTCAGTCGCAGCAGCGGCGCGGCGGTCATGTCGAAGTGCCGGTCGGCGGCCATGAGCTGCTCGAGCGCTGCCGCGGTGTCGGCGCGGTCGGTGAGGTCGATCCGCTGGAACGGCACCTCGACGCGGCGGTGTACCAGCTGGACCGGTTCGCCCGCGCTGTCGCGCGCGAACGAGGTCCGCAGGTTCGGGTGCCGTCCGATGAGGGTCTGCAGGGCGCGGCGCAACCGGTCCGCGTCGACCTGCCCGCCGAGTTCCATCCGGAGTTGCACGATGTAGTCGTCGTGGGCGCCGTCGGCGAGCTGGGCGTGGAACAACAGTCCCGCCTGCAGCGGCGTGAGCGACCACATGTCTTCCAGCTCAGGATATTCGGCTTCGATCCGGTCGATCGCGGCCTGATCGAGGTCGACGAGGTCGAGGTCGGAGGGCGTCAGCCCGCCCGCGCCGGGCCGGGCCGCGTGGGCCGCGAGGGCGATCACCGCGTCGCTCCACAGTTCCGTGAGCTCGGTGACCTCGGCGGCGGTGATCAGCCCGGCCGGGTAGTCCCAGGCCGCGCTCAGGGCTGGTCCGTCCGGTGTGTCCGTGGTGGCCGCGTTGACGCCCAGCACGGCCGCCGCCGACGCGTCGGGGGGCTGGGCGCCGCCGGCGGCATCGGCGCCGGCGGGCAGCCACCCGAAGTCGAGCGCCGCCTCGGGGATCGTGTCGAACCGCCCGAGATAGTTGAAACTCACCTGGGGGTCGGGCAGCGCGCCCAAGATGCGGGCGGTATCGGCGTCGAGGTAGCGCAGCAGCCCGTAGCCGGTCCCGTTGCCGGGGACCCGCCGGAGTTGTTCCTTGACCGATTTGATGACCGCCCCCGCGGCGGCGCCGCCGGCGAACGCGTCGTCGATGTCGATGTCGGACAGGTCGATTCGCACCGGGTACGTGGTGGTGAACCATCCGACCGTGCGGGTGAGGTCGGCGCCGGGGAGGACCGTGTCGTCGCGCCCGTGGCTCTCGAGGGTCAGCAACGCCTCGGTCAGGGTGTCGCCGCGGCGGTGCCGCCACCGGGTCAGCGCCAGTGCGAGCGCGGCGATCAGGGCATCGTCCACCTTGCCGTTGAACGCCTGGGGCACGGTGGTGAGTACGCCACGGGTCACCGTGGCGGGCAGTGTCACCCGGACGGTGGCCACGGTGGCCTGCTTGTCCACGGCGGGGTCGAGCCCGCGCGTCCCGATCGGCGGATCGGCGGCGGACAGCGTGGAACGCCACCGGTCGAGTTCGTCGTGATTCGCGGCGGCGGTGTCGAGGGCGTGTGCCCAGCGGCGCATCGACGTACCGACGGGCGCGAGCTGCGGCGGCTGCCCGGCGGTCACCTGGGCCGCGGCAAGTGCGAAGTCGGGCACCAGGATCCGCCACGACACCCCGTCCACCACCAGGTGGTGCGCGACGATCAGCAGCCGGCCGGGCCCTGCGGCGCGGTCGAACCAGACCACCTGCAGCACAACACCTTCGGCGGGGTCGAGGCGCTCGGCGGCCGCCCGCGACTCCACACCGGCGATCGTGGTGAAGGCGCTGCTGTCCGGCGCCGCGTCCACCGGCACGCGCCGGATCAGCTCGGCGGCGGACACCTCGGTCGGTCGCACCCGCATCGCCCAGCCCGACGGGTGCGCGGGATCGGGCACCAGCCGGGCCCGCAGCATGTCGTGATGATCGAGCACGGCCTGCACGGTCGCCTCGATCACGGTCGCCTCGACGCCGGTCGGCAGCGTGAGCATCACCCACTGGCAGAAGCTGTCGAATCCGCCGCGCTCCACCATCCAGCACATGATCGGCGTCAACGGCATCGGCCCCACGCCCCCGCCGGGCAGTTCCGCCGGAAGCGCGGCCGCGTTGTCGCGGACGGCGCTCCGGGCCAGTCCGGCGACCGTCTTGCGCTCGAACACATCACGCACGGACAGCGCCAGACCCGCCGCCTTGGCGCGCGTGACCAATTGGATCGACATGATGCTGTCGCCGCCGAGCGCGAAGAACGAATCGTCGAGCCCGATCGGGTCGATCCCCAGGACCTCGGCGAACAGCGCCGCGAGCGTCGTCTCGGTTTCGGTGACCGGCGGGCGGAATTCGGCTCGGCCCGTGCTGAAGTCCGGTTCGGGCAGTGCGCGGCGGTCGATCTTGCCGGTCTCGGTCGTCGGCAGCGCGTCCAGCACCATCACGGTGGCGGGCACCAGGTGCGGGGCCAGTCGTTGCCCGGCGGCCGCGAGGACCGCGACCGGGTCCAGTTCGGCGCCGGGTTCGGGCACGACGTATCCGATCAGCCGATCGCCGGTGGAGCCGTGGTGCACGGCCGCCACCGCGCGGGCCACGCCGGGGCAGCCCAGCAGACCCGATTCGACCTCGCCGAGCTCGATGCGGAAGCCGCGAATCTTGACCTGGAAGTCCGTCCGCCCGACATAGTCGAGGGTCAGACCTCCTTCCGGTAGCCGCAGCCACCGCACCAGGTCCCCGGTCCGGTACATGCGTTGCCCGCCGCCGGCGAACGGATCGGCGACGAACCGGGACGCGGTCAGGCCCATCCGGTTCCGGTATCCGCGCGCCAATCCGGGCCCGGTGAGGTACAACTCGCCGACGACTCCGATCGGCACCGGACGCAACCACGCGTCGAGCACGATCTCACCGACGCCGCGGATCGGTCCGCCGATCGTCGCGGTCTCGCCCGGCACCATCGGCGCGCCCGCGTCGGTCTGGATCGTGGCCTCCGCCGGACCGTAGGTGTTGAACAGTTTCCGGCCCGGTGCCCACCGTGACACCAGTCGTGGCGGGGGCGCTTCGCCACCGATCACGACCGTCCCGAGGTCCCGCAGCCCGGCCGGATCGATCGTGCCGAGGGCCGTGGGAGTCAGCGCGGCATGGGTCACTGCCTGCTGCGAAATGAGTTGCGCCAATTCGATTCCGCCGAGGACCGCCGGCGGCGCGATCACCAGGCGCCCGCCCGACGCGAAGGCCCAGAGGAGCTCCAGGATCGCCGCGTCGAAAATGGGCGACGCCGCGTGCAGCACCCGCGCGCCCGGCCCGATGTCGAACCGTGAGCACTGCTCGGCCACCAGGTTCGCCAACCCCCGGTGCGAGACCACCACGCCCTTCGGCACTCCCGTCGAGCCGGACGTGTAGATCACGTACACGGGATGGTCGAGCCGAATCGGCCGAACGCGGTCGGCGTCGGTCACCGGCAGCGCGGGCGACCGCGCCGCTTCCGCCGCGGCCGCCGGGTCGTCGAGGACCAGCCAGCGCACCGATCCGGGCAGCCGATCCTTCCACTCCGACACGGTGATTCCGATCGACACACCCGAGTCGGCGAGCATGTGCTCGACCCGGTCCCCGGGATTGCGCGGATCCACCGGGACGAATGCCGCCCCCGACTTCGCCACCGCCCACACCGCGAGCACCGACTCGTAGCTGCGCGGCAGTCCGATCGCGACATTCGTCTCGGGCCTGGCCCCTCGATCGATCAGCATGCGCGCCAACCGATTCGACTCGGCATCCAGCTCGCCGTAGGTCCACTGCCGGTCCCCGCACACCACCGCCACCGCTGCCGGATCCCGGGCCTGGGTGGCCGCGAGCAGCTCCGGCAACACCCGCTCCGGTACCGGGGGATCACCCGAGACCGGCGCCAGCTCGCGGTATTCCTGCGGCGAGAGCAGATTCAGCCGGGCGAGCGGCGCCTCCGGGTCGGCGGCCATGTCGCCCAGGACGTCCAGGATCCGGCGCAGGGTCGCCGCGATCGTGTCCTGGTCGAGTAGTTCGGGCAGGTACTTGATCTCGAGGTGCAGTCGCGAGTCGACCCGCCCGACCACGCCCATCGGATAGTGGGCCGCGTCGGAACCGGTCACGTCGACCAGCCGCATACCGGCGATGTCGGTGTCCGCGGTCAGCCCGTAGCGGTCGACCGGAAAGGACTCGAACACCGTCATCGTGTCGAATACCGCCCCCGGCCCGGCCACTCGCTCGATCTCGGCCAGCCCGACGAATTGGTGATCGAGCAGCGCGGCCTGCTCGGCCTGGACGCGGTCGAGCAATTGCCCGATGGTCTCGGCGGCGTCGAGACGAACGCGCACCGGCACCGTGTTGATCAGCAGCCCGATCATCGATTCGACACCCGCGACCTGCGGTGGCCGGCCGGAGACCACGGCGCCGAACGTCACGTCCTTCCGGGATGTCAACGCGCCCAGCACGATCGCCCACGCCACCTCGATCATGGTGTTGAGGGTGATGCCGCGGGACCGCGCGCGGCCGATCAGTGCCGCGGTTTGCTCCTCGGTGAGTTCGCCGAACAACTGCCGTGATTCGGTGTAGCGGCGGCTGGGATCAGGTGCGGCCACCAGGGTCGGCTCGTCGGAGCCGTCGAACGCCCGGGCCCAGGCGTCGAGCGCCGCGGCCCGGTCCTGCCGCGCGACCCAGGTGAGGAAGTCCCGGTAGGGACGCAACTCCGGCAGCACGGTGGTGTCGCAGTCGGTGGCGTAGAGCACCAGCAGCTCCTTCAGGAGCAGCGGCGTCGACCAGCCGTCGAGCAGCAGGTGATGGTTGGTCAGCACCAGCCGGTACCGCTCGGGCCCGATGGTGGCCAGCATCCAGCGGAGCAGCGGGGGACGAGCCGGGTCGAACCGGGTGGAGCGGTCCGCGGCCAGCAGCCCCGTCCACTCGCGATCGCGTGCCTCGTCGTCCAGCCCGGACAGGTCCGGTTCCGACCACGGCGCTTCGGCGGCATCGTCGACCACCTGCACCGGTTCCGGGTCGGTGACGAACGCGGTGCGCAGATTCGCGTGCCGGTCGAGCAGTACCCGCACGGCCCGGCGCAGCCGCCCCGCGTCGACCCGGCCGTGCAGCTCGAGCACCAGCTGCGTGATGTAGGCATCCACCGACTGCTCGGACACCAGCGCGTGGAACAGCAGCCCCTGCTGCAGTGGGGCCAGGGGCCAGACGTCGCGCAAGGCCGGATACCGGTCCTCGAGTCGCTCGATGTCGGATTGTCCGAGCTCGGCGGTCAGATCCGACGGCGTCCGCCCGCCGCTCCCCACGCGGCGGGCATGTGTCGCCGACGCGGTCAGTACCGAGCGCCAGAGCTCCGCGATCCCGCGCACCTCGTCGGCGGTGAGCACACCCGTGGGATACGTCCAGATCGCCTGTAGTCGTGCACCTTTCGGGTCGTCCAGGACAGTGACCTTGATGTCGAGCACCGCGGACACCGGCATATCCGGAGGCTGGGTGGCGGCGAGTTCCGCCGCACCCGCGGCAGCGCCGACGTCCACCGGCGCCCATCCGCCCACCGGGATCGCCTCGGCCATCCCGGTGGCGTGGCGTCCGAGGTAGGTGAACGCGATCTGCGGCGACGCGGTCGTGAGGCTCGGCCCGGCGTCCTCGTCGAGATACCGCAGCAGGCCGTAGCCGATCCCGTGGTCGGGGACGGCGAGCAGCTGTTCCTTGACGGACTTGACCGCTGTCCCCAACTCCGGTCCGCCCGCGCACGCTCGGTCGAGATCGATGCCCGACAGATCCAGGCGCATCGGATAGCTCGTGGCGAACCAGCCGACCGTCCGCGTCGGATCCGCTTCCGGGACAACGCCTTCGACGCGACCGTTCCCTTCGAGACGAATCGTCACGTCCGCGGCGGCCGCTGTCCGGTGCTCGAGCCGCCACCTCGCGACGGTGACCGCCAGCGCGGTCAGCAGCCCATCGTCCACGCTGCCGTGGAAGGCCGCGGGCAGGGTGGTCAGCAGGGCCTCGGTCACCGCGGGGTCCACGTCGATCCGGACCGTGCCGGTGGTCGAGACCACGTCGATCGAGGGGTCGAGCGGGCGAGACCCGATCAGGGGATCGTCCCCGGAGGTCATCGCTCGCCACAACTCGAGCTCGGCGGCGCGCTCCGGCCGCCGGGCCGCCTCGACCAGCCCGTACGCCCAGCCGCGCATGGACGTTCCGGCCGGGGCCGGCTCGGGTGGCTCGACGGAATCGAGCGGAGACCACGCGGCCGTCAGATCCGCCGCCAGCACCTGCCAGGACACGGGATCGATCGCCGAACGATGCACGACCACGAGGACCGTGCCCGGCTCGGCGGCGCTCACCGGGTCGAACCAGACCACCTGCGTGAGGATCCCGGCCCCCGGATCGAGCCGGTCGGCGGCGGCCTCCAGCTCGGCCGCCGCCGGCGCACGGAACTCGGCGCGTCCCGGCCCCGCTTCCGCCGGAACCCGCACGATCAGGTCGTCAGCGCGAATCATGCCGGGCGGCAGCACGTTCCACGCCCACTGCCCGTCGGCGCTCCGGCGGGTTCGTGCCCGCAGCATGCCGTGCCGGTCGAGGACGGTCTGCACGGTGTCGGTCAGCCGCCGCCGGTCGATCCCCGCCGGTAGACCCAGCAGCATCGCCTGCGCGAAGCGGGCGCACGCGGACCCCGTCCGCTCGAGCAGCTCTCGCATGATCGGTGTCAGCGGTAGCGGGCCCGCGCCGGGCAGTTCCGCCGGAAGCGTTGTCGCGGTGTCACTCTCCTGGGTGGCGACCAGGGCGAGTCCGGCGACGGTCTTGCGCTCGAACACATCGCGTGGGGAGAACACCACGCCCGCCGTTCTGGCCCGCGTCACCAGTTGGATCGACATGATGCTGTCGCCGCCGAGGGCGAAGAAGGAATCGTCCGCGCCGACCCCGTCGGAGCCCAGGACATCCGCGAAGCACTGGGCGATGACCCGCTCGGTCGGCGTCCGAGGCGCCCGGAAAGGCTTGTCCGCGGCGAACACCGGCTTCGGCAAGGCCTGACGATCCAGCTTCCCCATCGGCGTCAACGGCACCCGATCCAGCACCATGATCGACGCCGGAACCATGTAGGACGGCAACCGGTCACCCAGATACTCGGTCAACACCGTCGGATCGATCGAACACCCCGGCGCGGCAACGATATACGAGACCAGCGACTGACCTCCCGAATCGGAGTGACTGCCGACGGTCACCGCGTAACTCACCGCCGCATGGGCCGCCAGCGCCGCATCGATCTCGCCCAGCTCGATGCGCAGACCCCGGATCTTCACCTGGAAATCGGAACGACCCACATGTTCGACCGTTCCCTCGGGCGTCCACCGAGCCATATCCCCGGTCCGGTACATCCGCTCGCCCGGCGCCCAAGGACATGCGATGAAACGTTCCGCCGTCGCGCCCGCCCTGCCGTGGTATCCGCGCGCCAGACCGGCACCCGCGAAATACAATTCGCCCGCCACGCCGACCGGAACGGGCTGCAGCCGCTGGTCCAGGATCCACCCCGACACACCACGAATCGGAGTACCGATTGTCACCACCTCGTCAGCCGTCAACGGGGTGCTCAGCGTCGCGACAATGGTCGTTTCGGTAGGCCCGTAGCTGTTCAGCATGGCGTGGTCGACACCCCAGCGCCGCACCACGTCGGTGCCGTAGTCCTCGCCACCGACCGCCAGGTGGGTCAAATCCGGTAGCGGCCAGCGGGTGTGGTCGATGGTCGCGAGCGTGGACGGTGTCACGAGGACATGGCTGACCCGTTCGCGGGCGATCAGGTCGGCGAGTTCGTCACCGCCGTAGACGTCGCCGGGCGCGATGACCATGGTGGCGCCGGAACCCAGCGACAGCAGCAGTTCCAGGACCGACACGTCGAAGCTCGGTGAGGCCATATGCAGTGTGCGCGAATCGGATTCGATACCCATGGCCTCCCGGTGCACGATGGCGCAGTCGTACAGTCCGCGATGCGTGACTTCGACGCCTTTGGGCAGTCCGGTCGATCCGGAGGTGTAGATGACGTAGGCGAGATCGTCGACCCGCAGTGGACGTGTCCGTTCGCGGTCGGTGATGGGCCGGCCATCGGCGGCGTCGGTGCGGTCGAGGTCGTCCGGTGTCAGCCAATCGACTCCGTCGGGCAGCCGGGTGCGCACGGACGGCACGGTCACCCCGAGGACCGCCCCCGACTCGGTCATCATGTGCGTGATGCGGTTCCTGGGATGACCCGGATCGATCGGCAGGAACGCCGCACCCGATTTCGCGATCGCCAAGACGGCCAGTACCGAGTCCAGGGACCGCGGCATCCCGATCGCGACGATGTCCTCCGGGCCGACACCACGGCGAATGAGCGATCGCGCCAATCGATTCGAACGCTCATCCAACTCCCGATAGCTCATCCGCTGTCCCGCGAACACGATCGCCGTGGCGTCGGGATCCCGTGCGGCCGCCGTGGTCAGCAGGTCCGGCAGCGTGATCGGCGCCGCCGCGACCGCACCGCTGTGGCTCAGCAGATCGACGCGCTCGGCGGGCTCGAGCACCTCGATCGCCCCGACCGGAATCGTCGGATCGGCGACCACCGACTCCAGAACCCGGATCCACCGGTGGGTGAGGGAATCGACCGTCGCGGCGTCGAACAGGTCTGTGGCATAGGTGACCGCCACCGTCACGCCGCCGCTGTCGTGATCCGGCGAGAGGATGAATTGCAGGTCGAAACGGGACGCGGTGCCGGGCAGGTCGACCACCGACAGTTCGAGACCGGGGAGTTCCAGCGTCACCGGTTCCAGGTTCTGGAATGCCAGCAGCACCTGGAACAACGGATGGCGAGCCTGGGACCGCTGGGTGACCAGCTGGTCCACCACCTGCTCGAACGGGATATCGGCGTGGTCGAACGCATCCAGATCCACCCGCCGGACCCGGCCGAGCAGATCGGCGAACGACCGCCCCGGATCGACCTCGGTCCGCAATACCAAGGTATTGACGAACATGCCGACCATATCGTCGAGCGCCGCCACGCCGCGCCCCGCGATCGGGGTGCCGACCGGTACATCGGTGCCGCCGCTCATCCGTGCCAGCAACACCGCCAACGTACCGTGCACCACCATGAACAACGTGGAATCGTGCTGCCGAGCGCAATCCTCCAACCCCCGGACCAGGTCGGCGCTCAACGAATAGCCCTCGGTAGCACCACGATTCGACATGACCACCGGCCGCGGCCGGTCGAACGGCAGCGGCAGTTCCTCGATCACTCCGTCCAGGGTCGCGGTCCAGTAGCGAAGTTGCCGGGCGCTCAGCGACTCCGGTTCGTCCGGCGAACCGAGCACGTCTCGTTGCCACAGTGCGTAGTCCGCGTACTGGACGGGCAGCGGTGTCCACGACGGTGTTTCACCGCGCAGCCGGGCGGCGAAGGCCGTCGCCACATCGCGCGCCAGCGGCGCCATCGAGAAGCCGTCCGCGGCGATGTGATGCACCACGACGGCCAGCAGGTATTCCGGTTCCTCGGCGTCGGCCACCCGGAACAGCCGGGCGCGCACCGGCGCCCGGGTGCTCACATCGAAGCCCTCGGTGACGAATTCGGTGACCGCCGGGATCAATTCGCCGAACGGCACCGTCGTCAGCGCGGGATCCGAGTCCAGGTGATCGACGGATTCGACCACTTGGATCAGCACGCCGTCATGGTCCGGGTACCGGGTGCGCAGCGACTCGTGTCGGGTCAGCACGTCGATCATGGCCTGTCGCAGGGCGTCGATGTTCAGTTCGCCACGTAGCCGCAGGGCGATCGGCATGTTGTAGGCCCCGGAGCCGGTGTCGTACTGGTTGAAGAACCACATGCGTTGTTGCGCCGGGGCCAACGGCACCAGGTCGGGGCGCGGACCGGCGATCAGCGGTGGGCGGGGCCGCCGACCCGGCGCGGTCTCCTGCTCGATGCGGGTGGCCAGTTCGGCGGTCGTGGCCGCCTCGAACAGCAGCCGCACCGGAATCTCGGCGTCCAGCGCGGCACCCAGGCGCGCCGCGACTCGGGTCGCGACCAGACTGTCCGCGCCGAGCGCGAAGAAGGAGTCGTCGACGCCGATGGTGTCGATGTGGAGCACATCGGCGAAGGTCTCGGCGATGAGACGCTCGATCGGTGTTCGCGGTGCCCGGTAGGGCTTGTTGTCGGCGAACACCGGTTCGGGCAACGCTTTTCGATCGAGCTTGCCCGCCGGCGTCAACGGGATCCGGTCCAGCACGACGATCGCGGCCGGAACCATATAGGGCGGCAGGTGATCGGCGAGATGATCCGCCACGAGAGCGGTATCGATCGTATGGCCGGGCGCGGCGACGACATACGAGACGAGCTGCTGAGCTCCCGAATCGGCGTGATGGCCGATCGTGGCGGCATAACCGACGCTCGGGTGACCCGCGAGCACGGCGTCGATCTCGCCGAGCTCGATACGCAGACCACGGATCTTGACCTGGAAATCCGATCGCCCCAGGTGCTGGACCGCACCGTCGGCCGACCAGCGGACCACATCCCCGGTCCGATACATGCGCTCGCCCGGCAACCACGGACACGCCACGAACCGCTCCGCCGTCAACCCTGCCCGGTGGTGATATCCACGAGCCAGGAGACCACCGGCGACATACAACTCACCCGCCACACCGACCGGCACCGGCTGCAATCGCTGGTCGAGTATCCAGGCGGAGACGCCGCGGATCGGCCGGCCGATCGTGACGAGCTCACCCGCCGCCAACGCGGTCAGCGTGACCGCGATCGTGGTCTCGGTGGGCCCGTATTCGTTGAACAGCAGACGGGTTCCGCTCCACCGTTCGACCAACTCGGTGCCGTAGTCCTCGCCACCGACGACCAGATGCCCCAGATCCGGTAACGGCCAACGGGTGTGGTCGATGGTCGAGAGCATCGAAGGCGTCATACACGCGTGGCTGACGTGTTGGCGATCCAGGAGTTCGGCGAGCTCGTCGCCACCGAAGCTGTCGCCGGGTGCGACGACCAGCGTCGCGCCCGCACACAGCGCCAACAGCAGTTCCAGTACCGAGACATCGAAACTCGGTGAGGCCAGATGCAGTGTGCGGGAGGATGGTTCGATGCTCAGGACATCCCGGTGTTCGACGGCGCAGGTGTGCAGTCCGCGATGGGTGACGGCGACGCCCTTGGGCAGCCCGGTCGATCCGGAGGTGTAGATGACGTACGCGGTATCGTCGGCCCGCAGCGGGCGCACCCGATCACCGTCGGTGATCGGCCGATCGTCGCCATCGTCGAGGTACTCCGTTGTCAGCCAGTCGATGTCATCGGGTGAGCGGGCGCGGGCGACTGCCATGGTCAGGCCGACCGCCGCCCTCGAGTCGGTCAGTATGTGGGCGACGCGTTCGACCGGATGGCCCGGATCGATCGGCAGGAAGGCGGCCCCCGTCTTGGCTACCGCCCACACCGCCAGCACCGATTCGGTGGAACGCGGCATGGCGATCGCGACGATGCCCTCCGGACCGATGCCCCGCTCGATCAGCTTCCGCGCCCACCGATTCGAGCGTTCGTCGATCTCCCGGTAGCTCGCTTCCCGCCCCCCGGCGACGATCGCCGTCGCCTCCGGATCCACCGCGACCGCGGCGGCCAGCAGTTCGGGCAGGGTGATCGGCGCGGCCGCGGGTGCGCCGCGGCGGGTCAGTAGATCGGCGCGTTCGGCGGATTCGAGCACGTCGATCGCCCCGACCGGAATCGTCGGATCGGCGACCACCGACTCCAGAATCCGGATCCACCGACGGACAAGGGAATCGATCGTCGTGGCATCGAACACGTCCGTGGCGAAGGTGACCGCACCGGCCGTGTCGCCGTCACCGTCGGGCGTAGACAGGTTGAATTGCAGGTCGAAGCCGGACATTTCGCTGACCTGGCCAACTGCCAGCAATACTTGGCACGCGGGATGTCGCGACAGCTGCTCCGCCACTTGTTCGAACGGAATATCGGCATGGTCGAAAGCGCTCGAATCCACCTGCCGCACCCGCCCGAGCAATTCGGCGAACGATTCCCGCGAATCGATTTCGGTCCGCAACACCACCGTATCGCCGATCGCATCGTCGACCGGTGTGCCGACCGAAATATCGGTGCCGCCGCTCATTCGCGCCAGCAGCACCGCCAACGCACCGTGCACCACCGTGAAGAACGAAGAATCATGCTGCCGTGCACAATTCTGCAATCCTCGAACCAATTCCGTGCCCAACGAAAAGTCCGCGATCGCATGCTGATTCGACATCACCGCCGGACGCGGACGGTCGAATGGCAATGGAAGCTCTTCGGGAAGATCGGCGAGCGTCTCACGCCAGAACGCCAGATTCTCACGGCGGCGGCGGATCCCGGCGCCCTCGGCGGCGCTGCGGGGGTGGACCTGTCCGAGCTCGGCGTCCGATGCGGCGGCGAACTCGTCGAGGAACTCCGCGAATCCGGTGCCGTGCGCCGACAGTTCGCGGTCGGTGTAGAGGTTGGGATTGGCCAGGAACTGGAGGATCGTGCGCGGCGGATCCCCCGTCCGATACACGTCGAGCAGCAGATCGTCGACCGGGCCGGAGCTGAGGATATGGAACTGTCCGGTCACCGAACCGAAGTGGAGCTTGTGGTCGAAGAGCATGACGTTCACGACCGGGCCCGCGAACCGCCGCTGGGCGCCCGGGATCCCCAGGGCGGCGCGAATGTCGGTGAGGCCGCACCGCTGGTGCCGCAACACACCCACCAGATCGGACTGCACCCGCAGCGCCAGCGTCGCGACGGTGTCGGCCGGCTCGAGGGCGATCGGCAGCGGCGCCACATTGACGAAAACCCCTGCGGATCGCCGCAGCACGGCGGTCGTTCGACCCGATACCGGAATGTTGACCAGGACCTCGTCACGGCCGGTCTTCCGGGCCAGGTAACAGCCGAACGCGGCGATCACCAGCGCGGCCGAGCTCGTTCCCACCGCATTCGCCGCACGGTCGATCCGCTCCATCGTCGCCGCCGGTAGGTCGGTGATCGAGACGGCGCTGTCCGCGCACGCGGGCGCCCGTCCGGCGGCCAGACTGGACTCCTCGCCGACGCCCGCGAGCCGGGTCATCCAATAGGCCTGGTCGTCGGCGAATCGCTTCGACTCCCGGTAGCTGCGATCGGCCTCGTACAAGGCGCGGATGTCCGCGGGCTGATTGGGTTCGGCCGGTTCGCCCCGCACCGCCGCCGCGTACAGCGCGGCGATCCGGTTCACGTTCATCATCGCGCCGTAGCCGTCGAGCGCGACGTGATGACACCGGCTGTACAGCAGATAGCGCCGCTCTCCCACCTGCACGATCGCCGTCGCGACCAACTTGTCCCGGGTCATGTCCAACGGCGCCGTGTATTCCCGGCGCATCCACTCCAAGCCCGCCGCGATCGGATCCGGTGCGTCCCGGACATCGATCAGCGTTGTCTCATAGCCGAGTGCCGGGTCGTACACCTGATACGGCGCACCGTCGGTCTCGACCAGTCTCAGATACCCCGATTGGAACTCGTGACCCGCTCGAATCGCTGCCATGCGCAGCGTTTCGATGTCGAGGTCGCCGTCGAACTCGATATATTGTGCCTCGGATATCGGCACATCGGGACTCAGTTTCTGGGCCAGCCACAATCCCTGCTGACCGGCGGACAGCGGTATCGGCTGCGGTCGCGGTGCAGTCATGGTTTCCCTCGAGCTTCGACCGCGCATTATTCGCGCATTACTTACTGCAAAACCCCGACCGCCGACAGTATATGCCCAGCGGTCATAGCTGTATACGAACCAGCGCCGCGGTTGGTTCTGGCTGGAAGGGCGTCGATTTGGTCGAGGGCAACGATTCGGCGACATTTGGTCTTCGATCGGACCACCGAATCAATTTCCGTTCATTCAGCGTTGGAGTCGATGCTCCATGAAGCGCTGGACCCGATCGCGGTGGACCGCGGACCAGGCCTGGACCCGCACCGCCCACCAGGGCGCCACCTCACCGGGTTTGACGGTGACGGCGTGCGCGATGAGGTCGGAGGCTTCCTCGACGGTCAGGGCGGGTATGCGACGGAAGTCGGTGGGGGCGCTCATCCTGGTGTGGACCAGTGGCATGTAGACCGAGGTGGTGCTGACGCCGTCGGCGGCGATCTCCGCGGCGACGCTGCGCAGCCAGACGTCGAAGGCCGCTTTCGAGGCGCCGTAGGCCGACCAGCGCGGACTCGGTGGCATGAGCACGCCCCAGGTGGAGACATTCACGATGTGCCCCCGCCCGCGTGCGCGCATGGCGGGCAGCAGGGTCAGCAGCAGTCGCACCGGGCCGAGGTAGTTGATGTCGATGGTGCGGGTGAAATCGTGGAAGCGGTCGTAGGACTCGGCGATCGGGCGGCGAATCGACTTGCCCGCGTTGCTGATTACGACATCGATGTGCCCGTGCTCGGCCAGCAGCGTCGCGCCGAGCCGGCCCACGGCATCCATGTCGGTCAGGTCGGTCGGGTACACGTGGGCGACTCCGCCCGCGGCCGTGATCTCGGTGGCCAGCCGTTCCAATTCGGGCCGCGAACGCGCTACCAGCAGCACCTTCGCCCCCGCCGCGGCCAGCTTGCGCGCACTGGCCTTGCCGATGCCGTGCGAGGCCCCGGTCACCAGCACCACCTTGCCGGTGACAGCCGTCCGCAACGACTCCTCGGCGGGCCGGAATGTCGGGTACAGCAGCCGGATCGCCAACCGCTCGGCGCGCGAACGCCGATGGTGTGGGACCGGAGTCTCGTCCACCAGTCGACTGTATCGCTCGGGGCTATCCCCCGGCACCGATGATCCTTTCGATATTGCGCTCCGCCAGCGCGGCGATCGTCAGTGAGGGATTGACCGTTCCGGTGCTGCCGGGCACCGCCGCGCCATCCATCACATAGAGGTTCCGGTATCCGCGCACCCGGCCGTATTCGTCCGTCGCGCGTCCGATTACCGCGCCGCCCAACGGGTGTGCGGTGAACGAGGCGTTCGCTTCCAGGTCGGGCCGAGCGATCGGCCCGCAGTGACAGGTCATGGAATCGTTGACCTCGCGGGCCCGGGCGAGATACCCGGCGGCGCCGTCGACCGGCCAGAGCAGGTCCACGCGCCCGTCGTCCGCGTAGACGAACCGGCCACGGGTGTCGTCGAGCACCAAGCCCAGCGATCCGAGCAGGCCGATATCGAGGGGCGTGGTGCCGGGGATGAACCAGCTCTCCAAGGACACGGGCGCGCCCCTCTCGTCCAGGATACGGCTCGCGGAGGGCGTGCCCTGGGTGCCCACTGCGAGCGTGGTGAGCGGCCGGGACAGGGCGACATCGCCGTTGCTGCCCCAGCCTTCGCCGACATGCTCGTTCAGGTTCGGCAGCGCGCCGGTCGCCCGGGCTCGCACCAGGAGTTCGGAGGTGCCGACCGAGCCGGCGGCCAGGAACAGCATGTCGCAGGTCAGCGTTCGGGTGCGGAGCGCTTCGCCGGTCGGGGCGAGGGTGGTCACCGTGACGGCGTAGCGGCTCGGCTCCGCGGCGATGGCGTCCACGCGCTGGCCCGGGTAGATCCGGGCGCGGCCGGTGTCCTCGGCCCAGCGCAGGTAGTTCTGGTTCAGATCGAACTTCGCGCCGTTGGAATTGCCGAGGTCGGAACAGCCCACCGTCGCCGATGGCAGCGATCGCCCCGCCAGCTCGTCGCGGATGATGTCCCACCGCCAGGTGCCGTCGAGGGGCTGCGGTGAGTATCCGGCCGCGCGGGCCTGTTCGTCCCAGGCGCGGGAGTGCGCGAACGCGGGGGAGCGGAAGATGTCGTCCGGTATCGGGCTGGGCCGCAACATCTCTCGAACCCTGGGGTAGTAGATGTCGTGCATCTCGCGGTAGCCGACCACGCCGCGGAACACGTGTTCGAAGAATCGCTGTTCCGGCTCGATCATCACCCCGGTGAACACGACCGAGCCGCCGCCGACACACGCGGCGCGCCATACGTCGATGCCCGGGTAGCTGCACACGTCGAGGACGCCGCCGAAGGAATCGACGGCCACCGGGATCCGGGTCGCCCCGGTGAAGCTGGTGCGATGCCAGAAGCCGCGGCCGTCGGGAATCGTGTCGACGGCGAAGATGTCGCGCCACGGATCGTTAGGCCAGCGTGATCCGCGCTCGAGCACCGCGACATCGATCCCGGCCTGCGCCAAGCGCAGTGCGGTGACCGCCGCCCCGAACCCTGATCCGACGACGATCGCGGGTACGTGATCGGGCGGATCGGGCAGCGGCGCGAAGATCTCCGGCACCAGCGCGCGGTAGATCGGCGTATTCGGGCTCTGACCAGCAATATCCGCGCGTGCGACGGACGTGGCCGAACCGGTGCTCGCGAGGCCCAGCAACGCCGTGGCCGAGCCGACGCCCGCGAGGAAACGGCGCCTGTCCATGGCGCGCCGGTCGCCCGATCCGACCGTCATCCCAGCACCTGTGGCAATCTCATAGCGAATCATTATCATAAAGAGCAGGTCGGGGGGTGAGGTGACAGATGTTGACTCGCACATGGACTCGGTGGTTGCTCACACACGGCTTTCTGCGGACCTACCTCCGGTGGTCGGCGCGCCGGGGTGAACCCTTGGGAAACCTGGCCTTCGGGTCGGACCGCCTGCTCGGCTCGTCGCCGTATCTCGAGGAGATCAGGCGGCGGGGTCCGATTCCCCGGATGTCGGGTGTGTACATCACCACCGATTACGCGGTGTGCCGAACCATCCTTCGCGACCGCAGCTTCGGCGTGGTCTCGCCCAATCATCCAGGTCTGCCGAAGCCGATCCGCTGGATGCTGGCCAAAACGGATCTGGGACTTCCGAACCTGGGGGAACCGCCCTCGATGCTGGTGACCGATCCGCCGGATCACACCCGATATCGACGCACCGTCGGGCAGGCTTTCGGCCCGAAGGCGATCGCGACCCTGGAGCAGCGCATCGCCGAGGTGGCCGATGACCTGATCGATCGCCTGGAATCGAAGCCTCGACCCGATCTGATCAGCGATTTCTCCGCGCAGATGCCCGTCACCATCATCGCCGAGATGCTCGGGCTGCCCGCCGACATGCATTCGACCCTGCTGAAGTGGGGCGACTCCGGCGCGCCGCTGCTCGAGCGAGGTCTGGACTGGAGCACCTACCGCGACGCCATCGAAGACCTGGTGGAGGTCAAAGAATACTTCGACCGGCACCTCGACGGGCTCGGCGACGAACCGGGCAATGACGTGCTCAGCATGCTGGTGACAGCGGGCGACATGACCCGCCGCGAGCAGGTGGCCAATGCCGCCCTGCTGCTGGACGCCGGATTCCTGACCACCATCAACATGCTCGGCAATGGGATCGCCCTGCTGGCAGGCAATCCGGACCAGCTGGAACAGTTGGCCGCGCAGCCGTGGCTGTGGCGCAACGCCGTCGAGGAGATCCTGCGCTATGACGGTCCCGTGCGGATGACCGGCCGGGTCGCGAACTGCGACGTCGACCTCGATCATCAGCGGATCCCATCGGGTTCCCTGGTCCTGCTGTCCTTGGCCGGCGCCAACCACGACCCCGCGGTCTTCCCCGATCCCCATCGATTCG
The DNA here is from genome assembly GCF_042874235.1 of Nocardia sp. NPDC004151. Lineage (NCBI taxonomy): Bacteria > Bacillati > Actinomycetota > Actinomycetes > Mycobacteriales > Nocardiaceae > Nocardia > Nocardia sp. NPDC004151. Next base: position 164,965 of record NZ_JBIAMR010000013.1, on the reverse strand, counting down.
ATGTGACCAGAGACAATGCCGCGGAACATCTTTCGTTCGGCAGCGGAATCCACGGCTGCCTGGGATCCCGGCTGGCCCGGCTGGAAGGCTCCATCGCGCTGCCCGCCCTCTTCGATCGCTACCCGAATCTGTGCCTGGACGGCCCACCGATCCCGCACCCTCTGCGCAACCTGCACGCCTACCGTTCCATGCCCGTCAAGCTGGGCGCGCGAGCGACCCCTGGCTGAGGCCCTGCTCGGCGGCCCGGATCTTGCGGTAGACGCGCCGGTCGTAGCGCAGCGGCCGGGGGAGCAGCGGCCAGGCCCTCCGGACCGTGCCCGCGAAGACCCGGAAGCCGAACTCGTCGAGCCGATTCCAGTCGATGCCCAGGATCTCCCGGCCGCGTTCGGGCATCATCGCGGCGACCAGCCAGACGTTGAATTCCATGAATGGCCGCCGGATCACCGTCCACGCCCAGGTCGGCACCCCCGGTACGGGGGGAATCGGGATGCCGGCCGCCCGAAGCGCGAAGTCGGTGGTCTCGTTGGCCTCCAGCTCGTCGGCGAGCATGTGCTCCCAATACGCCTGGAACTCTTCGTAAGTCCCGAACACCGGCTGCGCCGAGAGCCCGTAGCGCTCCCACCAGGTGACGCCCTCGGCCCAGAGCTGCTGCTTCTGATCGCCGGTCAGCGGGGTGCCGAAGTATTCGTTCATGGCCATGACGGCCTCGACGAACGTGACGTGTGTCCACCAGAAGATGTCGGGATTCAGTGCGTGATACCGCTGTCCGTGGTGGTCCACGCCCTTGATGTCGCGGTGGTAGTCGCGTACTCGTACGGCCGCGGCGGACTCGGGCGGGTCGTAGATGGAGTCCTCGATCCGAGGCACCGAGCGCAGCAGCCGATCCCACGGGTCGTCGAAGAAGTTCGAATGCTGTTGCAGCGCCGCGGAAACGGCGGGGTGCATGTTCTGCAGGGTGCCGGAGCGCCCGAAGAACAGTTTGAGGCGATGGTCGCCGAAGTACTCCCACAGCAGTGAGCCGGGGCCCAGGGGCGCGCCCCGCGGAACGGTTGTCGGCTGTTCGATCTCTGCTGCGCTGCTCATGGCACGGCCTCCACGTCATTGGGAACTCCTGCCAAAGAGTGCAACACATTGTCTCTCTTTGTCGCAAGGCTATGCGACAGATTGTGTCGCACTGTCGCAAACGATTAGACTCCGGTCAGGAGGTGCGCCCGGTGGAATCCCCCTTGTCGTTGCAGGCTCTGCTCACGGCCGTCGAACCCGACGACGCCGTGGACACCCGCATCAAAGAGGCCGCCCTGGAACAGTTCTCGCTGGTCGGCATCCGCCGGACCAGCGCCGACGACATCGCCAAGCGGGCCGGGGTCAACCGGGCCACCCTCTACCGGCGGATGGGCGGGCGCGAGGAGATCACTCGGGCCGCGTTCGCCCACGAGGTGCGCCGGACCCTGGCCGAGATCGAGCGTGGGATCGGGGATATCGCCGATCCGCTGGAACGCCACACCCGTGGCTTCGTCGTCACCGTGAGCACGCTGCGCGACCATCCGCTGCTGCGGCGGCTGCTCGCCGTCGATCGTGACGAGGTGCTCGGCTGGCTCACCCTCGAGGCCGGTGAGATTCTCGGTATAGCAACCGTGTTCGTGACCGAGCAGGTCGGCGCGGCCCGGGCGCAGCTCGGACTGTCGGGGGACGACCAGACGGAGTTCTACGCCACCACCATCGTGCGGCTGATCCATTCGCTGGTGCTGACCCCGGACGCCCCGCCGCTGCTGGACTCGGAGGAGCGGCTGCGCGACTATGCCGTCCGCTACCTCCAGCCCTTGTTGACCGCGCCCTGACTTCGATTCACTCGGCGGCGAGATGCTTTCGCCGCGAGACGATATGGATGCCGACCACCAGGGCCCACACGGGCAGGACCCAGGCGATGCGGATCTCCGTGGTCACCGCGATCAGCATGAAAAGCGCTGCGGCCATGGACAGCAGGCTCAGCCAGCGCGGGAACGCACCGGTGACGCGGCCGAGATTGGCCAGGGAGAGCATGAATACCGCGGAGATGCGCGGTGCGATGACGGTGATCAGGGTGATGCCCAGGCCGTGGCTGGCCGGGTAGGCGTCCGCGGCGATCGCCGGGCTCGCCTGCTGGGCGAGGGTGGCCGGCACCGCGAAGGCGGCCACCGAAGTGAGCAGCAGTGCGATGAGGAGCACTCCGCTGCCGAGGAAGACCGTGGCGAACAGCTGATCTTCGCCGGTGCCGAGGCGGCGGCGGAGGGTGCCGATGAACCACAGCAGCGCGATCGACGCCACCACCATGATCAGCACGACGGCGGTGAGCCGGGTGCGATGGCCGGACTGGGAGAGCCACTGCTCCACGGTCGCGTGATCGGCGCTCCAGCCGGGCATGCCGCGCAGCAGCTCCACCCCGACCAGCGTCAGGATCGCGAAAACGATTCCGGTGAAGCCCATGGCTTCGATCGAGGCCATGCGGCCGGTTCCCCGTGCGGTTGGCGCCGTCACCTTCATGTCCTCGCTTCTTGTCGGTTCGGGTGGATCCGGTGTGGGAGAAAACCCGTCCGGATCGCGTCTGAGCTGGTCGATGCGATCCGGACGGCCGCAGTATCAGGGGGTGACGATCGCGAAATCGGGATCGGATTTGTCGAGCAGTCCGGTGAGCCGCTTCCACACCGTCGTGTCGCCCTTGGCCTGTACGTTGTCGAACGAGCCGGTGCCGATCAGTTGCAGCAGGCCGAGCTTGGTGAGGGTCATGTCCAGATCCGAGGTGTGGTCCCGGGTCGTGGGGTAATGGATCAGCGCCCCGTGGCTCAGTTCCATGCGGTAGTTCTCACCGCTGTCGGTGAAATGCCAGCTGATGCTGAACTTTTCGGACCAGGCCCGCTCGCCCACGACATTCAGCGAGAGAGTGTCGAAGAGCTGGGTGATGCTCATCGCCTTCGCCATCTCGGGGCTGGGCGCGAGCAGGGTGTGGGGGATGGGGTTGCGCAGTTCGAACGCGCCGGTGAGGAAACAGTTGCGCCAGGTGGCGTTTTCGGACCCGTAGGCCAGGCGTTCCAGGATCGAGGCGAGCGCCTTCTTCGCCTCGGCGTGGGACGGGTCGGCGAAGACCGCGTGACTGCCCAGTTCCGCCGCGAACCGCAGGTCGCCAGAACTCGCGAACTCCTTCACTTTGGCCACGGTCGCGTCCACACCGCCGAGCAGCCGCACGTACCGAGTGGCCTGTTCCTGTGGCGGATGCATCCACAGGTGTGCCGGGTTTGCGTCGTACCAGCCGAGGTAGCGCTGGTAGATGGCCTTCACGTCGTGGCTGATCGAGCCGTAGTAGCCCCGGTTGTTCCACTGCGCCGCCAGATCCGGCGCGAGCGGGAAGTCCTCGGCGATCTCGCTGCCGGTCTCGCCCTGGTTCATCCGGCGCACGGTCTGGTCGTGCAGGTAGGCATAGGTGTCGCGCTGCTGGGTCAGGAACTCGACGAGGTTCTCCCGGCCCCAGGTCGGCCAGTGATGCGAGGCGAAGACGACGTCGGCGCGCTCGGCGAACAATTCGATGGCCTCGGCGATGTAGCGCGACCACATGCGCGAGTCCCGAACCTGAGCGCCGCGCAGGGTCAGTATGTTGTGCAGGGTGTGGCAGGCGTTCTCGGCCATGCACAGCGCGTTGCGGTCCGGGAGCAGGAAGTTCATCTCGGCGGGGGCCTCGGTGCCCGGTGTCATCTGGAAGATGAACCGCACGCCGTCGATCTCCTCCTCCTGCCCGGTCGCGGTGATGTCGAGGGTCGGTGGCAGCAAACCGAATTCACCCGCCGACGCGATCGGGCCCAGGCCCATGCCGACCACGCCTTCGGGGTTACGTGGCAGGTTCGCGCCGGAGTAGTACATGCCGCGGCGCAACATGGCGGTGCCGGCGTACACGTTCTCGGAGATGGCGTGTTCCATGAAATGCTCGGGCGCGATGATCGGCACCGTGGTGTCCGGGTCGACCACGCCGAGCACGCCGCCGAAGTGGTCCGCGTGCGGGTGGGTGTAGATCACCGCCCGCACCTCGCGGTCGCCGCGATTCGCGCGGTAGAGCCCCAGCGCGGCGGCCGCGGTCTCCGTGCTGACCAGCGGGTCGACGACGATCACGCCGTTGTCGGACTCGATCAGGGTCATGTTCGAGATGTCCAGGCCGCGAACCTGATACACGCCCTCGCACACCTCGTACAGGCCGTGGATGGCCGTGAGCTGGGACTGCCGCCAGAGGCTGGGCGGGACGGTGTCCGCGCCCTTGCCTTTCAGGAAGTCGAAGGAGTCGGCGTCGTACGCCGTGCCGCCGTTCTTCGCCGGAATCACACCTGGTATCAGACGGGCGATGAATCCACGCTCGGCGTTCTCGAAATCGGTGCGGTCAACGGGTGCTGCTGTCATGTGTCACCTCACTGTTGGGTTTTCCGACTCTCGATCCAGTTGGTTCCGAGGTCGACGGCCTTGGCGACGGGCCCGAAGATCTCGGGTTCGGCCGCGACGATGCCGTCGACGCCGAGCTCGTCGGTGAGCCCGGTGTGCTGCAGGACCCGCGCCAGTTCGGGCTCGACGCCCGCGAGCACGAGTCGTCCGCCGGCGGTGTGCAATTCGCGGTTGTAGCGTTCGAGCAAACGCAGGATGGCGGAGGAGGGGATGTCGGGCATGGCGCGCAGGACCAGCACCAGCACCGCGTTCCGGGCCCCGGAGACATCGGGCAGAGCGGCTTCGAGCCGGGGCAGTTCGGCGAAGAAGCTGGTGCCGCGATAGTCGAGGACGGTGACCTCGCCGGACGGAAGCGCCTGCGGCACAGGCGCGGTGCACCATGCGCCGTCCGTATCGCGGGTCAGGCCGACCAGCTGGATCTGCCGCGCCGCCTGCACGCAGTACAGGAGCAGCGACAGCATCGCGCCGATCACGATGGCCTGCTGCAACGGCAGCTGGGTGGTGGCGGCGAAGGTGGCGATCATGGCCGCGGTGGACAGCATCGACGTGCGGGTCACCAGCTTGATGTCCTTGACCTTGCCCCAGATCAGTTCGCCGCCGACCACCAGGATGAGCCCGCCGATCACCGGCATCGGGATGCGCTCGGCCAGGCTGCCGCAGATGACCACAACCAGCGCCAGGAAGACGCCGGAAATGATGCCGGCCCAGCGGGTTCGGGCCCCGACCCCGGCCGCGACGCCGGTCCGGGACAGCGACCCGCCCGACGGCAGCGAGGAGAACAGGCCGCCGCCCAGATTGGCGATGCCCTGGGCGGTGAAGTCGGCATTGACGCTCGAGCGGCTGCCGTCCGGGTTCGGCATGGACGGTGCGACGCTGGCGGCCTGGGCCAGCGCGACCAGCGCCACCGACAGCGCACCGGCGGCCAAGTGCGGCATGGCGTCCCAGTTCGGTAGCGACAGCCCGGGCAACGCGCCGGGGATGCTCGCGATATCGGACACGAGTTCGATGTCGGTGCCCAGGATCGCGACCGCCACGCTGACCACCACCATGGCGACCAACAAGGCCAGGGCCTCGATCCTGGGTATCAGCCGGGCGACCGCCCAGACCAGGATGGTGCCGACGGCGACCCAGGTGGCCGAGGACTGCCAGTGCCCGATGCCGGTGAGCCAATTCCATACCTGCACAAGCTTGTTGTGCCCAGGCGGCTTGTAGCCGGTGGCGTCCTTGAACACGCCGGTCATGATCTGCAGGGCGATGCCGGTGGAGAAGCCGACCATGACGGCGTTGGACACGAAGCTCATGACCACGCCCAGGCGCAGCACGCCCATGAGCACCATGACCACGCCGACCAGCAGGGTCAGCGCGGCCAGATTGCCCGCGTCGTGCGGATCGAGTCCGGCGGTGGCGATGGCGGATTGGCCGGTGAGGGCGATCGCGCTGGTCAGGGTGGTGACCATGAGGACGGTGGAGGCGGTGAGCGAGCCCAGGATGGGCGGCACCACGCCCGCGTAGAGTCCGGCCACCGGATTGAATCCGGCGATGGAGGCGTAGGCCATCCCCTCGGGGATGCTGAACAAGCCGGTCGCCATTCCGGCGGTGACGTCTTTGGCTGTTGGTTTGCCGATGCGTTGCCGAATGCTCATCGCGCTTGCGCCCACGCGTGTGTCTCCTCGCTGCCCGATCAGCCGTCGACAAGCTGGAACCCAGATCAAGTAGAACGCAGCGCACTGCGTCCCCGAATAGCCTTACATAGACCGGGCGAACTTCCGGCAAATTGATACCGGTCTGTTGCTCAGAACTGGCCCCTGGACGAATCCGGACGTACGTCTCAGGATGAGACCTGGTCTTCACCGGTGAGGAGTGGGCATGGTGGCCGAGCAGCGCGTGGATTGGCTGACGGGCGGGGTGCGGAGGTCGGCCGCCTCGGATCGGATCGTCGCGGTCGCCTCGGAACTGTTCCAGACCCGGGGCTTCGACCGGGTGGGCATGGACGACGTGGCGGCGGCGGTCGGCTGCTCGCGGGCAACTCTCTATCGGCACTTCCCGGGCAAGGCGGCGCTGTTCGACGCGGTCATGGCCAAGTCGGCGGTGGGGGTCGCCGAGCGAGTGGCCGCGACCGTGCGGCGCTACGAGGGCTCCCGGCGAATCATCGAGGCGATCCTGGCGTCGGTGGCCGCTGTGCGCTCGGATCCGGTGCTGGCCAAGGGATTCGCCGGCACCCGGGCGGGCGGCAGTGACGGCGCGTTCGCCAGCTCGCCGGAGCTCGGGCGGATCGCGACCCTGCTCACCGGCGTCGCGCCGGATGACGAAGCGGTGCAATGGATTGTGCGCATCGTGCTCTCGCTGCTGACCTGGCCGCTGGCCGACGCTGCGAGCGAGCGGCGGATGGTGGAGCGCTTCATCCGCTGAAACCGGCCGGGACGAGCCCTTGTCTACTGTCTGGGACAGTCCTACACTTGGTCTATCGAACACGCGGTACCAGGTACCTTGTGTCGCACCAAGGATGGTCCAGATGGCGAATACCCTTCCGGCGCAGACCTATCCCCGGGCCCGCCGTATCAAGTTCCGATTCGATCGCGCTTCCAGCGACAAATACTTCGTCGAGAACGACATGGTCTACAGCCATTTCGTGGCCGGCATGTCCGGCGGCTTCCCGGCGGGGGAGGAGTCCTTCATCCGCTCGGTCCGCCGGGTGGCCGACCGGGTCACCGATCCGGTGCTGAAGAAGCGGGTGACCGGCTTCGTCGGACAGGAGGCCATGCACGGCCTCGAGCATCGCAAACTCAACGAAAAATTGGTCGAGCTGGGCTATCCCATCGCCTGGCTGGACTCGCCGCGGGCCGTCGAGCGTATGCGGTGGATCGAGGAGCGGGTGTCGCCCGAGGTGCACCTGGCCATGACGGCGGCAGCCGAGCACTACACGGCGGTCCTGGCGCAGCGCATCCTGTCCAGCGATGAGATCCAGGCGATTCCCGGCGATCCGGAAGTCTGGAATCTGCTGAATTGGCATGCGCTGGAAGAACTCGAGCACAAGTCGGTGGCCTTCGACGTCTTCCGTGCGGTCGGCGGCAGCGAGCGCACCCGCGTCGCGGTCATGCTCGCCATGTACTCGCTCACGCTGCCGCTGACCTATGTGACGCTGGCGCTGGCCGTCGGGCGCGATCCGGTCGCGCGGCAGCAGCCGATCCGCGTTGCGCGCGAGGCGTATCGGCTGTTCACCGGTCCGGTCTTCCACCGGCTCATGCCGGAGCTGGGCAAGTATCTGCGCCCCGGCTTCCATCCCGACGACATCGACACCTCCGCCCTGCTGTCCCGGTGGCAGTCGAAGCTTTTCGGCGACGACGGCCAGCTCGTCGACCACCTGAAGTAGTCACAACTCCATTGCCAGAAAGGACCGGCCAATGACGATCGGTCGGCAGGACTCCGCGTCCCTCATGCCCTACCCGAAGGTGCGGCGCATGCGTTTCCGGTTCGGCGACCCCGAGCCGATGGCGCACCAATTCGTCCGGGGCGACATCCCTTTGACACATTTGATCGCCGTGCTCTCCGGCGCCTTTCCGCCGGGGGAGGAATCGTTCATCCGCTCGGTGCGCAAATTCTCCGGGCAGGTCACCGATCCCGTGCTCAAGAAGCGGGTGGCCGGATTCATCGGGCAGGAAGCCGTGCACGGGCAGCAGCATCGGCGGTTGAACGAGCAGCTCGTCGAGAACGGCTTCCCGATCGTGCGGCTGTTCACCTTCACGCCGGGCGCGCTGCGCGAACGCGGGGTGATGGCGATCGAGAACGCGGTGCCGCCGGAGGTGCATCTGGCGTTCACGGCCGCGGCCGAGCACTACACGGCCACGCTCGCCAAACGGATTCTGAGCAGCCAGGAGATCCAGGACATTCCGGGGGATCCGGAGGTGTGGCAGCTGCTGAACTGGCACGCCTTCGAGGAACTCGAGCACAAGTCCGTGGCGTTCGACGTCTTCCGGGCCGCCGGCGGGACCGAGGTCGTGCGGATCGGGGTGATGGCGGGGATGTACGTGTTCACGATCCCGGTGGTGTCGCTCGGCGTCCTCGCCTCGATCCTCAGCGATCCGCGCAGCTGGCGGCCGTGGCAGGTGGCGCGGCAGACGGTGCGGCTGGCGCGCGGGCCCATCGTGAAGGGACTGCTGAGGGAGATGCGGCCCTATATGCGGCCGGGCTTCCATCCCGACGACATCGACACCGACGGGCTGCTCGCGCAATGGCAGCGAGAACTTTTCGGCGCGGACGGCGAACTGTCCGACCGCATCGGCTGAGCCGGAGGAGACCGACATGGCAACACAGCGCGGTGGCACGGGTGCGGCGTCCGCCGTCCGGCCCGATCACGAGGTCATCGTGGTCGGCGCCGGATTCGGGGGCATCGGCACCGGGATCGCACTGCAACGGAGGGGAATCCACGACTTCGTGATCGTGGATAAGTGGGATCGGGTCGGCGGCACCTGGCACGCCAACACCTATCCCGGTGTGGCGGTGGATATTCCGTCGTTCATCTACAGCTTCTCCTACGAGCAGCGCGGGGACTGGTCGCGGGTCTTCGCGCCCGGCACCGAACTGCGGGACTACGCCGAGGGCATGGTCGACAAGTACGGGCTGCGGGAGAAACTGCGGCTGAACACCACCATCATGGCGGCCGACTTCGACGACCGGAACAGTCTGTGGCGCTTGCGCACCGATGGCGGTGAGCAGCTCACCGCGCGGTACATCGTGCTGGCGATCGGCGGGCTGGAACGGCCCAAGATGCCCGACATCCCGGGACTCGACGACTTCGGCGGGACGCTGGTGCACACGGCGCTGTGGGATCACGATGTCTCCCTGGCCGGGAAGCGGGTAGCGGTCATCGGCACCGGAGCCACAGCGCTGCAACTGATTCCGGCGATCGTGGACCAGACCGAGCACCTGACCGTGTTCCAGCGGACGCCCATCTGGGTGTTCCCGAAGAACGACGCCGAGGTCGGGCCGCTCGGGCGGATGGTGCTGGGCAATACCGGGATCCGCACCGCCCTGCGGCTGGCGGGCAATCTCGGCACCGAGGTCGCCATGAGCGGCATGGTGGCCGGACCGGCCTGGCTGACCTCGACCGTGCGCCGGGCCGCCGAGGCGCCGATCCGCCGCTGGATGCGGTCCCAGGTCCATGATGCGGAGCTGCGGGAAAAGCTCACGCCGCGTTACGGATTGGGCTGCAAACGGCCATCCATGTCCAATGACTACCTGCGGACCTTCAACCGGTCCGACGTCAGCCTGGTCACCGACTCCATCGCGCGGATCACCGAGCATGGGGTGGTCACCGTGGACGGGACCGAGCACGAGGTCGACGTGCTCGTCTGCGCCACCGGCTTCAAGCTGTGGGAGAAGGGCTCGATCCCGCCGTTCCCTGTCCGCGGGCGTGGCGGGCAGGATCTCGAGAAGTTCTGGGACGAGCACCGATATCAGTCCTACCAGGGTGTTTCGGTGCCCGGATACCCGAACTCGTTCACGATCACCGGGCCGTACGGGTTCGTGCTGGGTTCCTACATCTGGATGATCGAGGCGACCTCGGCGCATCTGGCGCGGGTCATCGCCGAGTCCAAGGCGCGCGGCACCACGGAGGTCGAGATCCGGCAGGAGGTGCACGACGAGTACTTCCGGCAGTGCCTGCGCAGGCAGCGGAAGAACTTCTTGTTCACGCCGGTGTGCGAGGGTTCCAATACCTACTACCTCGACAATCACGGTGATTCGCCGTTCCGGCCGTCCACGCACGGCGAGATGTACTGGCAGAACCGGCATTTCGATCTCGACGTCTACCGCTACACGGTGGGTGCGCCGGTGGCGGCCGAGACGGTCGCGCTCTCGGAGGAGGTCTCGTGAAACTCGATGCCATCGATCCGAAACTGGTGGTGGTCACCGGCGCGGGCAGCGGGATCGGGCGGGCGACGGCACTGCGGTTCGCGCGTGGGGGATCCCAGGTGATCGTCTCCGATATCGACAAGGACGCGGCGCTCTCCACGGTGGCACTCATCCAGGCCGAGGGGCGGCGGGCGGTCGCCGCCCAGCTCGATGTGACCGATCCGCACGCCTGGGCTGCTTTCGCCCGGGACGTGCACGCCGATCACGGGGTGCCGGACGTGCTGGTCAACAATGCCGGAATTCTGGTCAGCGGGGCGTTCCTGGATCTCGAACCCGACGACTGGGAACTGCAGCTGGACGTGAACCTGCTCGGGGTGGTGCACGGCTGCCGGTCGTTCGGGCGGCTCATGATCGACGAGGGCAAGCGCGGGCACATCGTGAACATCGCCTCCGCGGCCGCGTTCACGCCGACGCCGGTCATGTCGGCGTACTCGGTGTCCAAGGCCGGGGTCAAGATGCTCACCGAATGCCTGCGGCTGGAGTTCGCGCCGAAAGGCGTGGGGGTGAGCGCGATCTGCCCGGGCGTGATCAATACCGATATCGCCCGGCACGCCACCACGGTGGGGGTGGATCCACGGCTGGTGGAGCGTGGGCAGCAGCTCACCGCGCAGCTCCAGGCGCTGGCCGAACGCCTGCCGTTCTCGCCGATGAGCCCTGATCTGGTGGCGCGCGCCGTGGTCCGCTCGATCCGCTACGACCTGGCGGTGGTCCCGGTCCGCACCGAGGCATGGCTGGGGTACTTCATGCTGCGGCTGGCGCCGGGCGTGAATCGCCGCATGACCCAGGCCTTGTCGATGGACCGCATCCAGGCGGCCGGTGAGCTGGTTTTCGGCAGGAGAGCGCCGTGACCGCTCGCGCCCACCAGCTGAAGGTGCGTGAAGTCGTCAGCGAGACCGCCGACGCGGTCTCGCTGATCTTCGATATCCCCACCGACCTCACTCCGCGTTTCGCCTATTCCCCGGGCCAGTACCTGACCCTGCGCGTCCCCAGCGACCGCACCGGCTCCGTGGCCCGCTGCTACTCCTTGTCCAGCAGCCCCCACTGCGACGACCGCCCCACCGTCACCGTCAAACGCACACTCGGCGGCTATGCCTCGAACTGGCTGTGCGACAACGTCTCTCCCGGCGACATCCTCACCGTGCTCGAACCCGCCGGCGCCTTCGTCCCCCGCGCCTGGACCCACGATCTCCTGCTCTGCGCCGCCGGTAGCGGCATCACCCCCATCATCTCCATCCTGAAATCCGCCCTCACCCTGGGCCGCGGCAACATCGTCCTGCTGTACGCCAACCGCGACCGCGCCTCCGTCATCTTCGGCTCCCGGTTGCACGACCTGACCCGCCGCCACCCTCGCCGCCTCACGGTGACCCACTGGCTCGAATCCGACCGCGGCCTCCCCACTCCCCGCGACCTCGCGACGTGGGCCCGCCCCTACCGGCGCCATGACGTATATCTCTGCGGCCCGACCGGATTCGCCTCAACGGTCCGCCAGGGCCTGGGTCAACTCCGTATCCCCGACCGAGCCATCCACCGTGAGGACTACCGTTCACTGACCGACAACCCCTTCGAACACCACACCCCAGTCGCGGCCACCCCGCAACCGGTCGACCCCACCGCCGCCACCGTCCGAGTCGACATCGACGGCGAATCCCACACCCTGCCTTGGCCCCGCACCAAGAAGCTCCTCGACGTCCTCCTCGACCACGGCATAGACGCCCCCTACGTCTGCCGCGAATCCGCCTGCGCGACCTGCGTCTGCACCGTCGAACAAGGCCGCACCCGCATGCTCCGGAACGAGTCCCTCATCGAGGAGGAACTGGCCCAGGGCCAGACCCTCGCCTGCCAAACCCTCCCCGAATCCGACGACCTGCACATCTCCTTCGACCCGTAACCCACCCGAGGACACGGGTCCGGTAGAACTCATCTCCTCGGTGACCTGCCCGCACGGCTACTGCACCGACCAGGGCAATAGGACGGTCACCGTGGCGCCGGCCTGGACGCCGCCGTCGACCACGACCACGCCGCCGAAGTGCTCGTGGTGGCAGATCTGGTGCTGACCCTGTTCCGGTAGTCGATCGCGAGCCCGGTATCCACTCGGCCCGTGCGGCAGGGGATACCGGGCTCGCGTCGTTACGGGCGGGTGAGTTCGGAGCGGGCCGCCGTCAGCATGGTGGTGATGGCGGCGGGGAGGGCCTGGGCGGGGTCGGGGGCGAAGTGGGGGGAGTGGTTGGAGGGGTAGTGGGGTGGGAGGGCGGATTCGGTGAGCATGTAGTGGAGGTCGTCCTGGGTGAAGCGGGCGGGGTCCATGCCGCCGATGTGCCAGAAGACGGAGGGGACCCCCGCGGCGGTGCCGAAGGCGCCGAAATCCTCGCTGCCGGTGATGGGGTTCTCCATGGGCATGACGGGCAGGCTCGCGGCGGTGAGGGCGGCCAGGACGCGTTCGGTATCGCCGGGGGTGTTCTCGGTGACCGGGAAGTGGTCGTAGAACTCGACCTTCGGTTCCTGGGGCGCGCCCGCGGCGGCGGCCTCGGCCTCGGCCAGGCGCTGGATGCCCTCGATCATGCGGGCGCGGGAGCCGTCGGTGAAGGTGCGCAGGCTGAGCAGGACCTCGGAGCTGTCGGCGATGATATTGGGGCGGGTGCCCGCGTGCAGTGCTCCGGCGGTGAGGACCGGCGTTGCGGCGGTGGCGGTCTGGCGGGCGGTCAGCGCCTGCATGCGCACCACGAAGGTCGCCGCCATGAGCAGCGGGTCGATGGCGGTGTGCGGCTGGGAGGCGTGGCCGCCCTTGCCGAGGAAGGTGATGCGCACCGAGTCGGAGGCGGCCATCAGGGTGCCGGGGCGGCTCAGGATCAGCCCTGCGGGCAGCGGGCCGACGTGCTGGCCGAGCACGATGCGCGGCGTCGGAAACCGGTCCAGCAGACCGTCGTTGAGCATGTCCTGCGCGCCCGAGCCGTTCTCCTCGGCGGGCTGGAACAGCGCGACCACGGTGCCGGGCAGCGGATTCGCGGACAGTTCCGCGCACGCGCCCAGCAGCGCGGTGACGTGCACGTCGTGGCCGCAGGCATGCATGACCCCGGGGACGGTCGAGGCGTAGTCGAGGCCGGTCTCCTCCTGTACCGGCAGGCCGTCCATGTCCGCGCGCAGCCACACCACCGGCCCGGGCCCGCTGTGCAGCACCCCGACGACGCCGGTGCCGCCGACGTTCTCGGTCACCTCCCAGCCGGGCAGCGCGCGCAGCTCGTCGGCCACCAGTCGCGCCGTGGCCCGCTCCTCACCCGACAGCTCGGGGTGGGCGTGCAGATGCCGGTAGACCTGCTGCCAGTGCTCGATCATGGGAGACGCTCCTTCGACGGGACGGCCGCCGCGGCGCGCCGGGACACCATCGTCCGGAACGCGTCGGCGGTTTGCGGAACCACCAGCGCCGCCAGCAGTGCCAGCAGCGGCCCGATGGCCATGGTTTCGAAAGCCGTTGTGTACGAAACATGATCGGTGATGAACCCGAAGGCGAGCGGGCTCACCACGCCCGCCAGCTGCCCGCCGAAGATGATCACGCCGGTGGCCGCGCCGATGTAGACGCTGGGCAGCGCCCGCAGCGGCACCGAGAACGCGGGCATGTAGGCCAGCCCCGCGACCAGGCTCATCACCACGCCCAGCCCCACGAACAGCGGGAACGACTCCGCCCGCGGCAGTGCGAAGAGCATGGCGGCGGTGAACGCCATGGCGGGCACCACGATCACCCGTGGCCGGCCGCCGAGCCGATCCGAGAGCCGCGCCCCCAGCACCACTCCGGCCGCCGCGGCCAGCGTGGTCGGCACCGCCGCGAAAGCGATGCCCGCCATGGAGATTCCGCGCTGTTCGTGCAGGAAGGTCGGCGTCCACGCGGTCACGCCCCACACCAGCACGTCGTAACCGAAGAACATGACCGCGAAGCCGAGCAGCGCGGGGGAGAACAGCACCGAGCGGCGTTCGGCCGCGGGCCCGGCGGGCGCGACCGGAATCTCGTCCTGGGTCAGTGGTTCCGGCATCCACCGCCGCCAGGCCAGGATGACCGCCACCCCGAGCACCGAGATCACCGCGAACATGACCCGCCAGCCCACCGTGGGCAGCAGGACGCCCGCGATCACCGCCGCCAGCAGCAGGCCCGCCGCGTTGGAGGAGTTGGTCCAGCCGGCGGCCGTGGTGCGCTGCTCGGGATAGCTGCGTTCGGCGAGCGCCTTGATGGCCGCCGCCGGGAACACGCCCTGCACCAGACCGAACAGGAATCGAATCGCGAGCAGCACGCTGAACGACCAGGCGAGCGCGGTCAACCCGGTGAAGATCGACCAGGCAGTCAATCCGATGATCCCTACCCGCAGCGCCCCGTACCGATCCGCGAGCAGACCCCCGGGCACCTGGATGATCGCGTACGCGACGAAGAACACCGACACCAACAACCCCTGCTGCGTGTGGTCCAGCCCCAGGTCCTCGCCGATCGACGGCAGCGCGAAATTGATCACGGTGCGATCGATGTAGTCGACAACCCAGGCCGCGAACAGCAGCATGACGGTTATCCGTGTGGTGCGTGGCATCAGGCCCCTTCACAACGGGAGTGGCTGCATGCCACAGTGGCCCCCGAATCCGAGAATAGGGGCGATTTGCCCGATATTGCCATACGAACCGGGCCCCTCGATCGGCCCGGCGGCGGCTGACCCGCCGGTGCCGCTACCGGCCCGAAAGCCGGTCCCCGTAGGCTCGCCGACGATGAGCGAGACGATGACGCACGGGTATGTGGCCGAGGGCTACGGCCGGGTCGCCGACGCCTTCCGCCGCAATTTCCGGCACGGCGAGATCGGCGCGGCGGTCGCGGTCTTCGACGGCGACACCCCCGTGGTGGACCTGTGGGGCGGCCCGCGCGACCCGGTGCGTGGACTCCCGTGGGAGCGCGACACCATCGCGCCCGTCTTCTCGTGCACGAAGGGCGTCGCGGCGCTGATCCTGGCCATGCTCGTCTCGCGCGGGCAGCTGGATTACGACGAGCCCGTGGTGCGGTACTGGCCGGAATTCGCGGCCCACGGCAAGGATGAGGTGACGGTCCGCCAGCTCATCGACCATCAAGTGGGCCTGCACATCCTGCGAGACATCCGGATGACCCTCGACGACCTGCACGATCTGGACAGCGTGGCCGCGGTGCTGGCGGCTCAGCGCCCCGGGTGGGCGCCGGGCACGCGGCAGGGCTATCACCCGGTCAGCATCGGGCTGTATCTCAATGAACTGGTTCGTCGCGCGGACCCGGCCGGGCGCAGCATCCGGACCTTCCTCGCCGAGGAGATCTCCGGTCCGCTGGGCGTCGATTTCACCCTCGGCCTGGACGCGGACCTGGGCGGTGACCGGATCGCCCACCTGACCCGCACCATCGGCCTGGACCTGCGGCACGAGCGGAACCTGCCGTGGAATCAGGCGATTCCGGCGCTGTTGCGCCGCGGTCAGCTCTTCCGCGCCCTGTCGGTGCCGGACCTGGGCATGCCCGAGGATTTCGTGCGCCCCGAGATCATGTCGGTCGAGTTGCCCGGCAGCAATGGGGTCGGCTCGGCGCGCGGCCTGGCCCGCATCTACGCGGCGGGCCTCACCGGCGAGTTGCCGATCGCGCCGGAGGTGCGGGCCCGCATCGCCGATCCGGGCCCGGTGCCCGCCCCGGACGCCGTGCTGCGCACTCCGACCCGATTCCACCTGGGCTTCCGGAAGTCGTGTCCCGCCTTCCCCTTCGGCTCATCCGACCACCGCGCCTATGGCACGCCCGGAATGGGTGGTTCGCTCGGTTTCGCCGATCCGGCGACCGGGCTCTCCTTCGCCTACGTCCCCAATCGGCTGGGTCTCACCCTCAATGGCGACCGGCGTTGCCTACGTCTGGCCCGCGCGGTGTTCGACTCCTCGACACGCCGAACGCGCACGCGCACTGAACCGCGGCGGTCCGCCGCTCGTTGATCCCGATGTATCGGCCTCCGGGCCGGTAGCCGTCCAGATGCGGTCCGGATTTCCCCCTGTGCCCGGACCGGGGCCCCGCCGGGATATCCCCGGTGGGGTCTTCGCATGGCCAAAGTGCCTGTACGACAGCATCTTTCGGGTATGTCTGTGACCTGAGACACATTGATCGAGATCCGTCCGGCCAGATACCTTGTGTGCGATGCATCGTGGACAAGGCAATATGAACGGGGGACTGTGACCCAGAGCGAACGCGCGGCCCGAACCGTCGCCGACCTCGTCGTCGAACGGCTCGCGATCCACGCCGACCATGTCTTCGGGGTCGGCGGGGCCAATATCGAGGACGTCTACGACGCCCTGCACCGGCATTCGGAGCTCACCGGCATCATCGCCAAACACGAGTTCGGCGCGGCCACCATGGCCGACGGGTACGCCCGCGCCACCAACCGGCTCGGTGTGGTGGTCGCGACCTCCGGCGGAGGCGCGATGAATCTGCTTGCGGCCCTGGCGGAATCATTCGACTCGCGGGTTCCGGTCCTCGCTCTGGTGGGTCAGCCGCCACTGGGCCTGGAGGGCCGGGGTGCCTTTCAGGACACCAGCGGGGTTCCCGGCCGCATCGATGCCGAGCAGCTCTTCGCCCAGGTCGCCCGCCGCTGCGTGAAAGTCCGTCGACCGCAGGACATCTCGGTGGAGCTCGACCGGGCGATCGCGGCGGCACTGGCCGGTGGTCCGGCTGTCCTGCTGCTGCCCAAGGATATCCAGGCCGCTCCGCTCATCGAAGGTGACCGGGCGACGGTCGAAGCGCAGGCTCGGGGACGCGCCACCGCGGAGCAGTCCGGTGATCCGGAGCTGCTGCCCGATGACATCGTGGATCTGCTGGCGGGGCTGCCGCAGGGGAGTCCGGTCGTAGTCATCGCCGGACCGGAGGTCGCCGCGGCCGGCGCGCGCGCCGAATTGGCGACCGTCGTGCGGGCGCTCGATGCGACGGTGCTGGTCACCCCGGACGCGAAGGACGCGTACTCGAACGCGGATCCCCGCTTCGCCGGTGTGGTCGGCGTGATGGGTCATCCGAACGCCGCCCGCCTGGTGTCCGAGGCGGAACTCTGCCTGCTCGTGGGAGCCTCACTCCCGCTCACCGCCCGCGCCGGACTGGACACCGCGCTCGCCGCCTGTCCACGGGTCGTGTACCTGGGTATCGAGCAGCCTTTCGTCCCGGTGCACGCCGAGGCGCGTGGTCCGCTGGCCGCCGCGCTGCGCGGTGTCGCGAACTCGACCCACGGGACCGAGGGCGCGCACCTCGAGCCGGGATCCGTCGGCGCACACCCTGATCGCCTGCCTTTGCCCGAGTTGTCCGTGCCGCCCGCGCCCGGACGCGGCGTCCGGTACCGCCCCGCCGTGGCGGCCATCGAAGCGGCACTGGACCCCGGCACCGACGTGGTCGCCGACGCCGGGAATACCGGCGCGGCCGTCGTGCACCACCTCGGAATCCCCGAGGGCGGCCGGTTTCTGATCGCCCTGGGCATGGGCGGCATGGGCTATGCGTTCGGCGCCGGCATCGGCTGCGCGCTGGGCCGCGGCCGCCGCACCGTGGTGATCGCCGGGGACGGCGCGTATTTCATGCACGGCCACGAGGTGCACACGGCGGTCGAGTACCAGGCGCCGGTCACCTTCATCGTGTTCAACAACAATGCCCACGCCATGTGCGTGACGCGCGAGCAGGTCTTCTACTCCGGCGAGTACAGCTTCAACAGATTCCGCGTGTCGGAGATCGGCGCGGGGGTCGCCGCCCTGTTCCCGGAGCTCCCGGTCTGGACCGCGCGCACCCTCCCCGAGTTCGAGCAAGCCCTGGACAAGTCGCGGGCAATACCGGGGCCCGCGTTCATCGAACTGCAGTGTGACCCGGACGAGTTCCCACCCTTCGCACCGTTCCTGAAGGAGTCTTTCGCATGACCGAGACCGTCGCCGACGAGCCGATCGAAGTCCCGGAGCTGGACGTGCCCGGCGTGTACCGCATCGAGAGCATGGCCCTCAAGGAGGGCATGCCGCTGGTCCTGGACATGACCCGCGCCGTGTACCCGCACGACGAGATCTACGGCCAGTACTGCACCGTCACCGAGTACGTGGCCGCGCCGCCGGACGAGGTGTACGCCTACCTGGCCGACACCCGCAGCCTGTGCGAATGGACCTACAGCATGCGCGGTTTCGAGCGCACCGCCGATCCCGAGGTGTGGGTGTCCGACGACCGGATCGGCTCGCACACCCGCATCTTCACCCGCACCGTCGCCAACCCCGAGGCCCGCACCGTCGACTACCACTGCGCCTGGGACCAGGCCGACCACCTGTGGATGGTCTACCTGATGCGGGTGGTGGACGCGCAGGTGGTGCTGAACAAGCCGGGTTCGGTCGTCACCTGGACCAATTGCCACCACCCCTTCTACGAGGACAACGCCTACCCCGAGACCGCGCCCGAGGGCCGCCCGGTGTGGGTCGGCGACTTCTGGCACCTCTTCGCCGCCGGGCACCTGCTGGAACTGCGCAATCTCAAAGCGATCTGCGAACACCGGCACGCCGCCGGGCAGCCGATCAAGCCGGAATGGATGGACTGATCATGAGCGCCGACACCGTGAGCCTGCTCGACGTCGCCGGGTACCTGCCCGAGAACATCGTCTCCGCCGACTATTTCGCGCAGTACGCCGACCCGGACGAGGTCACCTCGAACCTCATGTTCAAGGCCCCCAAGTTCCGCCGCCACGTCGCGCCGGGCGAGACCCCGGCCGATATGGCCGAGCGCGCGGTCGCCCCGATCCTGGACCGGCACGGCCGGGACGTGTTGCGGGGCATCGACATTCTGATCGTGCACACCCAGCTGCCCGATATCGGCATCGTCGGCAGTGGCGGGGATGTGGCGGCCCGGCTCGGCATCGCGCCGGAGTGGCTGATCGACCTGCACAATGGCGGCTGCGCGTCGTTCGTGTACGGCATGAAGCTGGCCCGCCAGATCCTGCTGTCCTCCGACGCCCGCTCGGCGCTGGTGGTCACCATCCAGAACGTGGCCGGTCAGGTCTTCACCCAGGAGCAGGTGCGCGGCAAGGCGCAGGCCGCGATTCCGGGTGACGGGGCGGGCGCGGGACTGCTGGTGAAGTCCGGTGATTCGCCGATCCTCGATATCGAGACCCGTCATCTGCCCGAATTCTCCGGGCAGATGACCGTGATCGCCGACCCGCCGCGCCGCTACTGGGAGGCCGGCAGCGGTGAGATGCACGTCGGCTTCACCGAATCCAAGATCGCGAAGGTGCTGCAGCGCGGCAACCGGCTGGTTCCCGAGGTGGCGTCGGCGGTGTGCGGCCGGATCGGCGTGCCCACCCAGGACCTGGACCTATTGGTCACCAATCAACCCAATAGAGCCTTCCTGCGCAATTGGAGAGACGCCCTGCAACTGCCGCAGGAACGGCATCCCGACACCTTCGACGACTGCGGAAACCTGTTCGGCGCGGGCATTCCCGTCACCTTCGACCGCGCGGTCGACGATGGCCGGGTGCCGGCCGGATCGCTGGTCATGTTCGCGGGCTTCGCGCACGCGGGCGATTTCGCGGGGGCCGCCGCCCTCCGCTGGGGCGGACGCTGAAGGGGCGGCGCCGTGAGCCCCCTGGTGACGGCCGGACATCGGCTGCAGCTCAACGAGATTCCCTACGGTCCGCCGCCCTCGGTGCAGGAGGCGCTCAGCGCGGCGCTGGCCTCGGCCAACCGGTATCCGGAATTCCTGCCCCGCCGCCTGCCCCGGCTGATCGCCGAACGGCTCGGCTGCCCGCCCGATCGGATCGTGGTGGGCGCGGGCGCGACCGGCGTGATCATGCACATCGTCCAGGAATTCGGGGCGGGTGGCGCCGAGGTGGTGATGGCGTCGCCCACCTTCGACGGATTCCCCATTCTGACCAGCATGGCGGGCGGGCGGCCGATCACGGTGCCGCTCAACGATTCCGGGTGCCAGGATCTCCCGGCACTGGCCGCCGCGGTCACCGAGAGAACCCGGCTGCTGGTGGTCTGCAGCCCGCACAACCCCACCGGAACCCTGGTTCCGGCAAGGGAATTCGAGAATCTCTTGAAGGAAGTTCCGGACACCGTCACCGTGGTCCTCGACGAGGCGTACGTGGACTTCGTGTCGGACACCGATCGCGTCGATGTGTTCGCCCTGCTGGATCGACATCCGAACCTGCTCGTCCTGCGCACCTTCTCCAAGGCGTACGGTCTGGCCGCGCTGCGGGTCGGCTACGCGCTCGGGGCCACGCGGCTGATCACGCGAATAGCCCGCTGGCAGTTGCCTTTCGGTATGACCGCGCTGGCCGAGGTGGCGGTGCGGGCCTGCTACGAGGCCGAATCCGAGATCGAGGCACGGGTCGCGACCCTGGCCGCGCACCGCGACCGGCTCACCAGCGGACTGCGCGCGCTCGGTCTCTCGGTGCCCGACAGCTACGCCAATTTCTCCTACCTGACCCTGCCCGGTCCCGAGGCCGATCGGGTCGCGACCGCGCTGGCGGGCGCGGACATCCACGTCAAGTCCTATCCCACCGGTATCCGCATCACGGTCGGCGATCGGGCGGCCACGGACGCGGTGCTCGCCACGGTCCGCAGTACAGTGCAGTAATGCAAGAACATCCGCCTTCCGCACCCGCTGGGGCCGGAGCGGACGAGGAGATCGATTACGCGCTGCTCTCGCTCAATGCCCAGCTGTGCTTCGCGCTGTACTCCACGTCGCGATCCATGACCGCCGCCTACCGGCCGTTCCTGGACGATATGAATCTGACCTACCCGCAATACCTGGTGCTGCTGGCGCTGTGGGAGCGTCCCGGCATCGCCATGAAGGACCTGGGCGAACAGGTACACCTCGACTACGGCACCCTCTCCCCGCTGGTTCAGCGACTGCAGGCGCGCGGACTGGTGGAGAGCGTGCGCAGCGCCACCGACGGCCGGGCCGTGGTCCTGCACGCCACCGAGGCCAGCCGCGAACTCCAGCAGGGCGCGCAGCAGATGATCCGCACCGTGCTGGATCTGGTGGGAGTTCCGGTGGAGGACATCGAAGTCCTGCGCGACCAGGTCAAGACCCTGGGCGCGCGCCTGGACGCCGCCGCGGCCGCCGCCCGCGCCCGCTGACTCCAACTGCTGACCACCGGAGTCGCTCAGGCGAATTTCGCCAAGGCGTCGGCCACGATGGCGTCCAGACGTGCGTGGTGCGCGCCCTTCCAATAGGTCTGGCCGCAGTCGACGCACTCGGCGAAGGTGTCGTAGCTCTGGCCGGTGTTGTCCGGCAGGCGGTCGCGGACCGTGGCCGGGTCGGCGGGGCGGAGCGCGCCGTTGCAGGAGGTGCACCGGGTCCAGGGGGCCAGCCGCGGGGCGAAGCGGGACAGGATGTCGTCCAGCTGCTCGGCGGGGTGATGGCTGTACACGTAGGCGCCGGAATAGATTTCGCGGCGGCGCAGCAGCCCGCGGTCGCGGGAGAGCAGGACCCGTTGCTCGGCGGCGGAACGGGAGGCCAGGGCGGCGTCGCCGATATCCGGATTCTCGTAGGCCGCATCGATTCCCAGCAGACGCAGGCGGCGCGCCAGGGTGCCCAGATGGATGTCGAGCAGGAAGCGCAGCGGCTCGGCGCACGCTTGCGGGCGGGCCACGGCCGACACGGTGATCTTCTCGCCGCCGCGCGGAATGTGGCCGGTGGCAGCGGATTCGCCGTCGACCAGGACCGTGCCCACCTCGGTGAGCGGCACACCCAGCGACTCCACCACGTGCCCGAGCGTCGAGGTGCCGTCCACCCGGACCGGCGTGCGGTCCCGCTGACCGACGAACACGCGCAGCTCCGGCGCGAACTCGACGGTGATTTCCCCTGCGTTCACCAGCCCAGGATCTCAGAAATCGGGTACCCGCGAGCAACTCGATTTCCGGTCGGGCCGCGACAGCGGTCTGCGGCCGAATGTGAAGTAGAGGTGAATTTCACCGGTGCAGTGGCCTGAAGCACAGGGGAAGGGCGTGAGAACAGTCCGTTAACCAATTGTTTGCGCTCAGGCTGGTTGCGGAGTTGGTCGGTTGATGATTTTCTTGGGTTCGCAGGTCATCTACCCATCGGGTGAAAATCCTCGGCAGCGTCGCCAATCACAATTCGGACCTGCCCCCACCAAGTCGCCGCTCTCGGCGCGCTTGTCCTGATGAAGGTGAAAGGAAATCGGGCCATGTCTGTATTCCGATCGGCTCGTGCGGCCGCAGTCCTGCTGGCGGCGATCGCGGTGCCCCTGCTCGTGCCCGTCCTGGCCACCGCCGCACCGGCGGGTGGCGAGACCCCCGCCGGCGCCGGACCGGCCCCTGAGCAATCGATATTGCCGCAGCTCGGAACCGGTAGCTCCGCCGTGGGCACCGGGTCGTCCACTGCCGCCGGACTGGCCGGGGCGCTCGGCACCGGCAGTGCCGCCGCCGGCAGCCTGGCCGGGGTGGTGCCCGGACCCGGCTCGGTGCTCGATCTGCTCGGCACCGGCAGCGGCGCGGCCAGTGGGTCCGCCCAGGCGGGCGGCACCGCGGCCCAGGCCCTGGGCTCGGGCAGCGCCGCCGCGGGCGCCGGATCCGCCGGGAAATAGTGCTCGACAACACAGTGGGCGGGGGGCTTCCGATGTGCCGGATCACCGTCGAGCGGCATATCACTATTCAATAGCTTCCAATTCGCCGGATAGCTCATAAACGGGTTCGATCGCGCTGGTTCGCGCACCGTGAATTCTTCACGGAAATCGAACGGCCGCACCGGTACCGGCGAAGTCTCGATGAGGGAGACGGTCATGGATTACACCCACCTATCCGAATTCGCGGTACGCCCGGGCGCACTGACCCTGTGGCGGGCCGAACTGGCCTCCGGGGCGGCGTGGACCGCCGACGCCCGGCCCCTGGCCAGCGTGCACGTCCGCCACTGCCGGGCGACGGACGCCGCCGACCCGCGACCGGGCCGGGATCGCTGGATCGGAACCATCTTCGAAATGGACGCGCCGTTCCACCCCGCGCACTGGCGCGAGACCGCGCGCCGCTGGCACGCCCGCCATGAGGGCCTGCGCACCACCCTGACCCGCCACGACGGCCCCGAACCCGAGCGGCTGGTCTGCGCGGCCGCCGACGTCGCCGTCACCGCCGAGCCGATCCCCGGCATCACGGGCTCCGGAGCGATCAACGAATACCTCACCACCACACTGGAATCGAGACTCTCGCCCCTGCGGTGGCCGCACTGCCTGCTCGCCACCGTGGAGCACGCCGACACCGGCGACTTCACCGTCCTGGTGGCCGCCGACCACTCCGTCCTGGACGCCTACTCGCAGGCCATCGTCATCCTCGAACTCCGCGCCCTGTACGCCGAGGTCACCCGAGGCGAGCCGCCCCGCGAATCGCCGACCTTCGGCAGTGCCGCGGACTTCGCCCAATGGGAACGCGACACCGCCGCCGCCCTCACCCCCGACTGCGACGCGGTTCGCTACTGGCAGCGCTTCCTCGACGGCTCCGGCGGCATGCTGCCCCGCTTCGAACCCGCGATCACTGCCACGGGGCGGGCGACTGTGATCGCGGGCGGTGCGACCGGCTCGGTCGCGGGCGGCGGGACGGGCGCGGTCGTCGGCGGGGGCGAGCTCGAGGCGCTCCCGCAAACATCCGTGTCGCGAAAGCTGTTGTCGCTCAGCGAACTCGAGCAGGTGGAGCGCGCGGTGACCGAGCGCGGACACCGCCTCTCGGTGGCGGTCTTCACCGCGCTCGCC
The DNA here is from genome assembly GCF_042874235.1 of Nocardia sp. NPDC004151. Lineage (NCBI taxonomy): Bacteria > Bacillati > Actinomycetota > Actinomycetes > Mycobacteriales > Nocardiaceae > Nocardia > Nocardia sp. NPDC004151. The sequence goes on along the minus strand of NZ_JBIAMR010000013.1, from coordinate 140,876 downwards.
ATCGCCTACCGCCGGGCCTTCGGCCACCGCTCCCTGCGCGCCATCATGCCCATCGCCACTCGCCCCGACCTGCGCTGGCTCGAATCCATGGGCTGGTTCGTCAACGTCGTCCCCCTCGACCTCACCCTCGCCCCCGACCTGGACCTGGACAGCGCCCTGGAGTCCACCCGCACCGTCCTGCGCCGCTCCCGCACCGCCAACGACGCCACCTGGACCCGCGTCCTGGAACTCCTGAACTGCACCGACCACCCCCGCTTCGGCATCTCCTTCCTCGACATCCGGGCCCTCCCCGACCACGAACTCGTCGAATCCCTGCGCGGCCACACCCTCCGCGCCGAGTCCTACTCTCCCGACGAGGTCTTCTTCTGGATAGTCCGAGCCACCGACGGCCTGCGCCTGTCCACCCGCTTCCCGGCCACCTTCCCGGAGGTCGAGATGGACCGCTTCCTCGCCGAATTCACCCGCGCCATGCGCGAATTCGCGGGCACGCAGGGTGGCGGAGACCGAACCGCCGACACGCGAGCGTCTTTCGCGCTCCCGTCGGCCGCCCGCGCCGCGGAGTCCATGCCCCCAGCCCCGCGGGCGCTGACACCGGCCCGGGTCTGACCATGGGTACGCCGTCGAAGACCCCGCGTGCTCGCCGCGATGATGTGCGCCATCGGCCGGATCAACGCGTGCGCCGGCGTTTCGCCGTCCCCATGGCGGCGCCACCCGGTCGCGTCCTCGAGATCGGGGGTACGCGATGAAGGTGCTGCTCGCCTTCGCCGGCAGCCGGGGTGATGCGCAGCCGGGCGTGCTGCTCGGCTCGGAATTGCTACGACGAGGCCACGACGTCACCGTCGCGGTGTCCCCGAACCTGGTCGAATTCGCTGAACGCCATGGCGTTCCGGCCCTGGGGTTCGGCCTCGACAGCGACGAACTGCTGCGCGCCCAACGCGATGATCGGCGCTTCCGGCACCCGAATCCCGTACGGCGGGCGCAGGCGGTGCTGGACCTGCAACGCCGCGGATTCGCCGAGGCGGCGGGCGATCTGCGCGCCCTGGCCGGCGACTCCGACGCGCTGGTCACCGGCATGGCATGCGAGGAGGCCGCAGCGGAAGTCGCACGGCACCACAGGATTCCGATCACGGCGCTGCACTTCTTCCCGATCGAACCGAATCGTGCGGTACCGGTGATCCCGGCGGCATGGGGCCGACACCTTCCGGGCCCGCTGAACCGGCTGGGCTGGCAGGCGTTGACCGTGGCGCGGTCGTGGGCCCTCGAGCCCGAGCGCGCGGCTTTCCGTCGCGCCGCCGCCCGTGACTCGGACTCGCGCACATCCTCCGCGCACGCCGGCGGCTTCGAGGCCCGCGCCCGGCCGGAGGACAGGGCGCCCGGATCCGGGCGGGCCGGGTCGATACCGCCCCTGGTCGATCGTGGGGGCGGGCGGACCCCGGCGTACACGGCGATTCAGGCCTACGACCCCGCGCTGTTCCCCGGGCTCGCGGACGAACTGCGCGATGTGCCGTTCACCGGGTTCCCGGTACCTGCCGACGACGGTGCCGGGCGGCGTGCTGCGGAGCGGCCCGGGCCGGGAACGAGCGCGGTCGAGGAACCAGGTTCCGGCCTCGGTGCGGAGTTGCTCGAGTGGCTGATCGCGGGCCCCGCTCCGGTGTACGCGGGTTTCGGGTCGATGCCGGTGGCCGAACCGGTCGCGGTCGAGTCGCTGGTCCGAGAGGTGGGTCGGCGGCTCGGGCGGCGGATATTGCTGGTGGGCCCGATGTTCCGAGGCCGGATCGGTGATGAGCTGGCGGTGGTGGATCAGGTCGACCACCGAGCGGTGCTGCCGTTGTGCGATGCCGCTGTCCACCACGGCGGGGCTGGGACCACCGCTGCCGTCCTGCGCGCGGGGGTGCCGTCGGTGATCTGTTCGGTGCAGGCGGATCAGTCGTACTGGGGCAGGCAGGTGGAGGCCCTCGGGCTGGGGGCGACTGCGCCGTTCTCGGGAATCACCGCGAATCGGCTGGAGCGGTCACTGATTCGCGCGACCCGGCCGGAGGTGCGCCTGCGGGCGGCCGCCTACGGGGCGCGATTCCGTGATGACGGGGTCGCGCGCGCCGCGGATGCCGTCGAAGCACTGCTGCCGACGGCGCCGCGATCGGCGGGTGCGGACGGGCTCTCGAACCCAACCGCTGGGCATTCGGCTTCGACCATGATCGGAGGTGTGCGATGAGTGAGATCGCCATCGAAACACGGGGACTCGGAAAGAGTTTCGGATCCATGACCGCCGTCGACGCCGTGGATCTGGACGTCGCGGCCGGGACGGTGTTCGCGCTGCTGGGACCCAATGGTGCGGGGAAGACGACCACCGTGCGGATGCTGGCCACCCTGGCGCGTCCATCCCGTGGCACGGCAACGGTTTTCGGGTACGACGTGGTCGGTCAGGCCATGGCGGTGCGCTCGATGATCGGGCTCACCGGCCAGTACGCGGCCGTGGACGAGAACCTGACCGCGTGGGAGAACCTGCGCCTGTTCGGCCGGCTGCTCGGCCTCGGCCGTAGGGCGGCGCAGGATCGGGCGGCGGAACTGCTGGACGAGTTCGAGCTGACGGCCGCGGCCAACCGGCGGGTCGGGTCGTTCTCCGGCGGCATGCGGCGGCGACTGGATCTGGCGGCGACGCTGATCACGGTGCCGCCCTTGATCTTCCTGGACGAGCCCACCACCGGTCTGGACCCGCACACCCGCGACCGCATGTGGTCGGTGGTGCGCGGTCTGGTCGGGCGGGGCGCGACCATCCTGCTCACCACGCAGTACCTCGAGGAGGCGGACGCCCTCGCGGACCGGATCGCCGTCATCGACCACGGCAGCGTGGTCGCCGAGGGCACCGCGGGGGAGTTGAAGTCCTCCATCGGCGAGGAGATGCTGCGCCTGGATCTGGCCGATCCCGCCCAGCGCCCGCTCGCCGACGCCGTCGTCGAAAGACTCACCGGCACTGTGCCACTGCACGGCGACAATCCCGCCACCGTGACGGTGCCGCTCACCGATATCGGCGCTGCCGCCGACATCGTCGCCGCCTGCCGCGACACCGGGATCCGCCTGCGCGGCTTCGGGGTCGAACGCCCCGACCTGAATTCGGTGTTCCTGGCGCTCACCCGGCGCCCGGCCCGTACCACGCCTCCGGCCGAAAGGCGGACCGCATGACCATCCTGTCCGACACCCCGGTGCTCGCGCACCCCACCGCCCGCATCGCCCGGCGGCCGCGGCTCACCCGGGTCGGCCTGCGCGCGGGTCTGGCGCAGTCGCTGTTCATGGCCCAGCGCGGCCTGCTGACCTTCCGGCACAGCCCGCAGCTGCTCTACGACGCCGTGCTGCTGCCGATCGTGGGCCCGCTGCTGTTCGGCAGCGTCTTCGGCAAGGCCATCGCGGGCAGCCTGGACGCGTACCTGCCCACGCTGATTCCCGGTGTGCTGGTGCAGATCGTGCTCACCTCCTCGGTCGCCATGGGCGTCCAGCTCTCCGAGGACATCCGCTCGGGCGTCTTCGACCGCTTCGTCTCCATGCCGATCGCGCGCTTCGCGCCGGTGGCCGGCGGCCTGCTGGCGGGCGCGACCCGCTACGTGATCGCCGCGCTCATGGTGCTGCTGGTGGGGTTCGGCATGGGCTACCGGCCGGACCACCCGCTGGGCCTGGTGGCGGGCGCGGCCCTGGTGGTGTTCGCGACCACCGCCATGAGCTGGCTGTTCGCCTTCATCGGCGTGACCGTGGCCAAACCCGCCGCCGTGCAGGGCATGTCGATGCTGGTGCTCACCTTCGCCAGCTTCGCCTCCAACGCCCTGGTCCCGGAGGAGGCCATGCCCACCTGGCTGCGTCACGTCTCCGACTTCAACCCCGTCTCGCATCTGGTGGCGGCGGTGCGCACCCTGGCCGAGTCCGGTGCGGTCGGCTCCGACTTCGCCTGGTCGGTGGGTTCCGCGCTCGTCGTCGCGATCGTGTTCGCGCCCTTGACCGTTCGCACCCTGCGTGCCCGGTGATCTGGAGACCGTCATGCCCGCCGTCCTGAACCGGCTCACCGCCGACGACGACCTGTTCCTGAAACTGCACGACCTGTACGGCAACGCTTTGGTCAACCAGCTGGCCTGGCGCTTCGACGAACCGCTGGATCCCGCTGTGCTGGAACGCCTGCACGCGCACCTCGCCCACGGCTTCCTGGCGCGGCGGGTGATGACCACATCCGTCCCCTTCGCTCGGCCGTGGTGGGTATCGGCCACGACGGCGGAACCGCTGGCTGTGCAACAGCAGCCGGTATCCGAAACAGCCGTCCTGGATTGGCTTCTCGAACAGAGCCGGGTGGAGTTCGACCCGCTCACCGGCCGGGTGTGGCGACTGTCGGCCGCGCCGACCACCTCCGGCGGCACCCTGCTGTCCCTGGTCACCTCGCATGTGGGCGCGGACGGCGGCGCGGTGCTCTACGCGCTGGGTGACGCGCTACGCCGCCTGGACGCCGGGGACACACCGGATATCGCAACCAGTTCGGGTCGTCTCGTGGGTTCGATTCCCACCGACGGTCTGTTCCGCGCGCACCTCGCCGACGCCGTCGGCCGGCTGCGCGCCGCCGCCCGCGGGATCCGGGCCGCGATCAAGGCCCGCGATGTCCGCGAGCCCGACCGCAACCCGCGCCCCGCCGAACCGCGGCTGCCGCTCCCGGATCGCCACTCCGCCGCCGACCTCGTCGTGGAAGTCGATGCGGCCGAATGGAATGCCGTCGCCGCCGCGCACGACGGCACCGACAACGGCCTCATGGTCGGCGTCGCCGTCGGACTGCTCGGCCGCAGCGGCCGGATCGAGGACGGCGCCGAGGTCCGCGTCGATATTCCGCGGTCCCTGCGCGGCCTCGACGATCCCCGCGGCAACGCCACCACCGGCCTGCCCATCGCCGTGCCCTACCGCAAGGGTGAGCGCACCGACCTGCGTCAGGTGCGGACCGCCGTCAAACAGGCGGCCCGCGCCTATTCCGATCCGGCCACCACCCCCGCGCTGCAACACCTCCAGCCGGTCCAGATGATGCTGCCGAAGTTCGTTCTGGGCTTCTTCTCCCGCACGGCCAAGGCCCCGGAATGCCTGTGCACGAATCTCGGTGAGACCGGTCAGGGGGTGGCGACCATCGCGGGCGTGCGCGCCCGCTCGGTGCTCATGCGCCCGGTGGTCTGCACCGCCGACACCGATCTGTTCCGTCGCGTGGAGGTCGGCCTGAACCTGTCCTGGTCGAGTGACGGCGACACGGTCACCCTGGCGATCACCGGTGCGGATCCGGATCGGTTCCCGACCCGGGAAGCCCTTCGCGACCTGGTCGGAGCCGAATTCGAGGCCTGGGGACTGCATCCTCTCTTCTGGAGTTGAACCCTACTGGTCGGTACCTGTTGACGTGGCGCCAATGTACGCGTAACCATGGATTACAGATACTTGGGTCCATTTCCGAAAGAGGCTCTGACAATGACGTCAGCACACGCGACGGACGACCCCGCGGTCGCGCTTGCCCGGCAGTACGCCGACAAGCTCATGCTGCTCTCGCAGGGGTCCGTCGACAAGAATTTCGATCCCTACACCGATATCGATTGGGACCACCCCGATTTCGAGGTCAAGGCCGACGACAAGCGCTGGATCCTGCCCGTCTCCGGCGACATGTTCGCCCGGCACCCCTGGTATCAGGCCCAGTCCGAGGCGCGCAAGATCGCCATCGGACTGTGGCGGCAGGCCAATATCGCCAAGGTTGGCCTGCAGTTCGAGACCCTGCTCATCGGCGGCATGGTGCAGCACACCTTCAAACTGCCCAATGGCTCGCCGGAGTTCCGGTACTGCACCCACGAGGTCATCGAGGAGTGCAACCACACCCTGATGTTCCAGGAGATGGTGAACCGCATCGGGATCGACGTGCCCGGCATGAGCACGATCCTCAAGCAGCTCACCTACCTGGTGCCGCCGCTGGCCTCGGTCTTCCCGAACCTGTTCTTCATGGCGGTGCTCTCGGGCGAGGAGCCGATCGACCACATCCAGAAGGCGATCCTGCGCGCCGGCGAGGACATCCACCCGATCATGCGCGGCGTCATGGCGATTCACATCGCCGAGGAGGCCCGCCACATCTCCTTCGCGCACGAGTTCCTGGAACACCATGTGCCGCAGGCGAACCCGTTCGACAAGTTTGTGCTGTCGCTGGCCTTCCCGATCGTCATGTGGATCGGCGGGCGGGCGATCCTGGTTCCGCCCCGCGCCTTCTTCGAGGAGTTCGGCATCCCGCGCGAGGTCCGCGAGGAGGTGTTCTTCGGCTCCCCCGACTCGAAGGAGGCGTTCGCGGGCTTCTTCGGTGACGTGCGGTCGCTGGCCAAGAAGATCGGGCTGATGAACCCGGTGTCCAAGCGGGTCTGGAACGCCCTCGGCATCGGCGGCCCGAGCACGCGTTATCGGTCGGAGCCGGATCGGCCGGGCCAGGTCCGCGCCGCCTAGCCCGACCGGTGGTAGACGTTACCGGAAATAACATGTAATACTCGGTACGCCCGGACGCCGGTGTCCGGGCGCGACCAGAAGCGAGTTCCCCCATGACGCGGCATGTCGACGTACTGATCATCGGCGCGGGCCTGTCCGGTATCGGCATGGCCTGCCACCTGACCAGGGAGAAGACCGGGCGCAGCTACCTGATCCTGGAGCGCCGGACCGCCATCGGCGGCACCTGGGACCTGTTCAAGTACCCCGGTATCCGATCCGACTCGGACATGTACACCTTCGGCTACGGCTTCCGGCCCTGGCACGGCACCAAGGTGCTCGCCGACGGACCGCGCATCCGCCAGTACATCGAGGACACCGCCGCCGAATACGGCGTCACCGACCACATCCGCTTCGGCCGCAAGGTCACCAAGGCGTCCTGGTCCAGCGACGAGAGCATCTGGACCGTCGAGGTGCTCGACGAGGCCACCGGCGAGACCGAGACCTACACCAGCGACTTCTTCATCGGCTGCACCGGCTACTACGACTACGACAACGGCTACCGGCCCACGTTCCCCGGCGAGGAGAACTTCGGCGGCCGGATCGTGCACCCGCAGCACTGGCCCGAGGATCTCGACTACCAGGGCAAGAAAGTGGTCGTCATCGGCAGTGGCGCCACCGCCATCACCCTGATCCCGGCCATGAGCAAGGACGCCGCGCACGTCACCATGCTGCAGCGTTCGCCCACCTACATCGCCGCGCTGCCCGCCGACGACCCGGTCGCGGTCGGCTTCAAGCTGGCCAAGGTCCCCGCGGCCATCGCTTACAAGGCGGGCCGGGCGCGCAATATCGGACTGCAGCGGGCCAGCTACCAGCTCTCGCGCACCAACCCGAAGCTGTCGGCCAAGCTGATGCTGGCCGCGGTGCGCGCGCAGGTCGGTCCCCATATCGACATGAAGCACTTCACCCCCAGCTACAACCCGTGGGACCAGCGCCTGTGCGTGGTGCCCAACGGCGACCTGTTCAAGGTGCTGAAGCGGGGCGAGGCATCGATCGCCACCGGCACCATCGAGACCTTCACCGAGAAGGGCATCCGCCTGTCCTCGGGCGAGGAGCTCGAGGCCGACATCGTGGTCAGCGCGACGGGTCTCACCGTGCAGATGCTCGGCGGCGCGGCGCTCGAGGTGGACGGGCAGACCCTCGCCACCCGGGATCTGGTGGCCTACAAGGGCGCGCTGCTCGGCACCGTCCCGAACATGATGGTGATCCTCGGCTACACCAACGCCTCCTGGACCCTCAAGGCCGACCTGGCCGCGGAGTACTTCTGCCGCCTGCTGAACCACATGCGGGACAACGGTTTCAGTGAAGTGGTCGCGGTGCCCGAGGAGGGCGACCGGTCCGAGGCGTCGCTCATGGGCGGCGCGCTGACCTCCGGCTACATCCAGCGCGGTGACGGCGTCATGCCGCGTCAGGGCACCCGGGGGCCGTGGCTGGTGATCAACAACTACTTCCGCGACCGCGCCATGCTGCGCAAGGCTCCGCTGGAGGACGGTGTGCTGCGGTTCCGTCGCGGCAGCCGCAAGGCGGCTCCGGTCGCGGCCGAAACCCGTTCGGCCTGATCGGATTCCGGATCTCGAACCCGGCCGTGCAGGGTGCGGCCGGGTTCGTCATTCTCCGGGACGGGGTAGGTGGCCCTAGACCGGCTGGAAACCGCTGCCCACGCCCTTGCCGGCGTCGACCGCGGCGCGCACGGTGTCGAACGCGACGGCGATGACGGGGGAGTGCAGCGGATTATTGGCGTCGGTGCAGCTGAACCGGAGATTGCGGGTGTCGCTGATCAGCGGCGCGGAGATCATGCCGACCAGCCTGTCCCCGATGGTGACCGGCGCGCCCGAATCGCCGTAGCTGGAGCAGGCCTGCTCCAGCAGCCCCACCGGGCTCGACGTCCACACCACGCCACAGGCGTGCCCGCTGGTCCGGCCGTTCTGGCACACCACGCTCCAGGCGGGCGGCGTCGGCGCGAACCCGGCGATGGTGGTGCCGTCGAACGAGCGCAGCGGGGTGACCGTGGCCGGATCGAATTCGATGACCGCGTAGTCGAGTTGCGCGTCCGCGGCGCGGACCACCCCGACCACCCCGGCGTCGGGGAACTGCTCGCCGTGCACCGGCGTACCGGCCTCGGCGCAGTGTCCGGCGGTGAAGCCGACCAGTCGCCCGGCGGCGTCGTAGCCGATGGTGGTCAGGCTGCACTTGGCGGTGTGCCCGCCCTGGCCCAGCACCAGGCCCGAGCCGCCGCCCAGCGCGGCCTGGGTGTCACCCGGTGCGGCCTGAGCGGCTGGGACGGTCGACAGCCCGCAGGCCACGGCCACCGCGGCCGGTGCGATCCAGCGCTTCACCTGCATTGACCGACCCACCTATCCACGATTCGACTCGACGCGTATTGCTCCACGGTAGCCCGCGGGTTCAGCGCAGCCAGACCGGGCGCTGTGCGGCGAAGGGATCGGACTGGACGTGCGGCGCGTCCGACCAGATCATGGTTTCGCGCCGGTCGAGAGTGTAGCGGGGCCAGTCGGCGCCCGGGTCGGCGTCGCTGATGAACGCGACCCACGCCCGGTGCATGGCGTCGGCCAGCGCCTGCGGCGGATGCTCGCCGGTCACCGCGGTCACACCCTGAGCCTTCAGCAGGTCGAAGGCGAACGGGACGTCGAGGCAGTGGAAGGACATGCCCTGGAACTCGGAGGCGTTCGAGGTCCAGGTGAATTCGTAGAGCCAGGTGGGCTGCCCGTGGCCCGCCCGCATCTCGGCCACCCGGTAGGACGGCATCCGGATCACGGCATCGCTCTGGGCCTGTCCCGCAAGCTGATCCGCCGACAGCCCCGGGTAGGCGAGGTGCCAGTCGGCGGCGCGGGAGGCGTCGAAACCGAGCGCGCCCAGGGCGGCGGGCAGCGTGGTGTCGGTGACCGGCGGCCGTTCCCCGGTCAGCGGCGCGGCATTGAATTCGTGGGCGGTGAAGCCCAGCATGAGCGGAATATCTTGGTCCGCACCGGACTTCAGCACCTCGGCGCTGGTGGCCGGGATGAGCGTGCCGTCCGCCCACGGGGCGAGGCCGAGCAGGGTGGCGGCCGTGCTGTCGGGTCCGGGCATGCGCAGCTTGTCCTCGAGGTCCTGCAACCCGGACCTGCTCAGGTCCCGCAGCGCGGCGGCGGTGGCGGGCAGGCCGGTGCGCTTGGTGAACAGGGCCGACATGGCCAGCGCGGTGGCGCGATCATTGGGCTGGGTGACCGCGCCGGACTCCGAAATGCCCGCGCGGAAAAGACCTTTCGCGGACGGGGTGTTCAGGAGCGCCCACACCGCGCCGCCGCCCGCCGACTGGCCCGCGATCGTCACCTTCGCCGGATCCCCGCCGAACGCGGCGATATTGGCGCGCACCCAGGCCAGCGCGGCGATCCAATCCAGCACGCCGCGATTGTCGGGGGCATCGTCGAGATGCAGGAAGCCTTCGATGCCCAGGCGGTACCCGACCGACACCAGCACCACGCCGTCGCGATTGAACGCCGCGCCGTCGTACCAGGGGCTGGCCGGGCTGCCCGCCACGAACCCGCCGCCGTGAATCCACACCAGCACAGGCAGTTTCGCGTCCGGATCCGGCTTCGGGGTGAACACGTTCACCGTGAGGATGTCGTCCCCGGGAATCGACGGCTCCGGAATCGCGGTCACCTCGGACAACTGCTTGACCTGAGCGGTCGGTCCGTACGTGGTGCAGTCCCGGGTCTCGGCCCACGCGGCGGCGGGTACCGGCGCGGCGAACCGCAGCGCGCCCACCGGTGGCTGTGCGAACGGGATACCGAGGAACGCGGCGCCGGTCTCCCGCCGCACCCCGCGTACCGCTCCCGCCGCGGTGGTCACGACCACCGTCTCCTTCGGCTTCTCGGACTCCGACGTCCCGCGTGCGCACGCCGCCGTGAAGGCCAGCGCCCCCGCTCCGAGCAGCAGAGTTCGTCGTCCGATCCGTTCCACGCCCATGCCAACCTCTGATCCCGAATTAACGTCAACACTTGAAATAATTACCTGACACCATAATCTCGATCCCGTGGATCCCACACCGCCCACCCGACGTCCCGCCACCCCCGGCGGCCCGACCGTGTCGCCCCCGGCCGACGCGGCCGCCATTCGGCGTCGCAACCTGGGTCTGGTGTTGCGGCACCTCGCCGACCACGGCCCGTGCCCGCGCACCGAGGTGGCCGCCGCCACCGGACTGGCCCACGGTTCGGTCACCGCCCTCGTCGCCGATCTCGCCGACCGCGGCCTCATCGCCGAGGACGACGCCCAGCGTTCCGGCGTCCGCGGCCGCCCCGGCCGCCCGCTGCGACTGGAACCCGGTCGCGCCGCCGTGGCCGCCATCCAGGTCACCTCCGAACAGCTCCGCGTCGCCGTCTCCGACCTCGCGGGAGTCATCACCTGGCGCGACACCGTCGCGCACGACCTCGCCCCCGGCACGCCCGCCGCCATGGCCGCCGCCATCGCGTCCCTCATCGCCCGCGCCGCCGCCACGCTCCCCGAATCGGGCCCCGCGCCCGTCCTCGCCCGCGCGGTGATCGCCATGGCCGGCCCGGTCCTGGACGACCCCGACCAAACCGTGGTGGTGGCACCGGATTTCGGCTGGCTCGACTCGGTCCCCCTCCGCGACCTGATCGCCGCCCACCTCCCGCCCCCGGCCGTGGCGATCGACGTGATCAACGACGCCAACGCCGCCGCGCTCGCCGAATTCCACGCTCTCCCTCGCGATTCCCGCGGCCTGGTCCTCATCGAGGCCGGCACCGGCATCGGCGGTGGCGTCGTCCTGGACGGCCGCATCCACACCGGCAGCCACGGCGTCGCCGGCGAGCCCGGCCACCTCCCGGTAGCCATGACCGGCCCCGACTGCGTCTGCGGCGCCCGCGGCTGCCTGGTCACCTTCGCGGGACCCGAGGCTGTCCTCGATTCCGCCGGCCTCACCTCTCTACTCCACAACGAGGGCCTGCAAGCCGCCCGATCCGAACTCCTCTCCCTGCTGAGACAGTCCGAACCCCAAGCACTCTCGGCAATGGACGCCGCCGCCACCGCCCTCGGCACGGCCATCCTCTCGATCTCCGCCCTCCTCGATACCGACGAAGTCGTCCTCGGCGGCCTGCTGGCGGAGTGGTTCCCGTGGATCGCGCCGACCATCGAGAATCGCCTCCATGGCCGCCGGGTCCTGGCCCCCACACTCGGGCTTCGGATCGCACCCGCGGCCCTCGGCGACGATGCCATCCTCATCGGCGCCCTCGGCTTCGCCCGCCGCGCGGTCCTGGCCGACCCCGCCGTGGTCCCGCCGCTGCCGATTCTGCGTGTCGCTGAAGATTCGCGGTGAACTGACTTCGGGTGGTGGTTCGATGGCGGGATGGACCTGCGCCGGGATCTGAGCGGTACTGTCGACGCACTCATGCCGGAGTTGAAAGCGCTTCTCGGGCAATTGGTGAAGATACCGTCCATCGCGTTTCCGGACTATCCGAAGGAGAATGTCCAGCGGGCGCACGATCTGGTCGCGAAGGAGTTGCGGAAGTCCGGGGTTGACGAGATTCGGGTGCTGGATCTGCCCGATACCTCGCCGGTCGTCTACGGACGGATCCCGGCTCCGGAGGCCGCGCCGACCGTCCTGCTGTACGGGCATTACGATGTGCAGCCTTCCGGGGATGAAAGTCTTTGGCATACACCGCCGTTCACGCCGACCGAGAAGGATGGCGCGATCTACGGGCGGGGCGCGGCGGACTGTAAGGCCAATGTGGTGGCGCATATCGGGGCGTTGCGGGCGTTCGGGGGCAAGCCGCCGGTCGGGGTGACGGTGGTGATCGAGGGGCAGGAGGAGTACGGGTCGGTCTTCGACGACTATCCGGCCGAGCATCCGGAGCTGTTCGAAGCCGACGCGTTGTTGATCTGCGATGCGGGCAATATTCGCGCGGGGCAGCCGACGCTGGTGACCGCGTTGCGCGAGGTCGCGGACGTGTTCGTGGAGGTGCGCACCCTGGCCGCGCCGGTGCACTCGGGGCAGTTCGGCGGTGCGGCACCGGATGCGCTGTTGTCGTTGATCGCCGCGTTGGCCACGCTGCACGACGCGGACGGGAATGTCGCGGTGCCGGGGCTGCGTCGCGACCACTGGACGGGCGCGAACTACACCGACGCCGAATTCGCTCGGGTGACGGGGATGCGACCGGGTATGCCGTTGCTCGGGACCGGTCCGATCGGTGAGCGGATCTGGTACGGCCCGGCGATCACCGTGATCGGGTTGGACGCCCCGCCGACGAAAACCGCCGCGTCCGCGGTGGTTCCATACGCCAAGGCGTACCTGAACGTGCGCGTGCACCCCGAGCAGGACCCCGCCGAGGGGCAGCGTGCCGTCATCGAGCATCTGAGGAAGGCCAAGCCGTTCGGGGTCGAACTGGAGGTGACCGGTGGCGATATCGGCACCGGATTCGCCGCCCGCACCGACGGTCCCGCGTACGCGGCCATGGGTGAGGCCATGACCAAGGCGTGGGGTGTCGACGCCATCGATTCGGCCATGGGCGGTTCCATTCCGCTGACCAATGCCATGGCCGCCGCCAACGGGCTCCGAGGTGCTCATGCTCGGCGTCGAGGATTCCGAATGCAATATGCACGGCTTCAACGAGCGGGTGCTGCTGAGCGAGTTGCGGAATGTGGCGCTGGCCGAGGCCGAGTTCTTCCAGCTCTTCGCCGACAAGGCGCGCCGATGAGCGATACCGCGACCATCGAGGACGCTCCGAAGCCCGTGCGGCACAAGAAGAAGCGCGGCTTCCCGTCCACGTACACGATCCTGGCCGGGGTCACCCTCGCGGTGTGGCTGGCGGCCTTCGTGATTCCGCCGGGCGCCTACGACGTGGACGCGCAGGGCCGCCCGATCGCGGGCTCCTATCATCGCATCGCGGACGCCAAGGAGTTCTCGGCCCGCGTCCGGGACTTGTTCCTGGCTCCGGTCAACGGCCTCTACGGCATTCAGGACGCGAAGACCTCGCAGGTCGCCCCGGACCTGAGCGGTTCGCTCTACGGCGCGGCGGCGGTGTTCCTGTTCGTGCTGGCGGTGGGCGCGTTCATCACCGTCGCCTTCGCCACCGGCGCGCTGGACAGCGGGATCGGACGCCTGGCGTTCAAGCTCCGCGCCCGGTCGATCCTGCTGATCGTCGGCATCATGGTGGTGTTCGCGATCGCCGGCACCGTCGAGGGATTCGCCGAGGAGACCCTGGGTTTCTACGCCCTGCTGGTCCCGTTGACCCTGGCCCTGGGCTATGACCGCATGACCGCGGTCGGCGCGATCATCTCGGGCGCGGGCATCGGTGTGCTGTGTTCGACGGTGAACCCGTTCGCCACCGGCACGCCACGCTGGCCATGCCGATCATGGCCCCGCTGGCCGATTTCGCGCATGTCCCGCGGTCGCTGGTGGTGACGGCGTGGCAGTCGGCGTCGGGCTGGGCGAATCTGGTGACGCCCACGACCGCGGTGGTCACCGGTGGTATCGCGCTGGCCAAGGTGCGCTACGACCGGTACGTGAAGTTCATCGTCCCGCTGATGGCCATTCTGTTCGTGCTGATCGGGGTGTTCCTGGCGATCGCGGCGTGGCTCTGCTAGCCGGTCCGGGGCTCGACGCCGGTGAACTGGGCCCAGCACTGCCGCAGGTAGAACTCCATATCGATGGCCGGGTCGATGAGCCACCGCGATTGCAGTCCGTCGGACAGGGCCATGAACGCGGTCGCCATCACCTGGGGGTCGACGGCGGGCGGGACCTCGCCGTCGCGTTGCAAACCGCGGATCAGCTCGGCGAAGGCGGCGGTGCCCAGTTCGTAGTGCAGCCGCATGTATTCGTGCGCGGGATGGTTGGGGTCCGCGGCCGCGGCCTGCATGTGGGTGAAGAGTTCGATGAGCCCGGGGACCTGGGTGTTGTGTCGGATGAGCCGGATCAGCGCCTCGGGCGTGGCCTCGCCCAGATTGGCGGCGTCGATCTGATCCCGCTTGAGCAGCACCGCGACGAACAGTTCCTCCTTGGAACCGAAGTAGTGCAGCAGTCCGCTCTGGCTCAGCCCGACGGCCTCGGCCAGTTCGGCCACCGAGGTCGCGAGGAAGCCGCGTTCCGCGATGGTCTTCAGGGCGGCCTCGAGGATCTGCTCCCGCCGTTCGATGCCCTTTCCGTAGGGTCCGCGTTTCGCCACCGGTCGAGTCTAAGCGGATTGTGAGAGTTCCTTGTCCGTCAAAACCGTGAGTAGTACGGTTTTCGCCATGCGCTTACGCCGCCGCACCCTCGCTCTGGCCGTCGTGGCCGCCGCCGGTCTCACCCTCACCAGCGCCCCCGCCTTCGCGCGGCCGCAGCCGCCCACGCACCTAGCGCCGCTCGGACCCGACTTCCTCTGGGGCGTCGCGGCGTCGGGCTTCCAGTCCGAAGGTCATGCGCCGGACAGCAATTGGTCGCGCTACGCCGCCTCCGGGAAGACCGAGGACACCTACCGCGACTCGATCGACTTCTACGACCGGTTCGAATCCGATATCCAGCTCGCCAGGCAATTGGGCGTGAAGGTGTACCGCATCGGCATCGAATGGGCGCGCGTCCAACCCCAGCCCGGGGTGTGGGACGAGGACGGACTTCGCTTCTACGACAAGGTGATCGGCGCGATCGAGGCCGCCGGCATGCGGCCCATGCTGACCATCGACCACTGGGTGTATCCGGGCTGGGAGGCCGACCGCGGCGGCTGGAATCGCCCCGGCATGGTGGATGACTGGCTGGCGAACGCGCGGACGGTGGTGGATCGCTACGCCTCCGGCAACCCGCTGTGGGTGACCTTCAACGAACCCGCCATGTACATGATCAACGAGGTCCGGCTGGGCATCCTGCCCGCGACCTCGGTGCCGATCATGCAGGATCGAATCGCGCAGGCGCACAACGCCATCTACGACTACATCCACCAGGTGCAGCCGGGCGCCATGGTCACCAGCAATGTCGCCTACCTTCCGACCGCCGAGGACCTGGTGAACGGCCCGCTGCTCGGCAGGATCGCGGCCAAGCTCGACTACATCGGGATCGACTATTACTACGGGGTGTCCCCGGACGCCATGAACTCGGGTTCGCTCTCGGAGATGTGGAAGAACCCGCTGCAGGCCGACGGCATCTACTACGCGCTGGACCACTATTCGCGCGCGTACCCCGGCAAGCCGCTCTACATCGTGGAGAACGGGATGCCCACGGAGGACGGCCAGCCCCGCGCCGACGGATACACCCGCGCCGACGACCTGCGCGACACCGTCTACTGGGTCCAGCGCGCCAAGGCCGACGGCATGAACGTCATCGGCTACAACTACTGGAGCCTCACCGACAACTACGAATGGGGCTCCTACACACCGCGATTCGGCCTGTACACCGTCGATGTGAAGACCGACCCGGCGCTCACCCGGCGTCCGACCGACGCGGTTCCGGCCTACACCGAGATCACCGGCGCGGGCGGCGTCCCCGCCGGTTACCGCCCGACCCGCGACCCCAAGACGTGCTCGCTGGTCGACGCCCCGTCCAGCTGCACTGATCCGGTGACGCTGCCGCACTGACCACCCGGCGGTTCGCCGGATCGGCCGCGGGACACCCGCGCCCGCGCATCGGGTGCGCGGCCGATCCGGCGAGCGACTCCCGCTCAGCGCAGCGCCGGAATGACCTCACGCTCGAACAGCTCCAGACCCGAAGTGTCATAGGCGGTTTCGGGGAAGTAGTGGATCGAATAGCCCAGTCCCAGATCCTTGACCCGCGAGAGCCGTTCGACGATCTGCTCCGGCGTGCCGACGGCGGGGGAGTTGCGGAACAGATCCTTGACGTGCTGGGCCGCGCCCTCCGCGCCGACGAACGGGGTCAGGCGGGACTCCAGCTGCGTCAGCCGGTCCTCGACCTCGGCCTCCGTCGCGCCGACCAGCGTATTGAAGTTGGAGCTGCGGGTGATGGCGTCGAAATCGGTTCCGACCGCGGCACAGTGGCCGCGCAGCAGCTCCGACTTCTGCGCGAAGGTCTCCGGGTCGCCCGCGAAGTTGGTGTACCGCGCGTACTTCGCCGCGATTCGCAATGTCACCTTCTCGCCGCCGCCGGCGACCCAGATCGGAATCCCGCCCTCCTGCACGGGAAGCGGCCGCACGATCGCGCCGTCCACCTGGTAGTGCTTGCCGTCGAGGGTCGCCTTACCCGTCGTCCAGGCCTGCCTGAAGATCTGCACGCCTTCGTCGAGCCGACCCAATCGCTCACCGGCGGACGGGAATCCGTACCCGTAGGCGCGCCATTCGTGCTCGTACCAGCCGCCGCCGATGCCCATCTCCACGCGACCGCCGGAGATGAGGTCCACGGTGGCGGCGACCTTGGCCAGGTAGGCCGGGTTCCGGTAGCTGATGGCGGTGCACATCTGCCCCAGCCGGATTCGCGAGGTGCTGGCGGCCAGTGCCGACATCAGCGTCCACGCCTCGTGGGTGGCCTCCTCGGTGGGCACGGGGACGGTGTGGAAGTGGTCGTAGACCCACAGCGATTCCCAGGCGTCCCCGGAATCCGCGCGCGTGGCCAGGTCCCGCATCACTCCCCAGTGCGCGGCCGGGTCGATGCCGACCAGGTCGAGCCGCCAGCCCTGCGGGATGAAGATGCCGAAGCGCACGAGATGTCTCCTCTGTTCGAATCCGGTCCGATCGAATCGATTCCGGCATCCACTGTTCCCGTCGCCCCGTCCGGCGGCAACCGTTCTGCCCAGCCCGCGCCGAACTACGGAGCGCCGCCCTCCGGTCCGGCGATATCGGCCGGGTCCAGCACTTTCCGCAGCGCGGACGCGACGGTCTCGAGTTCGCTGGCGTCCAGCTTCTCCCCGAAGCGCCGTTCGATGCCCGCGAGATAGTGCGGCGCCGACTCCCGGAATCTCCGCCGGCCCTCGTCGGTGATGGCCACGAACGCCGACCGTCCGTCGTCGGGATTGGCTTCGCGCCGGACCAGCCCCTGCATCTCCATCTCGGTCACCAGCCTGCTGACCCGGGTGCGGCTGAGCACCACCCGCTCACCCAGGTCGCTCATCCGGAGCCGGTGCGGCGCATCGAGTTCCAGCAGGACGTCGTACCAGCTCAGCGGCAGCCCGGTGCTGCGGCGCAGTTCGGCGTCCAGCTCGGGCACGAGCAGGGCGTG
This sequence comes from Nocardia sp. NPDC004151, assembly GCF_042874235.1. Classification (NCBI taxonomy): domain Bacteria; kingdom Bacillati; phylum Actinomycetota; class Actinomycetes; order Mycobacteriales; family Nocardiaceae; genus Nocardia; species Nocardia sp. NPDC004151. The sequence goes on along the minus strand of NZ_JBIAMR010000013.1, from coordinate 123,217 downwards.
GACTTGGAGCAGGGCGGCCCAGGCGCGGACAGCTGGACGGGATCGGGAGGACACCGCCCCATCTTAACCGGTTGCGTGCGCGCGCACCTAAGTAGTAGCGTGCACACGCACACAAATTTCCGTGAAAGGAACTCTCATGACCGCACTCATCACCCGCGAGGAACTCGCCCAGGAGATCGCCGCCGGAACCGTCACCGTGCTCGACGCGCTCGGCGGCACGTACTACGCCAAGGCGCATCTGCCCGGCGCGCTCGCGCTGATCGAGGCCGATGTGGAAACCGAAGCGCCGCGCCTGCTTCCGGATCGCGACGCCGCCATCGTCACCTACTGCTCGAACGCGGCCTGCCCCAATAGTCAGAACGTCGCCACCAAGCTGGAACGGCTCGGCTACACCAATATCCGCAAGTACCGCGACGGCATCCAGGACTGGGCCGAAGCGGGCCTGCCCGTCGAAAGCTGATCCGCCCTCGGGGATTCAGTCCTTGACGGTGATCGACAGCCGGGGCCGGGTGGGGTTGTCGGGGGAGACCCGCTCCCAGACGGCGTCCAGCATCGGGGCCAGCAGCAGCTCGCCGAACTGGCGCAGCAGCACGGCGACGATCTGGTCCGACTCCGGCTTGTCGGTCGAGGCCAGGCCCGCGGCGCGGAGTCCGGCGACCTCGCTGCGGGTCAGTTCGACCACCGCGTCCAGCAGGTGGATGCGGGTCTCGGAGGGCTCGAGCAGCGACCGGCGGATGTAGTTCACCACGGCGGGGTTGGCGTGCAGCATGTTCCGCACCGCTTCGTCACGCGCGGAGGCGACCTCGGCGTGGGTGCCGGTCGGCGGGATCGAGGCGACGGCCTGTGCGAAGTATTCGACGACCAGCTTGTCGACCGCGTCGCGCAGGCCGTCCTTGGTCTTGAAGTGGTGCTGAACCAGTCCGAGGGTCACGCCGGCCTCGGCCGCGACCGCGCGCAGTGACACCCGGGAGTCGCCGTACTGGGCGAACAGGTCCATGGCGGCATTGCGGATGCGGGCCTTGGCGGTCAGGTCCTCGTTGGTGGCTCGTGGGTTCAGCATCGCCCCTCAACTTAGCGGTTCCGGACTGTGTACCCGGCAATTGATGTGATTGACCGGTTCACGATACAACTGTATCGTTCGCGATATGGAGGAACCACCGCTGCGGCCCCTGGCCGGAGTCGAAGTCGTGTCCCTGGCGGTCAACCTGCCCGGTCCGCTCGCCGCCGCGCGGCTGGCCGAGCTGGGCGCGCAGGTGATCAAGGTCGAGCCGCCGACCGGTGACCCGCTGGCCGCCGCCGCGCCGCAGTGGTACGAGCACCTGGTCGCGAGCCAGCAGGTCGTCACCCTCGACGTGAAGCAGGACGCGGACCGCGCCAAGCTCGACGAGCTGCTGGCCACCGCCGACCTGCTCATCACCTCCATGCGCCCCTCCGCCCTGGCCCGCCTCGGCCTGGCGCAGCCGCAGCAGCGCTTCCCGGAGCTCTCGCTCATCGAGATCATCGGCCACGCCGCCGAGCCCGAGGTACCGGGCCACGACCTGAATTACCAAGCGGTGCACGGCACCCTGACCCCGCCGCACATGCCGAAGGTCCCGATCGCCGACATGCTCGGCGCGGAGCGCGCGGTCTCCACCGCCCTGGCCGCCCTGGTACGCCGGGCGACAACCGGTGCGGGACAGCCGTATCGGGTCGCGCTGGAAGAAGCCGCGGCCTGCGCGGGCGACGCCGTGCGCTACCGCCTCATGGGCGACGGCGCGGTACTGGGCGGCGCGTTCCCCGGCTACGGCATCTACGAATGCGCCGACGGCCATGTCGCGCTGGGCGCGGTGGAGCCGCACTTCTTCCTGGGCGCGCTGGCCGCCTTCGGCGCCGACGGCACCCACGAGGCCTTCCGGAAGGCGTTCGCCGACCAGACCATCGCCGAGCTCGAAATCATCGCGGCTCGGGAGGACCTGCCGCTCAACGGCATCCGACGCAACAACGGAGAGTGACACCGATGTCCGAACTGTTCCCCGACTACCGGCCTACCTGGGAGACCGATCAGCACCGCGAGCTGCGCAAGCACGCCGCGGAGTTCTTCCGCAAGGAGGCTGTGCCGAATCGCGAGCGCTGGACCGCGCAGCACATGGTCGACCGCGAGTTCTGGAACAAGGCCGGCGCCGCGGGCCTGCTCGGCCTGGACCTGCCGGAGGAATTCGGCGGCGCGGGCGGCGATTACGGCATGCAGGCCATCGTCCAGGAGGAGCTGGTCTACGCCCACGACAACGGCTTCGGCTTCTCCGTGCACTCGCCGATCGTGTCGCACTACATCTACAACTACGGCAATGACGAGCAGCGCGCGAAGTGGCTGCCGGGCATCATCAGCGGCGACCTGGTGCTGGCCATCGCCATGACCGAGCCGGGCACCGGATCGGACCTGCAGTCGGTGCGCACCACCGCGATCCGCGAGGGCGACCACTACGTCATCAATGGCTCGAAGACGTTCATCTCCAACGCGACCCACTGCGATCTGCTGGTGATCGTGGCCAAGACCGACCCGTCCAAGGGTGCGGCCGGTGTCTCGCTCATCGTGGCCGAGACCAAGGACCTGCCGGGCTTCGAGCGCGGCCGGGTGCTGGAGAAGATGGGCCAGCACGCGCAGGACACCCGCGAGCTGTTCTTCTCCGACATGCGCGTTCCGGTGGGGAATCTGCTGGGCGCGCAGGAGGGTCTGGGCTTCTACCAGCTCATGGAGCAGCTGGCCCGGGAGCGGCTGATCATCGCCAGCCTGTGTTCGGCGCTGGCCGAGGCCGCGGTGCTGGAAGCGCTGCGCTACTCCAAGGAGCGCGAGGCGTTCGGCCGCCCGATCGGCAAGTTCCAGCACAACGCCTTCACCCTGGCGGAGGTCAAGACCGAGGCGCTGGCCATCAAGACCTTGGTGGACTACGCGATCCAGCAGTACATCGACGGCAGGAACGACCCGTCGACCGCGTCCATGGCCAAGCTGTTCGCCGCGGAGACCTGCGACAAGGTGGTCGACCGCTGCCTGCAGCTGTTCGGCGGCTACGGCTACATGATGGAGTACCCGATCGCGAACATGTACACGGGTTCGCGCGTGAACCGCATCTACGGCGGCACCAGCGAGATCATGAAGGAGATCATCTCCCGCTCGCTGTGAGGCGGGGCCCGGCGGCGGGCGGTTGGGGGCCGCCGCCGGGATATCCGAGCTCAGGCCGGGCGGGACCGGCTCACGATGGCCAGGCACGCCGCGCAGGCGGCGGCGAGGACGCCGAACATGGCGGGGTAGCCGACGCCGATGCCGTTGTGGCAGACCGCCATCAGGGCCGGGACGCCGAAGCCGAGGTAGCTGACCGCGTAGAACACCGCGGTCAGTCCGGCCAGGTCGTCGGGACGGGCCATGCGCTCGATCTCCAGCAGGCCCGCGACCAGCCCGCTGCCGAATCCCATGCCCAGGGCGACGGCGGTCAGCACGGTCAGCCACAGGGTGAGGGTGGCGGAAGCGGCTGCGGCGAGCAGCATTCCGAGGATGACCAGGCTCAGGGCCAGTACCGGCAGTCGCAGCGAACCGGGGCGATCGATCTTGCGCGCCACCGACTGGATGCCGAAACCACAGCCGAGGGTGATCACGGTGATCAGGGCGGAGAACGCGATCGGGGCGTCGTGCACCTTGGGCATCATGAGCGTCGGCATGATGGCGTACGCCGCCGCCGACGAGGTGAACAGCCACAGGCACACCGGCAGCGCGACGGTGCGGAAGCGGTGATGCGCGCCGACCGGGACCTTCAGATCGTCGAGGAGCGGTCCCGGATTCACCTGTGGCACGATGGTTTCCGGCGCGCGGAACAGCAGCGCCGCGGCCGCGGCACACAGCGTCACATTGATCAGATAGGCGAGTGAGTCCGGCCACGGACCCCACTGCGCCAGCACGCCCGCCACACCCGCGCCGACGCCGAAGCCGCCGGTGAGGCTCATGGCCGAACGGCGCGCCCCGGTGCCGGAGGCGGTATCGGCGGTGAACGGCGGCTGCGACAGCTCCTTGAGCCAGCTGCTGCCCACCGCCATGGCCAGGCCCAGTGCGATGCCGCACAGCACCCGGCCCGCGGAAAGCATGGGGACCGAATGGGATCCGAAGGCCAGCAGCGTCGAGCCGGTGGCCGCGATGAACGGCGCGGGCCGCATGAGCGGGCGCCGGCCGTAGCGGTCCGACAGCGGGCCGCCGATGAGCAGGGCGGGCACGATGCCCAGCACGTATTCGAACAGCAGCAGGTCGACGGTGGTGACGGGCAGTCCGTCGCGCTTGTACATGACCAGCAGGGGCGTGAATTCGTTACCGCCCCAGGCGATCGCGAAGATGGCCGTCGCGACGCCGAGCCACGCCGTCGGGTGGGTGCCCAGTCGATCGGCGCGGGTGTCGAGCGTGGTCAGGGTCGCCATCACATCCCCCTCGGGGTGACGCCGTGCACGTCGGTGAGGTGTTCGGCGAGGGCCTCGGCGAATCCGGCGCCGTCGGCGGCGTCGATCAGATCCGCGAGGCGGGTGTGCTGCTCGATGATGCGGTGCGGGTTGGTCTCGCCGCGTTGCAGCGCGACGCTGTTCATCCGGCGCTGCCGTTCGCGCAGCGAGTCGTAGAAGCCGATGAGCAGCGGGTTGTCCGCGGCCACCACGTATTCGCGGTGGAAGTCGGCGTCGGCGATGGCGAATTCCTCGAGGTCGCCGGCGTCGGCGAGTTCGCGCTGGCGGTCCAGGGATTCACGCAGCCGGGGAATCAGGCCCGCGCGGGCGATGCGGGTGAGCGCGTCCACCGCACCGGTTTCCACGATGTAGCGGGCGTGGATCACATGGTCGGCCTCGTGCGAGGGGACGGGCACCACGAGGGCGCCGCGCTTGGGGTAGAGCCGCATCCAGCCCTCGGTCTCGAGCCGCAGGAAGGCCTCGCGGATGGGGGTGCGGGAGGTGCCCAGCTCCCCGGCCATCTCGTTCTCGCTGACCAGCTCCCCGCCGGGGAGATCGCCGCTGAGTATACGTTCCTTGATTTCGCGGTAGGCCCGCTCGGCGGCGGAGAAAGTCTTGGACACGACTTGCATACTAGAGGGGTCGTGGGATGATTTGCCTGGATGTGGCGGGTTTCACGGGGCGGGATGACAGAGTTGCGCGGTAACCCTCTCACGCGGAATGATTCACCTTGTTGGCAGCACGTCAGTAAGTTGCCATAACTTCTGGGACGAGGAGGTCCGCATGGCGAACGATGCCCCCGCGCTGAACGAGGTCGTGAACGGCGGTCTGGAGTTCACGATTCCGATCGCGCACAAGATGGGGGTGCGGGCCGAGGAGGTGCGCCCCGGGTTCGCGGCCACCACGGTCCCCATCGAGGGCAACGGCAATCACTTCGGCGTCATGTACGCCGGTGTGCTGTTCACGGTCGCGGAGATCCTGGGTGGCGCGATCGCCATCTCCAGCTTCGACACCGCCAAGTACTTCCCGCTGGTGAAGGACCTGCACGTGTTCTTCCGGAAGCCCGCCGCCACCGATGTGCGCGCCGAAGCGTCGCTGTCGGAGGAGGAGATCGCGCGGATCACCGAGGAGGCCGACGCCAAGGGCAAGGCCGACTTCACCCTCACGGCGAAGGTGACCGACGCCAACGGTGTGGTCGTGGCCGAGACCCAGGGGCTGTACCAGCTGCGCGCCCACGGCAAGTAGGCCGCGACAATCGATCGAGCCCCGGGAATCGCTCCCGGGGCTCGATCGTTGTCGGCTGCCGATCAGGCGACGATGATCCAGCCTTTACAGCCGGTGCCCAGGCTGCCCGGCCAGTCCGAGCCCGACACCTCGAACGGGATGGCGCCCGGCATCGGGGTGCCCAGATCGACGGTGGTGGTGACCGCGCCGTAGGTGTCGGGCAGCGGGGTGCGCTTCCCTGCCATGTCGATCTTGGCGTCGTCGGTGAAGTTGCTGGAGGTGGTGATCTCCAGCGTGGTGGGTGTGAACGAGTGCGCCAACAGCGTGGTCTGGCCGCACCGGCCCTTGGCGTAGTCGAGCGTGATCTTCTGCGGCGCGGCGTCGGCGGCGGCCGGCGCGGCCAGCGCACCGGACAGGGCACACGCGGTTGCCGCCAGGGTGATGCGGCGGACGTACACGGTCTTCACGAACAAAACCCCTTTCCTGTGGTCACAGCTGTGGATGCCCCCCCTGATCGATCGACGACGATCATGCCGTGACCGCGCCCCCGGCACGTGGCGGACGCGCGGAAGAATCCGGGCGAGTCCGCGGGCTCACGTGTTTCGGATGCGGAGGCGCAGCGGCAGGGTGCGATGGCGGCGCACGAAGATGCTCGGAAACCACTGCGGCGGGGCGTCTTCGACGAGGGTGAAGGCGGTGGTGCGCTCGAACAGGGCGGTGAGCGCGGCGGTGGCCTCCAGCTTGGCCAGTGCCGAGCCGATACAGAAGTGGATGCCGCGCCCGAAGGCGAGATTGTTGGCGCCGCTGCGGCGGTCCAGATCGAGGGTGTCCGGATCGTCGAAGCGGGCCGGGTCGCGATTGGCGGCGCCCCACTGCAACAGCAGGTGGCTGCCCGCGGGAATCTCGATGCCGCCCAGCACGGTATCGGTGGTGACGTGCCGATGATGGCCTCGGAAGGGCGATTCCAGGCGCAGCGCCTCGTCCAGGAAGGCGGGCAGCAGGGCGGGTTCGGCGCGCAGCTCGTCCTGGAGGTCGGGGCGGGTGGCCAGCAGCCGGGCGGCATTGGCGATGAGACCCGCCGTGGATTCGCCGCCCGCGCCGACGAGTTGGACCAGGATCAGCACGGCCACCACATCGGTGATCTCCCCGGCGGCGCAGGCGCGGGCCAGCACGCCGAGCAGGTCGTCGCCCGGGTTGCGCTGGGCGGCGGCGAATTCGGTGTGCAGGTAGCCGGTGAGTTCGGTGGCGGCGCTGACCAGGTGCACGAAACGGTCCGAGTCGACCACGCCGCCCAGCATCTCGGTGCTGTCGTAGGCCCAGGTGAGCAGTTGCGGCACCGCGGCGTCGGGGAGTCCGATGATGTCGGCGACGAGCGCCAGGGGGAGGCGGTCGGCCATACCGGTCGCCCAGTCGATGCGATCGCCGTGTAGTTCCTCGGTCCACAGCCGGTCCACCAGTTCGGTGACGGTGGGGCCGAGGCCGCGAATCCGCTTGGCCAGCAAGGGCTGCACGAGTTTGCGCTGGGCCTGGTGGCTCGGGTCGTCGGCGGTGGCGAGGACGTGGACGGCCTGGCCACCGCCGTCCATGTCGAAGGTGACGGGCGGCTGTCCCTCCTGCCGCAGGAGTGCGCCGGTGAGGTTCGAGGAGAACTCGTCGCCTCGATTCACGGCCTCGGTCACCAGATCCCACGACGTCACCAGGTAGAAGTCGGTGCCCGGGATGCGGTAGACAGGGGATTGCTCGCGCAGCCGCCGGTACAGCGCGTAGGGGTCGTCGATGTGCGCGGGATCGAAGACGTCGAGCGCATCGGGTGAGGTGCGGGTCATGGGGCCACCGTCGTCCCGACCTGAATCGAGTGTCAACAAGCGTCTCGCGGTGAGACGGATCCGCCGTGCGGACCCGCCCGTAAGCAGGAGTTTTCCCGGTTTCGTGAGACTTCGGACCCCCGTCTGGGCCGGCCGACTAGTATCGAACGACTACGCGACAGCGCTTGCTGGCCCAGGAGGCTCGGGTGATCGTGCGTGAACAGGGGTGGATGAGGCGGGGATCCGGCGCGGTGTTCGCGGCGGTGGCGCTACTGGTGGTGATCTTCGCGGTGAACGGCTCGACGGCGCGGGCCTATTCGGGACTCGCCCCGGACACGGTCACCATCGATAGTGGTGCGTTGCACGGTGTCTCGACCCCGTCGTATCGCCTGTTCAATGGAATCCCTTACGCCGCACCACCGGTCGGTGCGCTGCGCTGGCGGCCGCCCGAGCCGGTCGCGCCGTGGCCCGGAGTTCGTGAGGCCCGCGACGCGGGCCCGAACTGCGCCCAGCCGACCGGGTTGGGCGGCCTGCGCACCACCGTCGAAGACTGCCTGTACCTCAATGTCTGGACGCCGCCGACGCTCCCCGCCGACGGCCGCGCCCTGCCCGTCATGGTGTGGATCCACGGCGGCAGCCTGCAGACCGGCACCGGAAGCATGTACGGAGCAGCCCCTTTGGTCTCCCAACCCGACGGGGACGTCATCGTCGTCACCATCAACTACCGGCTCGGACTGTTCGGCTTCCTGGCCGCCTCGGCCCTGGACGACGGTTCCGGCTCCGGCGACTACGGCCTCATGGACCAGCAGGCCGCCCTGCGCTGGGTCCACCGCAATATCGCCGCGTTCGGCGGCGACCCCGATCGCGTCACCCTGGACGGCGAATCGGCCGGCGGCGTCTCGATCTGCGCCCACATGGCCACCCCGTCCTCCAAGCCCCTCTTCCAGGCCGCCATCCTCCAGAGCGGTCCGTGTGCGAGCCAATCCCTCCCGGACGCGGAGGCCGAAGGCGACGCCTGGGCCGCCGCCGCGGGTTGCCCCGCCACCGACGACGCGACCTGCCTCCGCACCCTCTCACCCGACATCCTGGTGGACCGCGGCCCCGACGACACCAATATTGTCCACGGCAACGCCTACCTCCCCGAAAGCCCGCTGACCCTGCTGAAATCCGGTGGCATGTCCCGCATTCCCACCTTCGTCGGCTCCAATCACGACGAGGTGGCCCTCTGGGTCTGGATCAAATACGGCATCCCCCTCGGCCCCGTCATGACCGCCGCCGACTACCCCCGCCTCCTCGCCGCCAAGATCCCCGACCTGACCCCAGCCCAAACCGACCAGGTCATCGGCGAATACCCCCTCACCGACTACCCCCAACCGGCCCTGGCTCTCACCCGAGCCTGGACAGACCAACTCGTCTGCAAACTCATCTCCCAGGTCTCCGACCTCTCCCGCCACAACCCCACCTACGTCTACGAATTCGACGACCGCGGCGCCTTGGCCCCACCCAGCACCTTCCCCATGGGCGCCTATCACGCCGCCGAACTCCCCTCCCTCTTCGACCTGGTCCAAGCCGGCTTCGCCCTCGACGGCGTCATGACCCCACCCCAACGCCGCCTCCAATCCGACATCCGCCGCTACTGGACCCGCTTCATCAACACCGGCACCCCCGACCCCGCCAACCTCCCCGCCATCCCCCAATACACCCCCACCACCCCCACCTTCCTTTCCTTCCGCCCCACCGGAAACCAGTTCTCCACCACCTTCGCCACCGACCACCGCTGCCCCTTCTGGAACACCCTGTTCCAATAGGCCATGCGTACGGCCCCTTTCAGGCCTATTCGGCCCTTGCCGCTGAAGTCTCGGCCAGTGCGTTGTACAGCCAGTCGTGGGCGCGGCCGATCGTGACTCGGGGGCCGAGGAGTTGGTCTGTCAGGGACCAATAGCGGTGGATTCGGGGGTCGGAGTCGGTTGCGTCGCGTAAGAGGTGTTCGCGGAATTCTCGGGTGTCGCGTTCGCCGCGGGCGGTGGCGTGGGCGGTGACGAATCGGTCGAGTTCGTTGCCGGAGTGCGGGGGGATGCCGTCGGCTACGAGGGGCACGACGTCGATCATTATCTCGCCCATCGCGTGGTAGAGGGCTCGCGGGTCGCGGATCAGGTCGGGGCGATCTCGCCAGTATTGGTGTCGGACTGCGTTGTTCAGGTCGGGGCTGGAGGCGAGGGCGGCCAGTTCGGCGTAGGTGACGACCTCGTCGACTGATGGGTCGGTGGGCGGTTCCGGGACGTTCCAGCACACCCAGCCGTCGCTGTCGGACCGCGGAATCGGTGTGAGAATGCGATGCCAGAAGCGAATGAGGTTCTCGTGCAACGCATTACCGTCCTGGGCTGCGGCCAATAATGCGAGCCGTTCGGCGCGTTGTGCCGGGGCGGCGGCCTCCATGGCCCGTACCGATGCGCGACGCCAGGCCAGTGAGCTGAATTCGATATCGAGCTTGGCGCTTTCGGCGGCGATGGCCTCTTCCATCGACTGTTCTCCGCGCAGGACGCCGGTGATCGAGTCCAACCCGAGTCCGAGTGCCCGTAATCGCCGCACCAGCAGCAGTCGTTCGGTCGCGCTGTCGGCGTCGAACATTCGATGTCCGCCGCCGCTGCGCTGGGATTCGAGAATGCCTTCGTCGCAGTAGAACCGGATTGTGCGCACCGACAGCCCCGAGTTGCGCGCCAATTCCCCGATGCTCATGAGCGCAGCGGTCTTTGTGTCGTCCGTCACAAGTTCTTGAACCTCCACCCCACTGGAGCTTTTAGCGTACTGGCACTGCCGTTCAGGTATGTGTCGTCACAGCGAGGAGAGTGTTTCGTGGCCAGCACGCAGGAAGAAATTGTCAGCGGGATCGCGGAGATCGTCGAAGAGGTGACGGGAATCGATGCGTCCGAGGTGACGATCGAGAAGTCCTTTGTCGAAGACCTGGAAATCGATTCGCTGTCGCAGGTGGAGATCGCGGTCCAGTTGGAGGACAGGTACGACGTCAAGGTCCCCGACGAAGACCTCGCCGGCCTGCGGACCGTCGCTGACGCGGTCGCGTACGTCCAGAAGATGGAGGCCGAGAAGCCGCAGCTCGCCGCGGAAATGGAGGCGAAATACCAGGAAGGTCAGGCGAATTGAGCGATACGGTGATCGCCGATACGCGGTTGGATCCCGCCGCCGTCGAGCTCGGCAGCTTCTTCCGGCAGCCGCCGGACGCGGTATGGCGGGCCCTGACCGACCCGGATCTACTCGAGAAGTGGCTGCTCCGGCCGACCGGCTTCGCGGCATCCGCCGGAACCCATTTCCGATTCACCACCCCGGATTCGTCGATAGACGAGATCCTCTGCGAGGTACTGACCGCTCGTCCCTGCGAGCGACTGTCCTACACCTGGACATATCCACGGGCCGACTACCCCACCCGATGGATTGTCGACTGGGCGCTACACCCGCAGGGCCATGGCACCCGACTCCTGCTGACGCAGACAGGTTTCGACATCGAGGACCGCCGCCAGAAGATGGCCCGCAACGCCGTCGAACGCAGCTGGAAACGACTCCTGCTGCCCCGCCTCGGCCAGGTGATCCTCCACTGACCTCGACCGGCTGACATCCGGTGTCGCAGGTGATCGCGCCGCCTGCGACACCGAACTGTCCCGAGGACTCGAACCCCTAACCAGCGTTAGCGGTGCAAACCACCTTGCTGATCCCCGTCGCCGACAGATCCGCCGACCCGACATTCGCCAGCATCGCGGGCGGGTAGTACTGGGAGAGGCTCTCGTAAGCGCTGCGCAATGCGGTCGCGCGATCGCGCCCCGTGCCGGTGCCCACCGCGAGATTGTCGGTGTCGTCATTTCGATACACCAGCGCGCCACACCCGTTCGCCCAGGTGATCATCACCTGGCAGTCGGTGGCCCCTTCCCACCCGCACTGATCCAACGCCTCGGCCATCGCCGCGTCCGCGCTCGGCGCATTCACGCTGCTGCCATAGATCCAGTTGTCACCGCTGAACGCGATCGACCCATACAGTCCGGCCGCATCAGCGGTACCCGCACCGATCGCCGACCCCGCCGCAAGACCAACCGCCGCGACCGCGACAACGGCCTTACCCATGAACTTCATCTAACTCTTCCCTCTTCGAACAAGCACCAACACAAACTTGACGAATCATGTCCGATCACCCCGAATTCGCCCAATGCATATCGGACATAACGCCCATACCTCCACCGGCGATCCTCGCCGCCGCCCGGCACGGGATGATCTAATCGCCTCATGGAGAAGTTCGACGCATGGCTCGACGAAATCCGTGATGACAGCGACGAATTCTCGTACCGCGTAATCTATTCCGCCTATCTGAAGGCCTCGAGCGGCTTCGAGTCCCAAGGCGTCGAGTCCTCGAGCCGGCGACTCCCCGACGGTGGTTATGAGATCCGCGCAGGTCGAACATCGATAGTCCTGGCCGACGACGCCGAGCGGGAGGCCCTGGCCGCCTACATGGAGCGCCGCTACTGTGGCGACCGCTACCCGAACATGCGCGCCTGGGAAAGTCAGCAACACGACTGGTACGTCGAAGACCTCCGCAACTGGACAAGCGACGGCTGGTCCGGCCCCGGTTGACCAGCCCGCCTGGACGCCTGGCTCGACCGTCTCGCCAACGCGGACGCCGGAACGTGGCTTTGGGCGTGGGGGAATCAGAGCATTCTTCCCGAGATGAGTCGGGACTCCGTTGTTGTCCGTGATTGGCTGCTGGCGCAGGGGTATTCGGGGCTGGCGGAGCCGATGATCGATGCCGACGATCAGATGGCTGCCATGTTGGCCGCCATTGCCGTGCGGGTGACCGCGGCTCCCGGCTTCTATCGGGGGACGGGAAGTGCCGCAATACCGTTCATCACGTTCGGTCCGGTCACTCTTACCGCGGAAGACGGGACGAGTTCGACCTTCCAGATTGATATCGAGGTGGAGTCCGCCGCGGAATGAGGGCGGTGTGACTCCGCCGTCGAGATGTCAGATGCCCAGGAAGGTGCGGACGGGGCCGGTGAGGATGCCGGTGGTGAGGGCGTCCAGGGCGGCGGGGTCGGTGGCGGTGGTGGGGACGGTTCGGGTGTCGCAGGTGGGGTGGGCGGTGGGGGTTTCGGCTTGTTGTTGGAGCCAGGCGAGGGCGGCGGGGGCGCCCAGGAACCATTCGCCGGTGTGGGCGGAGGCGGGCATGGCGAGTTGTTCTCGGCGGTAGGTGACGGGGGTGCCGGCGGCGCAGTAGGTGGCGACCAGGGTGTCCATGCTGGTGATGAGGCTGCCCTCGTCGTCTATGGCGTTGTAGATGTAGAGGGAGGTGGTGGGGGCGGTGGCGCCCAGGGCGCGTTCCTCGAGGGCGGCGTTGATGGCGGGGTCGGTGAGAATCTGCTCGATGGGTTCGGTGAGGAACTGGTCGGCGTCGAGACCGAGGCTGGACACCATGTTCTGGGGTGTGCAGTTGTCGGCGGCCTCCGCGATCTTCTGTTTCCCAGCGGGAGTGAGGTAGCGGTTCATGGCGGCGGTGAACGCGGGGGAATCCTGCATGACGCCCATCAGCGCGACAGGAAACAGAAGATCGCGGAGGCCGCCGCCGACGGGCGTGCCGTTCATGGCGAGCATCGCGACACGAGGGTCGGCGACCGGTGCGCCGGCTGCCGTCCCGACCAGATTCAGTTCGGGCGCGTACCGCGGCTGTTCCTGTGCGGCCCAGGTGCTCGCGATGCCGCCACCGGAGTAGCCCCACAGGAGCGCGGGGGTGCCGGGTCCCGACAGGGCGGCCGGTTCGAACGCCTCGACAGCCCGAATACCGTCCAGCACGGTGTAACCGGGCTCCTTCGGCGTCGAGTAGTGGTTGTCGACGCCACCGAAGTCCGGCACCGAGACCGCCCAGCCGCGAGCCAGCCCGGCGGCGATAAACGCGGTCTCACCGGACATCGTGGTCAATTGCAGCGGGCCGGATTTCGACGGATCGATCCAGGGGACATGGCCCTGGAACAACGCCTGGGACGGCTGGCACTGCGGCGCGATCGCGTCGGTCATGTTCTGGAACGACAGCAGTGCCGTCGGCCGAGTCGTGTTCGCGGTCTTCAGGACCGTCGTCACCGCGGCATAGGGCTGACCGTTCGCCGCGGTGGTCCGATACAGCAACTGCCACGCCTGGACCGGCCACGGGACCAACTGTGAATAGCTGGCTTGGATCGGTCGCACGCGGAGGATCGTCCCGGGCTGTTGCGTCGCATAATCTTCGGGCGGCGTGTAGAAGGAGTCTGCGGTATTGGGTACCGCCGACGCCGGTGCCGCCATGACGCTCGTGGCCCCCATCAAGGCTGCGATCGGTATCGCCACTCGCGCGAATCGCGTGAAAAATGTTGTCCGGTAATGATATTTACGGCTCGACGACATCGGCCACCTCCCCTTCGGCGCTCGAACTGTAACAGGTTTCAATTCGAACCGGGTTGCTGTTCGCGAGCGTTTCGAAGAACTGCCGGACGAGTACATTCGAGGAGTGACGCTCGGTATGGGGGAGCCGTTGGCGGGCGCGCGATTGCGGGCCGCGATCCGGGAAGCGCATGCCGAGGCGATGCGGGCGGTGGCGGCGGCGGAGCCGGGGGAGCCCGCGGTGCCCCGGGATCTGATCGAGTTACTGGCGTTGCAGCGGCGGGTGGCCGTGATCGCCGAGCAGCTGGACGCCGAATCGGTGGCTCTGCGGGTGCGACGCGAGGACGATTGGGGATGGGATCGACTTCGGAGGGAAGGTAGTTCGATGAGTGTCAGTCTGGCCAAGGGTGGGAATATCTCGCTGTCGAAGCAGGCGCCGAATCTGACGAAGGTTTCGGTGGGGCTGGGGTGGGATGTGCGCAGCACCACCGGGGCCGATTTCGACTTGGACGCCAGCGCCATGGCGTGCGGGCCGAATCAGCGGGTGGTGTCGGACAAGCACTTCGTGTTCTACAACAACCTGCGCTCGCCGGAGGGGACGATCGAGCACACGGGCGACAACCTGACCGGCGCGGGGGAGGGCGACGACGAGGTGATCAATGTGGACTTGGCGGCCATGCCGCCCACGATCACGAATATCTTCTTCCCCGTATCGATTTACGAGGCCGAGGCGCGGCGGCAGGCGTTCGGGCAGGTCCGGAACGCGTACATCCGGGTGGTGGACGCGGTCACGGGGACGGAACTGGCCCGGTTTGATCTGACCGAGGACGCCTCCACCGAGACGGCCATGGTGTTCGGGGAGTTGTACCGGCACGGCGCGGAATGGAAGTTCCGGGCCATCGGGCAGGGGTATGCGTCCGGATTGGGCGGAATCGCACGGGATTACGGCGTCAACGTCTGACCCTGCTTCAGGCCGGAGTCCGGTAGCAGCGTGACCACGCGGGCTCGCGGACCCAGGCGAAGCCCCACGCGGATGGCCGCGACCACATTCGCGCCGGAGGAGTTTCCGGCGCGCAGGCCCTCCTCGCGGGCCAGCCGATGCGCCATGGCCTCGGCCTCGGGACTGGAGACCGGCACCACCTCGTCGACCAGGGTCGGATCCCACAGGGGCGGTGGATAACCCAGGCCGATGCCCTCGATCCGGTGCTCACCGGGCGGGCCGCCGGACAGCACGGGCGACTCGGCGGGCTCCACTGCCACGACGTGGATCCGCCGCTGCTTGTGATAGCGGAGCAGCGCGGCGCTGCCGCGGAGCGCGGCGGCACTGCCGACCGCCTGAACGAACGCGTCCACCCGGCACTCGGTCTGCGTCCAGATCTCCTGCCCCAGACCGTGATAGCCGGTGATGGCGTCGGTGTTGTTCAGGTGATCGGGCCAGAAGGTGCCGGGTTCCCTGCTCTCCCGCTCGGCCGCGGCGGTGGAGTCGACCAGTCGCAGCCGATACCCCTTGGCCGCGCACACCAGCCCGAGCGCGGAACCACTACTGCCGCACGCGTATTCGACCACTGTGTCACCGGGTCGCAGCCGCCCGTCCCGCTCGGCCACCGCGATCATGGCCTGGGCGGCCCGATCCTTCATGCTGCCGGACGGATTCTGTCCCTCGAGTTTCACCAGGATCTCCGCGCACCCCTCGGGCGTCACCCGGTGCAATCGCACCAGCGGAGTGTTGCCGATCGCCGCCAAGACGTTGTCGCCGATGAACATGATCCGCGCCGACCCTTCCCGGGCCCCGACTGGGCTCGGGTTCGATTGTCCGGCAGCGGGGCAGGCCCGCGGGCCGGATCGGCGCAGGTTCGGCCCGCGACGAGGATTCGGCGTGCGCTGGAGGTTCAGTGCGCGAGCGGCGCGCCGATCACCGGCAGCGGCTGCGGCCGCTTGGCGACCCGCTGGTCACCGGAGGAGATTCCGCGCAGCCGGCGCATGGCCCACGGCCCCAGCGCGGTTGCCGCCCACTCGAGTTCGGCCGCCATCGACCGCAGCAGCCCCTGCTGGGGCAGTGCGGGAATGAGCGGACGGGTCCAGGTGTCGTCGGAGCCGGGCAGCCGCAACGCCTCGGCCATGGCCTCGGCGATGCGCTGATGCCCGAGCGGACTGGCGTGCAACCGGTCGGGACTCCACAGCCGCGGATCGGTGACGACGGCATGATGCCCGGTCTCCGCGATCAGGACCCCGTGCCGCCGGGCCGCCGCCCGCAACCGCTCGTTGAGGATCGACACCCGCCCGCGCAGCGGCCGGGCCAGCGGAATCGTCTCTGCGACATCGGGAAAGGTCAGGGTGGCCACGACCGCGCCGGTCGCGGTGAGCGCGGCGAACATCGCCTCGACGTCCGCGACGATGGCGTCCGGATCGAAGTTGGGGCGCAGCAGGTCGTTCATGCCCGCGAGCACGGTCGCCAGATCGGGCCGCAGCGACAGCGCCGCGTCCAACTGGTCGGCCCGGATCTGCCCGGCCAGCTTCCCGCGCACCGCCAGATTGGCATACGACAGGCCCGGATTGGAGGCGGCCACTCGCTCGGCCAGCCGGTCCGCCCAGCCCCGCAGGCCGGTCCGGTCGTCGCCGTCGCCGACGCCCTCGGTCTGGCTGTCGCCGAGCGCGACGTAACGGGTGTAGGTGCCATCGGTCATGGCGGATCGGCCTTTCGGTGACTGTCCGTGGATCATCCCAGGAAACCGGCGGCTACGGCGGCCCCCGCGAACACGTTCACGCACCCGCCGCCTGGCGTTCGGCCGCCGCTGCCTCCCGTTCGATTTGCGCGACGGCCTCGGCCTGGATCTGCGCGAACTGGGCGGCCATGGCCCCGGCCAGCGCCTGCGCACCGGAGAGCGGGCGAACCATGACGGTGAACTCGTCGATCTTCCCGTCGGCGTCGAGGTGCAGGAAGTCGCACCCGGTGATGCGCTTGCCCGAGACCGTCGTCTCGAACACCAGCGCGTGATCGGCGGCGTCGGGCGCGCCGATCTCCTTCACGTACCGGAAGTCCTCGAACACCCGCAGCACCCCGCGCAGGATGGCCGCGGTGATGGCCTTACCCGGGTACGGCTTGAAGGCGACCGGGCTGGTGAACACGACATTGTCGGCGAGCAGCGCTTCGATGGCCGCGGCATCGCGGGCCTCGACGGCCTGACGGAACGCGTGCATGATCCCTCACATCCTGGTAGTCAAATCATTGCCTATTTATTCGAACGGTAGCTCGTGGCCGCATGAACTGTCCAGGGTTCATATAGACAATTAGTTCACTATCCAGCTCGCGGCCGGGTGTGGAGACGACGACGGCCCGATCCCCTGCGGAACCGGGCCGTCGCGGCGGGCGTTATGTGCCGATGACCCCGTACTGGGTCAGCAGCTCGCCGATCTCGTTGTTGCCGAACCGCTTCGCCACCCCGCGCCACAGCAGCTCCGGCCCGGGCAGGTCGATCGGGTCGCCGTCGCGCAGCCGCGTCATGGCCGTCAGCAGCGTGCGGATGTCGTAGGTGGAGTTGAACACCTCCGGCACACCCCGCTCGATGTCGAGCAGCTGATACGCCGCCTCCATCCCGGTGCGCACCGAGTACTCGGTGGTGAAGATGCAGTCCCGGCTGGTCTCCGCGAACTGGCCGATGAACGCGAAGTTCACCGAACCCGCGGGCACCACGTCGGGCCGGTCGCCGGCCTTGCGGGGCATGAAGAAGGCGGTCACGTACGGCATCATCACCGGCACGCAGCGCGCCGCCTCGGCCGCCAGTTCGGGGATGTCAGACTCGGGCACGCCCAGGTGGTACAGCCATTCCTGGGTGATCTCCGCGCCGGTGCACTCCTGCATGGTCTTCTTCACGTAGTCACCGGGCTTGTCGGCGAACAGCGCGTACACCCAGACCACGATCTGATCCTTGGGCTGCTGCTTGAAGTGCGGCTGCCGGTTCACCGTCCAGCTCATCAGCCAGCTGGAGTCCTTGACGGTGACGATGCCGCCGGTGACGACCTTGCCGCTGAAGGGATCCCGCTTACAGATCTTCTGAATGTATTCGGGGATGCGCTGATCCAGCGTGGTGACGGTGGCCGACTCCCACTTGGTCTCGGGGATATGCGAGCCGAACACGTCGGGCCGCCCGAAAGCCTCGTCCTTGGCCGCGATGCGCCGCCACAGATCCCACGCCGGCGCCGGGCCCTCGTTCAGCTGGGCGGGCGTGTGCTGGTCGCCCTCGTCGGAGTTCTCGGTCAGCGACCCGATGGTCATCAGCAGCAGATCGTCCGGACCCAGGTCCACCCCGCCGTCGACTCCCTCGGAAGTCCAGTGAATCCTGGTGGCCTGCTTGCGATCCCCGCTGATCTCGAAGTCGACGTCGGTGACGGTGGTGTCGAACGTGAACGTCACGCCCTGGTCCAGCAGCCACCGGTACAGCGGCAGCACCAGCGACTCGTACTGGTTGTACTTGGTGAACTTCAGCGCCGAGAAGTCCGGCAGCCCCCCGATGTGGTGCACGAATCGGTGCAGGTACAGCTTCATCTCCAGCGCGCTGTGCCAGTCCTCGAAGGCGAACATGGTGCGCCAGTACATCCAGAAGTTGCTCTCGAAGAAGTCCTTCGAGAACACCTCGTTGATCCGCTTGCCCTCCATCTCCTCCCGGGTGGCGAGGAAGATCTTGGTGACGTCCTGCTGCGCCTTGTCGTTCAGCGTGAAGAGGTTCTTGGTCTGCGCGCTCTGCCCGCGATTGACGGTGGCGCGCTCCAGCGAGAAGTTCGGGTCGTCCTTGTTGAGCCAGTAGAACTCGTCGAGCACGCTGGCGTCCTCGACCTCGATGGACGGGATGGACCGGAACAGGTCCCACAGGCATTCGAAGTGGTTCTCCATCTCGCGGCCGCCGCGGATGACGAAGCCCTTCTTCGGTTCCCTGATGCCGTCGAGCGCGCCGCCGGGGATCTTCAGCTCTTCCAGAATGGTGATCTTGTTCCCGGGCATCCGGCCATCGCGGATGAGGAAGGCCGCGCCGGACAGCGAGGCGAGACCCGACCCGACGAACCAGGCCGTCTTGCCATCCACGCCCGCGGGCTTGCGGGGCCGTGCGAAGGCTTCGTAGTTGCCGCTGGTGTACTCCATCAGAACTCCTGTCCGTGGGGGATCGGTCTGGAAGAACGGTGTGCGCCTAGGCCGTGTACTTGTAGAACCCCTCTCCGGTGGCGATGCCGAGCTTGCCCTTGTCGATGTAGTTGTCCTTGAGCCACTGCGCGATTCGCTGTCCGGTGGCGTCACCGCTCATCAGGATGTTGTAGGGCGTGGTGAGCCCGATGATGTCGAGGATCTGGAACGGCCCGGCCGGAGCGCCGGTGCCGATGCGCCAGGTCTTGTCCACCGCCTCGGGCTCCGCGTAGCCGCCCTCGGCGAGGTTCATGGCCGCGTTGAGCAGCGGCACCAGCAGCGAGTTGAGGACGTAGCCCGCCTTCTCCTTGTGCAGTTCGATGGGCACCATGCCGATGGCGGAGGCGAAGTCCACCACCGCCTGGTAGACGGCCGGATCGGTGTCGGGGGTGCCCATGATCTCGGCGGTGTTGAAGTGCCACACCTGATTCGCGAAATGCAACGCCAGGAACCGGTCGGGCCGACCGGTGAAATCCTTGATGGCGCTGGGCAGCAGGGTGGAGGAGTTGGTGGCGAAGATGGTGCGCTCGGGGGCCAGCTTGCCCAGCTTCTCGTAGATCTCCTGCTTGAGTGAGAGCACCTCCGGCACCGCCTCGATCACCAGGTCGGCATCCGAAACCGCCGCGCCCAGATCGGAACTGAGCGCGATGCCCGCCGCGGTCGCCTCGGCCTTGCCGTCGCCCGCACCGGGCACCTGCTCGCGGTAGGTGGCGGCCAGCTTGTCGAAGCGCCCGCGGGCCGCGGTCAGCGCCGCGTCGTCGATGTCGTATCCGGTGACGTCGAAGCCGCGGAACGCGGTCTGGAACGCGATCTGGGAACCCAGCACACCGGTGCCGAGCACGGTGACCTTGCGGATCTCGATGCCCATTGTCATTGCCTCCCTGTGGATGTGAAGTATCCGGCGATTATCTGTGCGATCTGCGCCCGCAGATCCGCCATGGCGTCGTGCCCGGGATGCGCGCCGGTGGACGGCCGGGCCAAGGCCAGGTGCAGCACCGCGAAGATGCTGCGACCGGCTACTCGCGCCCGCTCCTCGACCTGTGGTGACCCGGTCGCGCCGGAGTCGGCGACGAGCCGTTCGGCGATCATGGATTCCAGCCGGGCCACCAGGGCCAGGCCCTCGGAGCGGTACTTGTCAGTGGGTGAGCCGAACAGCAGTTCACGCTGATAGACGATGGTGTTCTCGGGTCGTTGCGCGGCGGTCCGCAGCAGCGGGCCCAGCATCTCGCACACCGCCGCGACGGTATCGGCCTGCGCGCGAGCCTGATCCGCGCCGACCTCCAGCGCGGTGCGCAGCTCCTCGTTGTAAACCATCAGCAACAGTTCGCCTTTGGTGGCCGCGTAGCGGAACAGCGTGCCCGCCGCGATATCGGCGCGATCGGAGATCTGCTGGGTGGTGACCCGGTCGAAGCCCTGTTCGGCAAACAGGGTCGCGGCCGCCTCGAAGATCCTGGACTGTTTGTCGTGCATCTTGCGTTGCCGTCGTCCGACGTGCGCCGATGTGGCCGTTGTGGCCATCGGACACCTCCAACCCTGCCTGCGGAACTGAGTGGACTCAAAAATGAGCGTACTCCAAGCTACTGAATCCGCAACCCTGCCCCGACCGGCCGGGCGTATGTTGTGGGCATGGCCACGCACCTCACCCACTGGGGCGTTCTCGAAGCGGACAGTGACGGCGAACGGCTGACCGCGGTCCGCCCGTGGCACGCGGACCCCGAACCCACTCCGCTCATCGAGAATGTCGCCTCGGCCCAGCACCATCCGGCCCGCATCGACCAGCCTTATGTGCGGCGCGGCTGGCTGGAACACGGCCCCGGGCCCGGACCGCGCGGCGCGCAGGAGTTCGTGCCGGTCTCGTGGGAGACCGCGCTGGATCTGCTGGCCGGTGAATTGGCCAGGGTGTACCGGGAATTCGGTGCGGGCGCCGTCTACGGCGGCTCCTACGGCTGGGCCAGCGCGGGCCGATTCCATCACGCGCAGAGCCAGATTC
Source organism: Nocardia sp. NPDC004151 (assembly GCF_042874235.1). NCBI lineage: Bacteria > Bacillati > Actinomycetota > Actinomycetes > Mycobacteriales > Nocardiaceae > Nocardia > Nocardia sp. NPDC004151. The sequence continues at coordinate 102,168 of NZ_JBIAMR010000013.1, read as the reverse complement.
ACCGATTTCTCAACTGCCTCGGCGGTTACGTCTCGCATCGCAACAGCTACAGCCTGGGCGCGTCGACGGTGTTGCTGCCGCACATCCTCGCCGATATGGGCACCATCATGTCCCGGGCCACCACCAAGTCGGTGCTGGCCGAGCACTCGAAGCTGATCGTCTCCTTCGGCGGTCTGTCCCCGAAGAACGTGGTGGTCTCGCCCGGCGGGGTCTCCAAGCACAACGGCCGCGGCTGGATCGAGACCGCGCACGCCAATGGCTGCCGCTTCGTCACCATCGGCCCGCTGCGCGACGACTGCCCGGCCGAGGCGCACACCGAATGGATCGCGTCCCGGCCGGGCAGCGATGCCGCGCTGATGCTCGCGCTGGCCCAGGTGCTGGACGCGGAAGGGCTGGCGGACAACGCTTTCCTGGACCGCTACACCGTCGGCTACGACCGCTTCCGCGACTATGTGCGCGGCGCGGCGGACGGCATCGTCAAGGACCCGGACTGGGCCGAGCACATCACCGGTGTTCCCGCGGACCGGATTCGCGCCCTCGCCCGCGAGATGGCGGCCACCCGCACCCTGGTCACGGTGAGCTGGTCGCTGCAGCGGGCCCGCTACGGGGAGCAGCCGCTGTGGCTGGGCGTGGTGCTGGCCGCCATGCTCGGCCAGATCGGTCTGCCCGGAGGCGGATTCGGCCACGGCTACGGTTCGGCCGGGAATGTCGGTCTGGCCGTGCGGGTCACGTCCCCGCCGAAACTGCCGCAGGGGCGCAACGCCGTGCACGACTTCATCCCCGTCGCGCGCATCGCGGACATGCTGCTGAACCCGGGTGAGCCGTACGAGTACAACGGCGAGCATCGCACGTATCCCGCCATCCGCCTGGTCTATTGGGCCGGTGGCAACCCCTTCCATCACCACCAGGACCTAGCCCGGCTGCGCACCGCCTTCGGCCGGCCGGACACCGTGGTGGTGCACGATCCGTTCTGGTCGGCCACGGCCCGGCACGCCGACATCGTGCTGCCCTCGACCATGACCCTCGAACGCGACGACTACGGCTCGGGCGAGGGCGACCGCTACCTGTTCCCGATGCCCGCCCTGACCCGGCCGCACGCGCAGGCCCGCGACGACTACTGGATGTTCGGTGAACTGGCCGAAAGGCTCGGCATCGGTAAGGAATTCACCGAGGGGCGCACGGATCGGGAATGGCTGCGCCACCTCTACGACGAGTGGCGCGACCGATTGAGCGCCCGCGGCCACGAGGTGCCCGACTACGACACCTTCTGGTCCGGGGAATCCCTGGACCTGCCCCTCGAAGCCGAGGAGCACGTCGCCTTCGCCGACTTCCGCGCCGACCCGGTCGCTCACCCGCTGCACACCCCGAGCGGGCGGATCGAGATCTTCTCCGAGACCATCGCGGGCTTCGGCTACGACGACTGCCCGGGCCACCCGGTGTGGCTCGAGCCGGACGAATGGCTGGGCGGCCCGCTGGCGGCCCGGTTCCCGATTCAATTGGTGGCCAACCAGCCTCGGACCAAACTGCACAGTCAGCTCGATATCGGCGCGCACAGCCAGTCCTCGAAGATCCGGGGCCGCGAACCGGTCCGGCTGCACCCGGACGACGCGGCCGCGCGCGGTCTCGCCGCGGGCGACATCGTCCGGATATTCAACGATCGCGGCAGCTGCCTGGCCGGGCTGGAGATCAGCGATTCGGTGCGCCCGGGCGTCGCGCAGCTGTCCACCGGCGCCTGGTACGACCCCGACCCCGCCGACGCGACCTTCTGCCGCCACGGAAACCCCAACGCGGTCACCCGGGATCGCGGCACGTCCCGCCTGAGCCAAGGGTGCACGGGCCAGCTGTCCCTGGTGGAGATCGAGCGCTACACCGACCCGCTCCCGCCCCTGACCGTCACCGGCCCACCCGCCATCGTCGACCTGTGAAGGCTGCGCGGCCGCACGTCATCGCCCCGCGCCGCCGTGCGCGACGAGCGCTTCGATGACCGTGCGCGCCGCGTTCGACGGAGTCCGCGCGGCCGCGTGACCGACGCACAAACGCCACGGCAGCGGATACGGCCGGTAGTCGGCGAACGGGACGCCGGGGGAGAGCCGCGCGACCGACAGCGGGATGAGCGCGACCCCGAAATCCTTGGCCGCCAACTCCAGTGCGAACGCCTGGTCGGCCACCTCGATGACCGGATAGCGGCCCGGGAACAGCTCGTCGGCGATGGTGCGGATGCCCCAGCCCGGCGGGAAGTCGATGAACCGCACCCCGTGCAGATCGGCGGCGTGGAAGGGGCGGCCCGCCAGCGGATGCCCGGGCGCGGTGCACAGCACCAGCGTCTCCTCGGCGATGAGATGGGTGGTGAGGCCGGGGAATTCGTCGCTCATGCCCGCGAGCAGCGCCAGTTCGAGCGAATTGTCCAGCAGCCCGGCCACATTGCCGGCCATTCCGGAGATGCTCTGACGCATCCGCAGGGTCACCTCCGGATACTGCCGGTGCAGTTCGGCGATGATGCCCGCCAGGTCGATGTTGTGGATGTTCATCAGATTGCCGACGACCACCTCCCCGCGGATCTCCCCGCGGGCGGCGTCGATGGCGTCCACGATGTCGCCGCGGGCGCGCAGCAGGGTGCGGGCGGGCGCGACCATGGCCCGGCCCGCGACGGTCGGCTCGAGGGTGCGCGGGGTGCGGTCGAACAGGCGCACCCCGAGTTCGTGCTCGAGTTTGGCGACGCTGGTGGAGACCGCCGACTGCACCAGGTTGAGGTGGCGGGCCGCGGCGGTGAAGGACCGGTGGTCGCAACAGGCCAGGAAGCATTCGATCTGACGCAGCTCCATGGGCCGAGCTTAGCCCTGCCATCTATTGGATAGATAGCAGTATCGAAAACCATCGCTTTTGTAGATTGAAATCCCCGCCCACCATGAAGCGGTGATGGTTTCCACGCTCCGCACCGCGGCACCCGCACCGATCGCTCCCGAGGCTGACCCGACGCTGACCCGGACGACGGTGCTGGTGTTCGCGGTGACCGCCGGCTCCTCGGCCGCGGGCAACTACTACCTGCAACCCCTGCTGCACCAGGTCGCCGGCGACCTGACGGTGTCCACCGCGAGTGCGGCGCTGTTGGTGAGCGCGGCCCAGATCGGCTATCTGTGCGGCCTGGCGTTCCTGGTCCCGCTCGGTGACTTCCTGCGCCGCCACCGCATGGTGCCGGTGCTGCTGCTCGCCTCGGTCGCCGCCCTGCTGGTGTCGGCGTTCGCGCCGAACTACGCGGTGCTCGTCGCGGGAGTGGCGGCCACCGGGGTGGCGGCCTCGGCGGCGCAGGTGGTGGTGCCGTGGGCCTCGGCGCTGGCCGATCCGGCGCGGCGCGGGCAGGTGGTCGGCACGGTGATGAGCGGCCTGCTGCTGGGAATCCTGTTGTCGCGGGTGCTGTCCGGGGCGGTGGCGCAGCTGGGCGGCTGGCGCGCGGTGCTGCTGGTGGCGGCCGGACTGCAGGTGGTGATGGCGATCAGCGTGTACCTGCTCGCGCCCGCCACCCCGCGCGCGGCGACCGGGGAGAGCTATCCACGAGTGCTGGTGTCGATCCTGGGTCTGATCCGCCGCCACGCGGTGTTGCGGCAGCGCATGCTGCTCGGGTTCATCCTGATGGGGAGCTTCTCGCTGGTGTGGACCGCGCTGGCGTTCCAGCTGTCCGGATCGGGCGGAAGTTCGTACCACTACGGCGAATTCGTGATCGGCCTGTTCGGCCTGGCGGGGGTGGTCGGGGCGCTGGGCGCGCCGGTGGTGGGCCGGCTGGCCGACCGCGGGCACCTGCGCCGCGTCACCACGCTGACCTGGCTGGTGCTGCTGGCCAGCTGGGTGCTGGTGGTGTGGGGCGGGCACAACGTGGTGGCGTTGATCGCCGCGCTGGTGGTCTTCGACTTCGGTATCCAGGGCGCGCATCTGACCAACCAGTCGGCCATCTACACCCTGGATCCAGCCGCGCGCAGCCGCCTGACCACCGCCTACATGGTCACCTACTTCCTCGGCGGCGTGACCGGATCGGTGACCGCCGGGGCCGCGTTCGAGGCGGGCGGCTGGACGCGGGTGTGCGAACTCGGGGTGGCCGCCACGGTGGCCGGTCTGGTGCTGTGGGCGGTGTTCGCGCTCCGCCCACAGCACCGCCGGACTCAGACCGCCATGGCCTCGGGCAGCTGACCCGCCAGCGCGATCGCCTCGGCCAGCAGGTCCGCCGTCGACCGCAACTGCCGCTCGCTGTGCTCGGAGGTGATGAAGAAGCGCAGCCGCTCCTTGCCCACCGGCACCGCCGGGGCCGAGATGGCCCCGGCGTACACGCCCTGGCGCAGCAGGTGCGCGGACACGAATCCGGCCCGCATCTCGCCCGGCACGATCACCGGCACGATCGGCGTGCCCTGGGACTCACCGAGATCCAGTCCCCGCTCCCGCAGCGCGGTGTCGAACAGCCGGGCGTTGTGCCACAGCCGGGCCACCCGATCCGGTTCGGCCGCGAGCACATCCAGACTGGCCAGCGCCGCCGCGATGGCGGACGGCGCGGGCGCACCGGTCAGCATGGCCACGCCCGGTGCACTGGATTTCATCGCCGCGATCAGCTCGGCGTCGGCGGCGATGAACCCGCCGACGCTGCCCAGCGCCTTGGACAGCGTGCCCATCCAGATGTCGACCTCGGCCCCGGCCATGCCGTAGTGCTCGCGGATGCCGTGCCCGGCCGCGCCGAACACGCCGAGCGAGTGGGCCTCGTCCACCATGACGGCACAGTCGAATTCGCGGGCCACGGCGGCCAGTTCGGCCACCCGGCCGACGGTGCCGTCCATGGAGTAGTGGCCTTCCAGCACCACCAGCGCCCGATCGAACCCGGACCGCGACATCTTCAGCACCGACCGCAGCGAGTCGGGATCGTTGTGCCGGAAGTTGATCCGGCGGCAGCCGGCCCACTGCGTGCCGGAGACCACACTGCCGTGGATCAGGCTGTCGCAGAACGCCACATCGCCCTCGCGCAGCAGGAAGCCGATGACGCCCGCGTTGGTGAGGTAGCCGCTGGTGGTCACCATCGCATCGCCCACGTCGTACATTCCGGCGAGCCGCTGCTCCAGTTCGCCGTAGAGCGGGATCTCGCCGGACACGATCCGGCTCGCAGAGGCCGACGCGCCGTACTGGTCGAGGGCCTCCTGGGCCGCCCGCACCACCCGGGGGTGGCTGGACAGTCCCAGGTAGTTGTAGGCGCTGAAGTTCACCAGGTCGGTGTCCATGGCCCGGATGACGGTGTCGTTAGGGCTGTTCCGCGGCAGGAACAGCGGGTTCGGCATGCCCGACTGCTCGCTGATGGCCGCGATGGCCGCCCGTTTGGCGACGGCCGCCGCGACCTCCGGATGGTCGGCGAACTGCCGACCCGGCCCGCGCGGAGCGCGAGCCGGACCAGTCCGCCCCGCGAGGGGAGCCGGCGTGGCGGGCGCGGTGTGCCGGACCGTGGTGGCCCGGCCGGGCACTCCCGCCTCCGTGGTCGCGTTGCCCGCCAGCAGCTTCCGTGCCAGGTCCCGTGCGGATTCGCTCATGCCGACACCGCCCCGGTGTTCGCGCCGACCAGCATCTCGGCGGCGCGGGCCCCCGCGAGCTGGAGGGTGAACGACCGCCCGACCTTCATCGACAGCAGGTCCACGCCCAGCGTCTTGCCCACCAGCGCACCGAATTCCACCGCCATCAGCGAGTCCAGGCCCAGTTCCGGCACCGGGATGGTGAGGTCGATGGAGTCGGCGTCGACGCCCATCACCACGGCCAGTTGCTCGGCCAGCATGTGCGCCACCACGTCGGCCCGCTTCTGCTCGTCGAGTTCGCGCAGCGCCGACACCAGCTGCGAGGCGGCCGAATTGTCCTGCGCCGCAGCGGCGATCAGCTCGGCGGTGCGGCCGGTCATGGCGTACCAGGACACCGTGGAGGCCACCGTCGACCAGTTGATCGGGATGATCGACGCCTGGTGATGGATGCCCAGTTCCAGGGCCTTCTCCAGGTATTCGACGCCCTCGTCCATGTCGATCGGGTCGAATCCGGCGGTGCGCAGGTAGCGGGACACATAGTCGTCGTCGGCCATGCCGCCGCCGGACATGTGACCCCAGCCGACCGCCAGCGCCGTGCCGCCGTCGCGGACCACCAGGTCGGCGGTGGCATTGAGTGCGAGATTGGCTGCGGTGTAGGCGTATTGGCCGATGCTGCCGAAGATGGTGCTGCCGGAGGAGAACAGCACGAACATGTCGAGCTCGGCTCCGGCCGCGGCCAGCCCGTGCCGCAGCGCGATCACGCCCTCCGCCTTGGGCCGGTACACCTTGGCCAGGCTGTCCCGGTCCATGTCGGCGACCCGCTTGTCGTCGAGGGTGCCCGCGGTGTGGAAGACGCCGCGCAGCGGGTGCTCGGCGGAATGCGCCCGCGCTACCACGGCTTCCATGGCCTCGATGTCGGTGACGTCCACCAGTTCCTCGGTGACCTCGACGCCCTGCGCCCGCCAGCGCGCCAGTTGGGCGCGGGCGGCGTCGGTGGTCGCGCCGCCCCGGCCCAGCAGGGTCAGGTGGCGTGCGCCCAGCCCGGCCAGCCAGCGCCCGACGGCGAGGCCGAACGCGCCGAACCCGCCGGTGATCAGGTACCGGGCCGCCGGATCCACGGTGACCGCCGCGATCAGCGGACGCACCTGCGGCGCTTCGGATTCCAGGCGCACCGCGATCCGGCCGAGCTGCGCCGAACGGGCCACGTCCTCGAAGGCCCGGGCCACGTCGGCGGTGTCGTACACCTCGAACGGCAGGTACCGGTAGTGGCCCGACGCCAGCTTCTCCTGCACGCCGCGTACCAGATCGCTGGTGGCCGAGCGCTTGATCGCCAGCATGCGGTCCAGGTCGAAGGAATGGTAGGAGAGGTTCTTGTCGAAGTATCCCAGGTCGAGCACGCCGCCGCCGTAGATGTCGGCCTTGCCGATCTCCACGATGCGCCCGAACTCGGCCACCGCCTTGAAGTTCTGCCGCAGGATCTCCCCGGGCGCGGTGCTGATCACCACGTCCGCGCCGCGACCGGAGGTGAGGCCCAGGACGTCGTCGGCGAAGTTCAGCGACCGCGAGTCCAGCGCGTGGTCGGCGCCCTGTTCGAGCACATAGGCCCGGCGCTCGTCACTGCTGGCGGTGCCGATCACCGTGGCCCCGTACAGCTTCGCGACCTGCACCGCGGCCGAGCCGACACCGCCCGCCGCGCCGTGCACCAGCACCACCTCGCCCTTGCGCACCCGCGCCAGTTCGAGCAGCGAGTGCTCGGCGGTGGCGAACGCGACCGTGCTGGTGCACGCGCCGGGCTCGGTGTCCGCCGGCACCCGGGTGACCAGGTCGGCCTCGGTGGTGTGGAAGCGGGAGATCATGCCCTTGGACGTCACGAACACCCGGTCGCCGACCGCGAGATCGTCGACGCCCGTACCGGTCCGGACGACGACGGCGTCGGCCTCCATCCCGGGCTCGGTGCCGTAGAAGGTGCCCGCCATCTCGCGCTCACCGAGCACCCCGATGACCTTGAGCGGGTCCTTGTAGCCGAGACCGACCGCCAGGATGCGCACCTCGACCTCGCCCGCCCCGGGCGCGCGGCGTTCGCAGCGCCGCCACGCCAGCCGCGACAGCACCCGCGACTTGGGCAGCTCCAGCCGGAAGTTCGCCTCCGGATCGGTGAGCGGCTCGGCCCGGTCCAGTCCGTCGATGCGCTCGGGCAGGGTGGCCGCGACCACCGTCACCCAGCGCAACCCGTTGCGCAGCACCACTTCGTCGGCGTGGTCGTAGGTGAACGCGCCCGGCACTGCCAGCTCCGCCGCCAGGTCCGCCTCGCTCACCTCCGGATCCACGTCGATGAGCCGCCAGCGCAGCCGTGGCTGCTCGTTGAGCAGCACCCGGCGGGCGCCGGCCAGCGCGGCGTGCGCAGGATCGGGGACCGCGTCCTCGTCCGGGTGCGCGAAGGCCCGCTCGGTGACCAGGGAGACGTGCACGGAACCGTCACCGGTCATAGGGATTTCCTCGCCGCGCTGCTCGAGCCAGTCCTCGAGGAAGCCCTCGACGGTGACCGCGATGCGACGCAGCGTCCACAGCGCGTCCAGGTCGGTGTAGTCGTGTCCCGCGACCAGCACGATGTGCGTGCGCTCGACACCGTTGAGCGCCAGGATCCGCTGGAGTCGCTCGCGCACAACGGATTCCAGGTCCTCGCGGCCCGGATCGCCGACGGCGAGCACCTCGCCGTGGGCCGTGGCGCCCGCGATGGATGTGGCCCGCGCTCCCGCCTCGGCGGCGAAGTCGACGGCCAGCGTGTACGCGGTATCGGGGGTGGGCAGGGCGGTGGTGTCCACCGGTTCCCGCATGTCCCAGCGGTCCTCGTAGAAGTAGTCCGTGAGCCGTTGCAGCGCACCACGATCGGGGTTGATGTCGCCCAGCCGCAGGCCCAGGATCCGCATGACGATGTTCTTCTCATCGTCGAGCAGGTCGTAGTCGCAGGTGAGCTCGTCGGCGGTCTGGTCGCCGCTGGTACTGGTGAGGCGGGCCACCACGGTCACCCGCTCCGGGATGGGCGCGAACACCCGCACGCCTGCGACGGCGACCGGAACCAGCGCTCCCCGTCCGGCGTTCGGCGCGGCGGCGAGGACCGCTCCGAAGCACTGCACGGCCGCGTCGACGACCGCCGGGTGGGCGAGGTGCCCGCTGTCGCGGGCAATGGTTCCGTCCAGGGTCGCGACCACGGTATTGCCGCTCACCCGCAGCGCGGTGGCGCGGCGGAAGTCCGGGCCGTAGTCGAGGCCGCGGGCGGCGAAGGCGGTGTAATAGGCGTCGGGGTCGATGGCGGCCATCTCCTCGAGCACCGGCAGCTCGGCCTTGGACGGCTCGTAGACGCCCTCGACCAGGCGGCCGGTGGCATTGACCGTCCAGGCGTCGCCCGCCGCGTCGCGGGAGCGAATGCTGAAGCGCCGGGTGGATTCCTCCACCTGCAGTTCCACCACCGGGGCCATGCCCTCGTCCACCACCAGCGGCGCGAGGAACCGGACGTCCTCGACGGCGACCCGGGTGGACTCGGTGCGCAGCGCCGCCGCGCTCAGGGCCGCGTCCAGATATGCCGCGCCGGGCAGGATGCGAGACCCGCCGACCACATGGTCGGCCAGCCACGGCATGTCGCCGACGCTGAGCTGGACGCGCCATGCGGTGTTCGGGTGCTCCGGTACGGGATCGCCGAGCATGCGGTACATACCGGGCGTGCCGTACTTGAGCCGCTGCATGCCGCTCAGTTCGACGCGCAGCCGGGTGCGCTGCCATGGGTAGCGCGGCAGATCCACATGCCGGGTGACCAGATCGCCGAAGAGGGCGTCGATGTCGAGCACACCCGCCGCGTACAGCCCGGCCAGGGTCTGCCGGACGCTCTCGGCGTCGTCCTGCTTGCGGTTGAGGGTGGCGACGGTGGTGCCGGTCTCGTTCGCGCCGATCAGGATCTCGCGAATGTTGGCGCCCAGCACCGGATGCGGGCCGACCTCCAGGAACACCCGGCTGCCCACGCCCACCAGTTCGGTGATGGCGTCGGCGAAGCGGACGGGCTGCCGCACATTGGCGCACCAGTAGGCTGCGTCCCAGTCGCCCGCGGTCACCCGGGTGCCGGTCACGGTGGACCACAGCGGGATACGCGGCTCGGCGAGGCTCAGCCCGGCCAGGGCGGCGGTCAGCTCGTCGAGGATGGGGTCCATCAGGTAGCTGTGATACGGCACCTCGACCTGGAGTCGGCGCGCGAAAACGCCTTGCTCGGTGAGGGATTCGGCGATCTCGTCCAGCCGCTGCTCGTTGCCCGCGAGGGTGACCGCGCTCGGGCTGTTGATCGCGGCGATGCTGACCAGTTCGTCGCCGTCGATCAGCTCCAGCGCGGCGGCGGGGGCCAGACCGACCGCGAGCATGCCGCCCGAACCGGCCGTGGTGGCCTGCAGGCGGGCGCGATGGAAGCTGACCAGCAGCGCGTCCCGCAGCGACAGCATCCCGGTGACGTAGGCCGCCGACACCTCGCCGACACTGTGGCCGACCACGGCGGCGGGCCGGATGCCCAGCTCGTCGAGCAGGGCGACCAGAGCGACCTGGATCAGGAAGTTGGCGGGCTGGGCGACCGCGGTCGAGGTGACCCGCGACTGCTCCTCGGGCCGCAGCAGCTCCTCGACGATCGACCAGCCCGAGATCTCCCGGAACACCGCGTCGATCCGCTCGGCCTCGGTGGCGAAAGCGCCACCGGTGGTGAGCAGTCGGCGGCCCATGGCCCACCACTGCGGACCCATGCCGGTGAACACGAACACCGGTTCGGGCGCCTTGCGGGCGATCACCTTGGCGGTGCGGCCCTCGCCGCCCGCGAAGTCGATCAGCGCCCGCACCAGCTCGGCGTCGTCACCGAAGGTGAGGCCCGCGCGCACACCGTGATGGTGCCGCCGGGTCCACGCCGCCTCGGCCAGCCGGGCGGGTTCGGCTCCGGCGGCGATGAGCTCGGCGTAGCCGCGCGCCAGTTCGCGCGCGGCGGTGTCGGTGCGCGCCGAAATCGGCAGCACGCCATGGTGTCTGGGCTCCCGCTCCGGAGTGTCCGCCGCGACGTATTCCTGGAGGATGACGTGCGCGTTGGTGCCGCCGTAGCCGAAACCGTTGACCGCGACCGTCATTCGGGTCTCCGGATCGACCGGCTGCGCCTCCACCTGCAAGGCCAGACCCAGCTCGTCGAACGGGATCTCCGGGTTCGGCTCGTTCAACCAGCCCTGCGGCGCGATGGTGCGGTGGGTGATGGCCAGCGCCGACTTGATGACGCTCGCGATACCCGAGGCGGCCTCGGTGTGACCGAGCTGCCCCTTGACCGAGCCCACGCCCAGCGGCGCGGTCCGCCCCTCGACCTGCCCGTAGGCGCGTCCGATGGCCCGCAGTTCCAGCGGGTCGCCGACCGGGGTGCCGGTGCCGTGCGCCTCCACGTAGGTGACCTCGTGCGGTGCGATGCCCGCCCGCTCGGTGACCGACTTGGCCAGGGCCTCCTGCAGATCCGCGTTGGGAACGGTGATGGCGGTGGTGCGCCCGTCCTGATTGGATCCGGTGGCCTTGACCACCGCGTAGATCCGGTCCCCGGCGCGCTCGGCGTCCTCGAGCCGCTTGAGCACCACCATGCCCGAGCCCTCACCGCGGCCGTAGCCGTCGGCGGCGGCGTCGAAGGGCTTACTGCGGCCGTCGGCGGCCAGGAAGCCGCCCTTGCACATCGAGACGAACACCTCCGGCTGCAGCAGCATGGTGACGCCGCCCGCCAGGGCCACCTCGCAGTCGCCGTTGGCCAGCGCCTGGCAGGCCAGGTGGAAGGCCACCAGCGACGACGAGCAGGCGGTGTCGACGGTGAGCGCGGGGCCGATCATGTTGAGCGCGTAGGCGATCCGGTTGGACAGCATGGTGTACGACGCGCCCGCCGCGGTGTGCATGTCCACCCACGGCAGCGCCGCATTGGTGTTGGACACCGCCATCTGGTCCAGCGTGAAGGCCCCGACGTAGACGCCGATCGGCGCGCCCGCGGCCTGTCCGGCGATGCCCGCGTCGTCGAGCGCCTCCCAGGCCACCTCGAGGACGAGGCGCTGCTGCGGGTCCATGGCGGCGGCCTCGCGCGGCGAGATGCCGAAGAAGTCGGGGTCGAAGGCCCACGGGTCGCCGGTCATGAAGGCGGCCCGTTTGGTGTACATGCGTCCCGGCGTGCGTTTGTCCGGGTCGTAATACCGGCGGTAGTCCCACCGGTCGGACGGGATCTCCACGACCCCGTCGCCCTTGTTGATGATGAAGTCCCAGAACGACTCCGGGGAATCGATGCCGCCGGCATAGCGGCACCCGATTCCGACAATGGCAAGGTCAGACACTGCATCTCCTCGGAAAACAGAACGAACCTGGTGATCCCCCCCGAGGGCGCGCGGCGGCGGCCCGATCGTGTTCCGCGATCGGGCTCCCCTCCGAGTCATGTCAGCCCGCGGTCACGCCCGCCGGCCGCAGCATGAAATTCAATTCCGGACCCTTACTCCCGATTCGGGTTCCGGCGAGCCGCGCGAAGTCCATCGCTTGGTAGTAGCCGACGTTGGCGTCCTTGCAGATGCCGCACAGGGCGCGCCCGTGGGCCTCGGACTCGGCGATGAGCCAGCGGGTCAGCGCCCGGCCGATGCCCGAACGCGGGACCGTGGGGTCCGCGCCCAGGTAGACCATGTAGTTGTGCGGCTCGGCGGGGGCGGAGCCGGCGATGGCGGCGTCCACCTCGATACCCCGGCGGGTGGCCGCCGGGCCCATGGCCCACAGCAGCTGCGGACCCGAAATCGCTTCCCGCCGAGCGGTATTGCGGAAGCCGTGGGGAATCCACAGCAAAGCGCCGACGATCACGCCGTCGATCTCGGCGACGATGGCCGCCTCGGCGGGCAGGTAGCGGTGCCGGACGAGGACGCGCAGCATGCCCGGCGTGCGCCGCGCGCGCACTTCCGGATCGGGGAAGACGTAGTCCTCGATCGGATCGTCGGACTCGAAGGCCAGGGCGATGACCCGGACGATGTCCTCGATGTCGGATTCGGTGGCGCGGCGAATGGTCGGTGTACCCGACTGAACCAAAACTGTCCCTTACGTTTTCGCGCCCGTCAGCGCCCGACTTCGATGACGGACAGTCCCTCGTCCCACTACTCGACGGTAACCTGAACGGCTACTGACCGGTAATGTACCCAACAGTTACTGAACATGCGACCGATTCACCTTGTGGCATAAAACGATTCGCCGGGAGATGGCCAAGCGCCTCCGGATGCCCTAAGGTTCGCGCGCACAAAATGCCACGCGCGAAACAGATATGGGTTCGTTTCATCCGGGTGTCCGGCCGAACCAATAGAGTGGAGAACGTGGCCGCACTTCTCACCCAAGGGCAGACCGGTGAACTGGGCGTCTCGGACATCACCGTGACGGTGCATTTCAGCGCGGGAGTCGATCTCGCCGCGCTGCTCCTGACCGATCGCGGTGCGGTACGTGACGATACCGACCTGATCTTCTACAACCAGCCCACCGGCCCCGGCATCCAGCTGGTGCCCGGGCAGCACGCCGTCGCCGTGAACCTGAGCGCCGTGCCGCCGGGCGTGGCCCATATTCGCATCGTGGTCAGCCTCGACGACCGCGACAGCCGCTTCGGCGACCATCCCGCCCCGCACATCGGCATCGCCGACGATCGCGGAAACCCGCTGTACGAGTACGTGATCGACGGCCTCGGCAACGAGACCACGGTGGCGGCGGTGGACCTGGACCGCGGCGACGACGGATGGTACGCCCGCGCGGTCGGCTTCGGCCACCCCCGCGGCTTCGCGGCGCTGGTCGCGGATCACGGTGTTTCCATCAGCAATTCGCCGCACGCGGCCCGCCCCGCCGCCCCGTCGATCGCGCCGGTCATGAAGTCCGGCGACACCGTGGCCCTGCGCCGGCAGGGCCAGGACCTGAGCTTCGTCAAGATGGGCCTGGGCTGGGATCCGGTGCACGTGCAGCACAAATGGGGTTCGCGGCCGGTCGAGATCGACCTGGACGCCTCGGCCTTGGTCTACGCCGGGCACGATCTGATCGACGCCGCCTACTACGGCCAACTGGTCACCAAGGACGGCGCCATCCGGCACTCCGGCGACAACCTCACCGGTGAGGGCAAGGGCGACGACGAGACCATCACCGTGGACCTGACCCGGATCGGCCCGCAGGTCACCACCATCGTCTTCGTCATCACCTCCTACGCGGGCCACACCTTCGAACGGGTCCGGAACGCGTTCTGGCGCTTGACCGACGGCACCACCAGCACCGAGCTCACCCGCTCCAATCTGAGCTCGGGCGGCGCGCACACCGGCATGGTGGTGGCCAAGGTGCATCGCGAGGACGGCATCTGGAAGGTGTCGGCGCTGGGGCATCCGATCGAGGCCGGGCACCCGGTCGAAGCGGCATCCCAGGTGGTCGGATTCCTGTGAGCGGGTTCAGTCCACGGTGATGAACCGGCCCAGCTGCGGCACCGCCTCGCCGGGGTGCTTGGCCTGGAAGCCCTCGCCGATGGCCTGTAGCTTCCATTCGCCGCCCGAGCGGAACACCTTCGCCATGGCGATGGCCGTGAACGGCATGCCGCCCGCCAGCGCGTAGCGGGCCAGCTCGGCCTGCGTGGTGTCGTCCACCAGCCGGCAGTAGGCATTGCTGACCTGCTCGAAGGTGTGGCCCTGGTAGGAGGTGACGATGAACAGCAGTGTATTCACGTGGCGCGGAATGCGACTCAGGTCGACCAGGATCACCTCGTCGTCCCCGGCCGCGCCCTCGCCGGTGAGATTGTCGCCGGAGTGCCGGATGGACCCGTCCTTCGAGATCAGCTGACCGTAGTAGGCCACGTCCACCAGGTGCCGGTCGGCGAACATGGCCACCCAGGCGTCCAGGTCGATGTTCGCCGCGCGGCGGCCGAACAGTCCGCCCTGTTTGGCCGGGTCCCAGCCCAGGCCCATGCGGATGCGGGTGAGCGCGACCCCGCCCTCCTTGCGCAGCGTGACGCGTTGCCCCTTGGACAGATTCACCGGCTTGGCGCCCGAGAGCCCGCCCTCGGTGGGGTGCGGCGAAGAGGGCGGCGGAGGCGGCGGCTGGGTGCGGTCGGCCGGCGTCGGCGGGACCGGGGGCGGAGTGATCGGCGGCGGAGCGATCGGCGGCGGGTAGGCCGAGGGCGGCGGCGGGGGAGCGACGGGCATCGGGGCGGGCCGCGGCGCGTCCTCGACCGTCACGCCGTGATCGCGGACCAAGGCGGCGAATCCGCCCGCGTACCCCTGCCCGACGGCCCGCACCTTCCAGGCGCCGTAGCGCCGGTACAGCTCGACCGCGATGACGATGGACTCGCTCTGCAGGTCCTCGATCTTGTACTCGTACAGCGCGTTCCCGCCCGGGTCGGAGACCACCGCGATGGGCGGGGCGATCCGCCCGAAGGTGGCCCCGGTCCCGTCGAGGGTGATGACCGCCCGGATCTGGGTGATCTCGGCGGGCACCTGCGCCAGTGAGACCGCCAGATCGGCGGGCTGCCCGGCCACGCCGTTGCGCAGGCGCACCCCCGGACCGGTCGGCTGGTTGTAGAACACGAAGTCGTTGTCCGAGCGCACTTTCCCCTGCTCGGTCACCAGCAGCGCGGACAATTCGGCGGTGGCCGCGACGCGGACGGAGACCACCACCTCCGCCGCGGCCAGTGCGCCGTTCTGACCCTTCACGAGTGTTGTGGACAAAACCGATCCTCCCGTATCGAAAACGCCCACCTGCCACTCTAGGAGACGGTTCGGCGCTCAGCAGGCGAGCTGGTCGGCCAGATCCAGGAAATCCACGGCATTGATATCGAACTCGGCGGAGAACTCGGCATCGGCGAGCGCGGGGTCGCCGTATTCGAGCGGCCGGGCCACGAACGCGGTCCGGAAACCGAGCTCGCGCGCGGCCCGGATGTCGTACTTGTGGCTGGCCACCATCATGATCTCCGACGGCTCCAGGCCCAGGTAGCGGGCGGCCAGGCCGTAGGTGCGCGGATCCGGCTTGAACGCGCCCACCATCTCGGCCGCGAAGACGGCGTGCCAGGGGAGGTCGCCGTGGCGCGTAATCTCCACCACCGCACTGACATCGGCATTGGACAGGGTCGCGAGGGTGAACGTCGCGCGCAGGCGGCGCAGGCCGGGGACGGTGTCGGGCCACGGATCCAGGCGCGCCCAGGCGCGGGCCAGTTCGTCGCGGGCGGCGGGCTTCAGGTCGATGCCCTCGACGTCGAGCAGCGGGTCGAGGGTCTTGCGGTAGATCGACGCCACGCTGACCCACCCGCTGTCCGCGGGCTGCCGGGACATCTCCGTGAAATAGGCCGCGCGCCAGTCGTTCACGAACTTTCCCCAGTCCTGGTCGGGGCTCAGCTCCCCGGCGGCCGCGACGGCGGCCCGCACGATGGTCGAGTGGAAGTCGGTGGCGGTTCCCTGGACATCGAACAGCAGTGCTCTCGGCCTCATCGCGTTCACGGCGAAAGCCTACGAGATCGGTTCTAGGCTGGCGGGCATGGAGATCGGTCGGGCCAGCAGAACAGCCTTGGCGACCGCGTACGCGCGCGCCTACCACCAGCTCTCGGGCGAACCACGGGTCTTCACCGATCCGCTGGCGGCGCCGATCGCGGGCGTCACCGCCGAGCGGATCGCCGATCTCGACACCGCGACCCTGGACCGGCCCGGCGGTCCGGACCCCCGGCAGCGGATCCGGCGCTACTTCCTCGCCGCCCGGGCTCGATTCGCCGAGGACGTGGTGGCGAGCGCGGTCGCGGCGGGAACCGGGCAGGTGGTGATTCTCGGCGCGGGGCTCGACACCTTCGGATACCGCAATCCGTATCCGGGACTGCGCGTGTTCGAGGTCGATCACCCGGACACCCAGACCTGGAAGCGCGACCGGCTCGCGCAGGCCGGGATCGACATTCCCGAGTCGCTCACCTTCGTGCCCGTCGACTTCGAAACCGACACGCTGGCAGCGGGTTTGGCCGCCGCCGGGTTCGATCGCGACCGGTCCGCGGTGTTCGTCTGGCTCGGCGTGGTCATGTACCTGACCCGGCTCGCCATCGAGGAGACCCTGCGCTTCATCGCCGGACAAGGACGGCCGGTGCACCTGGTCCTCGACTACTTGAGCAGCGGCACCACCGACGAGGAACGCGCGTCGGTCCGCGAGCGCGCGGCCCGGATCGCGGCCATCAGCGAGCCCTGGCTCAGCTACTTCGAGCACGAGGACATCGAGGCGCTGCTGCGGTCCTGCGGCTTCGACACCGTCGAGGCGCGGCCGCTGGCGGAGCTGTTCACCGACTACCTCGGCGAGCCGCTCGCGGGCCTGCCCGCCCGGAACCGGCCCGCGCCGCTGCTGCACGCCGCGGCCGGGGCGTGAGCCGCCGCGCCCACCCGTTTGCCCGGCATTTGCACTGGTAGCCCCGGTGCGGTGGCGCTCGACCGATCTATTGCCCGATCAGCTCCGGACCGGTATTCAGTTCGCTCGGGTGGGTACGCGAGTCGAGGCTTGAAGGTAGGAACCGGTGACCGTCGATCTTCCCGCGGCAGGCCGGGCACCGGGTCCCGGCGGCCGAAGACGGGTCCAGACGCTGCCGCGTCTGCTGGCCGCCGCGGTCGAGAGCAGACCGGACGGCATCGCCCTGCGCGCGGGCGGCCGCTCGCTCACCTATGCCCGGCTCGACGCGTACTCCACCCGGGTGGCCCGGCTGCTCATCGCCCGCGGACTCGGTCCCGGCGACCGCGTGGTGCTGGCGCTGCCGCGTTCGGCCGAGGCGGTCGTCGCGGTCTGGGCGGTCGCCAAATCCGGGGCGGCCTTCGTGCCCGTCGACCCCGCCTACCCGCCGGACCGGGTCGCGCACATGCTCGCCGACGCGGGCGCGGCCTGCGGACTCACCCTCACCGCCACCCGCGAGCGGCTCGGTGACGGGCTCGACTGGCTCGAACTCGATGCCCCGGACTGCCGCGCGGAACTGGCCGACATCTCGGCCGAACCGCTGCACTACACCGACCGCACCCGCCGAGTGCACGCCGACGACATCGCCTACGTCGTCTACACCTCCGGTTCGACGGGCCGCCCCAAGGGCGTCGCGGTCACCCACACCGGATTGGCCGGGCTCTGCGGCGAACTCACCCGCCGCTTCCGGGTCGACCCGGATTCCCGCACCCTGCACTTCGCGTCGCCCAGCTTCGACGCGGCCATCCTGGAACTCCTGCTGGCCGTCGGCTCGGCGGCCACGATGGTCGTCGCGCCCGCCGACTGCTACGGCGGCGGCGAACTCGCGCGGCTGCTGCGGGCCGAGCGGGTGACGCACGCTTTCATCACCCCGGCCGCGCTGGCCGGGATCGATGCCTCGAATTTGCCGGACCTCGCGGTAGTGGTGGCGGGCGGTGAGGAATGCCCGCCGGATCTGGTGGCCCGCTGGTCACCGGGGCGCGGGTTCTTCAATCTGTACGGACCCACCGAGACCACCGTCGCCGCGACCATCAGCGATCCGCTCACCAGCGCCGATACCGTCACCATCGGCGGACCGATACCCGGCGTGACCGCCCTGGTGCTCGACGCCCGGCTGCGGCCGGTGCCGACCGCCGTGGCCGGTGAGCTCTACCTGGCCGGGCCGGGGCTCGCGCGCGGCTATCACCGGCGGGCCGGGCTGACCGCCGCGCGCTTCGTGCCGCACCCGAACGGTAAGGGGGAGCGCATCTATCGCACCGGGGACATGGTGCGGTGGGTGCTCGACCGCGACGGTGTGCCGGGACTGCAATACCTGGGGCGCAACGACTCCCAGGTGCAGATCCGCGGCATCCGGGTGGAGCTGGACGAGGTCGACGCGGTGCTGTTCGCCCACGAATCCGTCGCCTTCGCGACCACGCTGGTGCGCCGGCTGCCCAGTGGCGTCGACGGGGCCGTGTCGTACGTGGTGCCCGTCCCCGGAGCCGATATCGATGCCGCGGCGCTGACCGACCATGCGCGGCACCATCTTCCGCGCCACGCGGTGCCGGCCGCCCTCACGGTGCTCGACCGCCT
Organism: Nocardia sp. NPDC004151; assembly: GCF_042874235.1. Lineage (NCBI taxonomy): Bacteria > Bacillati > Actinomycetota > Actinomycetes > Mycobacteriales > Nocardiaceae > Nocardia > Nocardia sp. NPDC004151. The sequence continues at coordinate 83,584 of NZ_JBIAMR010000013.1, read as the reverse complement.
TCCGCTGACCCCATCCGGGAAGCTGGATCGCGACGCGTTGCCCGAGCCGGTATTCGCAGCCCGGCCGTACCGGCGGGCCCTGACCGCGACCGAGCGGGAGGTGGCCGCGGCCTTCACCGAGCTGCTCGGTGTCGCGCGAGTGGGCGCGGTCGACGACTTCTTCGACCTCGGCGGAAACTCGTTGCTCGCTACGAGATTGGCGGGACGACTCGGGGCCGGCCGGGCCGTCCGGGTGCCTGTGCTGCTGGTGTTCGAGCACTCGACGGTCGCCGCTCTGGCGGCGGCCATCGACGGGCTCGGCACCGGTGACCGGCCCGCACCGGCCGCGCGGTCGCGGCACGGGACGCGGGCTCCGCTGTCGCTCGCGCAGCAGCGCATGTGGTTCCTGGCGCGCTTGGATCCGGAGTCGGCGGTCTACAACATTCCGTTCGCGCTGCGCCTGACCGGGGAGCTCGACGTGGCCGCGCTCGTGTGCGCACTGAGGGACCTGGTCGAACGGCACGAGGCACTGCGGACCGTCTATCCCGAGGACGGTGGCGACGGGTATCAGGACATCCGCCCGGCGGACGCCGTGCCGATCGACCCGGTCGCGGCCGACGTGACCGAGTCCGGAGTGCGGAGCGAACTGATCGCCCTGGCGGGCACGGGATTCGACGTCACCACCGAGGTTCCGCTGCGACTGCGGCTGTTCCGGATCGCGGAGCAGGACCACGTGCTCGGGGTGGTCATCCACCATCTGTCCGCCGACGGCTTCTCCATGGTCCCCTTGACCCGCGACCTCATGACCGCCTACGCCGCCCGCACCCGGGGCGCCGCCCCGGACTGGACACCACTGCCGGTGCAATACGCCGACTACGCCGTCTGGCAGCGCGAATTGCTGGGCGCGGCCGATGATCCCGGCTCATCGCACGCCGAACAGCTCGGTCACTGGCGGACCGCGCTCACGGGGTTGCCGCCCCTGCTGGACCTGCCCGTCGACCGTCCCCGCCCGGCCGTCGCCTCGCATCGCGGTGCGGCACAGCATTTCCGGGTGGACGCTACCCTGCATCGGGCCTTGGCGGAGCTGGCCCGCGCCCGGGGCGTCTCGCTGTTCATGGTGGTGCACGCCGCGCTCGCGGTCGTCCTGGCGCGGCTGGCCGGGGTGGACGATGTGGCCGTGGGCGCGCCCGTGGCCGGCCGCGGGGAACCCGAACTCGACGATGTCGTGGGCATGTTCGTCAATACGCTGGTCCTGCGCACCCGCGTCGACCCGGCCGAGCGCTTCGCCGATCTGCTGGACCGGGTGCGTGACACCGACCTGGCCGCCTTCGCCCATGCCGAGCTGCCCTTCGAACGGCTGGTGGCCGCACTGGACCCACCCCGCACCCAGGCCCATCACCCGCTGTTCCAGGTGGCGCTGTCGTTCCAGGACTTCGGAGATCAGGTGCTGGGACTGCCAGGGCTCACCGTCACCGGAATCGATCTCGGTGAGGCGGTGTCACCGCTGGATCTCCAGCTCACCGTGGTGCCGCAGCAGGATGCCGAAGGTCCCGCGGGACTGCACTGTTCGTGGCGATACGCCACCGACCTGTTCGACGAGAGCACGATCGTCCGGCTCGGCGGGCGGGTTGTCGCCGTGCTGGCCGCCATCGCCGCCGATCCGCACGCGCCCGTCGGCGACCTGCCCTGCACCGATCCTGCCGAACTCGCGGCCCTGCCGACGACGGGTCCGCGGCGCGAGGTGTCGCAGACCTTCCTGTTCAGCTGCTTCGCCGATCGGGCGGCGCGCACTCCCGAAGCGGTCGCGGTGACAGGTGACCGCACCGCGCTGACGTACGGCGAACTCTTCGAGTGGTCGAACCGGTTGGCGCGCAAGCTGATCGCATCGGGTGTCGGACCCGGCACCGTGGTCGGCGCGGCCGTGCGGCCCGGACCCGATCTCGTGATCTGTCTCTACGCCATCGTGCAGGCGGGCGGCGCGTACTTTCCGATCGAACCCGACCAGCCCGCCGAACGCACCGCCGACCTGCTCGCCACGGCGGAGCCCGTCTGCGTCGTGACCGCCGATCTCGTGAATGCCCCCGAGCTGGAGAGCTTCTCGCCCGCGCCGATCACCGACGCCGTCCGGTCGCGGCCACTGCACGAACAGGACCTCGCGTACCTGCTGTTCACCTCCGGGTCCACGGGCCGCCCGAAAGGCGTCGGCATCTCGCACGCAGCCATGGCCAACCACATCGCCTTCCTCACCACCGAATACGGGCTGTCCGAACGCGATACCTACATCCAGCTGGTGTCGAGCACCTTCGACGCCTCGCTCATCGGCTACACCGCCCCGCTCGCCGTGGGCGGTCGCCTGGTGATCCCGTCGCCCGCCCGCCGCACCGATCCGGACCACCTGGCCGACCTGCTGATCCGGCACCGGGTGACGGCTTTCCTCACGGTGCCGTCCCTGCTGCGGGCGCTGCTGGAGTTCGCACCCGACGGCGCGCTGTCGGGCTTGCGGGTGGTGTGCGTCGGCGGCGAGCCCCTGCCCGCCGAGCTGATCGCGCGGTTCCGGGCAGCGAGCCCGGCCCGGTTGCACAACCTCTACGGGCCCACCGAGGCGACGATCTCCATCACCGGCACCGACGTCACCGACCACGACGGCGGCCCGATCTCCATCGGTGCGCCGCACTGGAATTCCCGCGCCTACGTGCTCGACGCCCGACTGCACCCGGTGCCACCGGGCACGCCCGGGGAACTGTACGTCGCGGGTGCGCAGCTCGCCCGCGGCTACCTCGGACGCCCCGCGGGCACCGCCGGCCGCTTCGTCACCGACCCCTTCGGCGGTGCGGGGGAGCGCATGTACCGCACCGGTGACCTGGTTCGCCGCACCCGCGATGGGGGACTGGAATACTTGGGCCGCACCGACTTACAGCTCAAACTGCGGGGTCAACGGCTGGAACCGGGGGAGGTGGAGGCCGCGCTGCGCGCGCACCCGGAGGTGGCCGAAGCCGTGGTCACTATCCGCCGGGACCGGCTCGTCGGATACCTGCGCGCCGTCACCGGTCGCACTCCGTGCCCGGAGGAAGTTCTGGCCGCGGCCCGAAAGCTGCTGCCCGGCTACATGATTCCCTCGGACCTCGTCATTCTGGATGCCTTCCCGCTCGGCTCGACGGGCAAGCTGGACCGCGCCGCCCTCCCCGACCCGGAACCGTCGTCGCGGATGTACACCGCGCCGGAAACGGCCGACGAGCACGCGGTCGCGGACGTCCTCGGCGCCGAACTGTGTGTCGAGCGGGTCGGACGTGACGACGACTTCTTCGCCCTGGGCGGAAACTCTCTGTCCGCCATCCGGGTTCGCGCCGCCCTGGCCGGCCGGCTCGGCTTTCCGGTGTCCCTCACGGACCTGTTCGCCCACCCGCGCGTCCGCGACCTGGCCGCCGCGCTACGGGCGGAGGCAACCGTGGCCGGCGGCGGGCCGGACCCGGTGGCGGACGCCGTGCTGGATGTCCGGATCACCGCGGCCGGTCTCGCCCCCCGGCGTCCGGGCTCGCGGTCGGCGGTACTGCTCACCGGCGCAACGGGTTTCCTCGGCAGTTTCCTGCTCCGGGAGCTGCTCGAACGAACCTCCGCCACCGTCCACTGCCTCACCCGCGCACCCGGCGTACTCGAGGCCCGCCGTCGCATCGTCGCCAATGCCGACCGCTTCGGCATCGACCTCGTCCCGCATATGGATCGAATAGTGCCTGTCCCCGGTGATCTCGCGCAGCCCGGCCTCGGCCTGAGCACGAACGAGTTCGCCGACCTGGCCGAGCGGATCGACGCGATCTACCACAACGGCGCGCTGGTCAACCACCTCGAGCCGTACGCCCGCATGCGCGCCGCCAATGTCACCGGCACCGCCGAGATCCTCCGGCTGGCCGCCACCCACCAGGCCACACCGGTCCACTTCATCTCGACGGCCTCGATCTCGAACGGCCCGCTCCCGGACGGCGTGCCCGGCTATATCGCCACGAAATGGGTGGGGGAACAGCTGGTTCGAGCCGCCGCCGAGCGTGGTGTTCCGGTCCGCGTCTACCGCCCCGGCCTCATCACCGGTGATTCCCGGTGCGGCGCGGCCGGGGCCGACGACGCCTGGTGGACGATGCTGCGCGCCATGCTGGTCCTCGGTCTCGCCCCCGAGCTACCCGATGCCGAGGTCGCCATGGTGCCCGTCGATCAGGTCGCCGCCGCGATCGTCTCCGCCGCCCGGAAACCGGCCGAACCCGGTGACGTCGAGACCGTCACCCTGCTGCCGGTCCGGACAGTGTCCCTCGCCACCGTTCGAGACGAAATCCTCTATCACGGTTACCGTCTCGCCCCGGTGGCTCCGGCGGACTTCGCCACGGCCCTGCTCACGGCGGCCGAACGGCCGGACGCGGACCCCCGTTTGGTGCGCGCCGCCGCCCTCAGCGTCAACTATTCGGCCGAGGTCACCGGAACGGCCGCGCGCGATCCCCGTTCGGCCTGTCCCGGAGTCGATCGCCCCATCCTGGCCCGCTACCTCGACTACTACATGAAGACCGGTTTCCTGCCCCCGCCATGACCATTCGCCAGTCGGCGGGCAGGTGCAGCTTGGTGTAGAGCTCGCCGGGGGTGCTGGACCGAGGCGACCAGGAACGGGTCCAGTTCCTCGATGACCACGGCGCGCTGACAGGGCTCACTATACAGGTGACTAGGCCGTTACCAATGTGCCATTGACAACTGGCACATTGAATCGCGATGCTGTGCCCATGAGGACGAGGTCAATGGCGACCTTCCCGCCGACGGCGGTCCCCACCCGGGCGGCGACGCGGACGCGACTCGCGGCCGCGGCGTCGGTGGTGGGGGTACGCCAGGTCAATGGGTGGTTGCCGAACAATCGAATCGGGATCGCGGCCGGGCGCGCGCTCATCGCCGCGATCATGGCGGCGGGCGGCCCCGCCCCGGCGGGGACCTCGGTCACCTCGGTCCGCTCCGGCGGCGTGCGCGGCGAATGGGTCCGGGCCGCCGGTGTGCGGCACGGCGATCGGGCCATCTACTACCTGCACGGCAGCGGCTACGTGGTGTGCTCGGCCAAGACCCATCGCGGACTCGCGGCCCGGCTGTCCAAGGCCACCGGGCTGCCGGTGTTCGTGCTGGACTACCGGCTCGCGCCCGAGCATCCGTTCCCCGCGGCCGCCGACGACGCCGCGGCGGGCTACCGGTGGCTGCTCGAACACGGCTATCGCGCAGGCGATCTGGTGATCGGCGGCGACTCGGCGGGCTGTCATCTGACCCTGGACCTGTTGCTGCAGAACGCGATCGACGGCACCGCGCAGCCCGCGGGCGCCTTCATGTTCTCGCCGCTCATGGATCCCACCCTGACCCTCGCCGAACGCCGCGACCGGGTGCTGCCCGATCCCATGGCCCCGGCCCGCACCGGGCGGCGGCTCATCGAGCTGTACACCGCCGCCGAGCCCGCGGATTCGCCGCGGCTGAAGCTGACCATTCCGGCCGGGACCGTGCTGCCGCCGCTGTTCGTGCAGGCCGGCGCGGGGGAGATGCTCGCCGACGACGCCCGCCACCTGCGCGATATGGCCGCCGCGGCCGGCGTGCCGTGCGAACTGGAACTGTGGCCCGGGCGCATCCACGTCTTCCAGGCCCTGCCGTTGCTGGTGCCCGAGGCCGGGCCCGCCCTGCGATGCGCCGCCGGGTTCGTGACCTCGGCACTGGCGCAATCGGATTCGACTCCAGGAAAGCGGGTGGGCTGACATGTGGCCGATCGACGAGGTGATCTTCGCACTGGGCGGCAAGCGCCGCTCCCAGCGCGCCAAGGCCGTGGTGACCGGCGCGGGCAGCGGGATCGGGCGCGCGTTCGCGCTCGAGATCGCCGCGCGCGGCGGTGAGGTCGTGTGCGCGGACATCGACAAGGACCGCGCCGACGAGACGGTGCGGCTCATCGAGCGCACCCGCGGACGCACGGCGCACGCGGTGTTCTGCGACGTGTCCCGGCGCGAGGACGTGGAGAGCCTGGCCCTGCACGCGGAACTGCTGTTCGGCGGCGCGCCCACCCTGGTGATCAACAACGCGGGTGTCGGAATCGGTGGAAAACCGGTGGGCGACATCGGTTTCGGCGACTGGGAATGGGCGCTCGGCATCAACCTGTGGGGCGTCGTGCACGGCTGCGAGATCTTCGCACCCCAGCTGCGCGCGGCCGGCCGCGGCGGGATCATCAATGTGGCCTCGGCCGCGGGCTTCGCGGCCGCGCCCGGCATGGCCGCCTACAACGTGTCCAAGGCGGCGGTGGTGTCGCTGTCGGAGACCATGGCCGCCGAACTGGCGGGCAGCGGGGTCGCGGTGACCGCGCTGTGCCCGACCTTCGTGCGCACCAATGTGGTGACCGACGGCCGGATCACCTCGGGCTCCTCCCGATTGGCGGACGGGCTGATGCGCTGGACCGGGTTCTCGCCCGAGTCGGTGGCGCGCACCACCCTCGACGCCCACGACCGGGGCGCGCTGTACGTGCTGCCGCAGCTGGACGCCCGCGTGGTCTGGCACCTCAAGCGGCACTTCCCGGCCCTCTACACCCAAGCCCTCGGCGTCGTGAATCGCGTCCTGCCGCAGCAGGATGCGGCGGCGACCGGCACGAATCTCCAGAAGACAGGAGTCTGACATGTCTGCGAAAACCATCTCCTTCGACTTCGACAACATGCTGGCCAAGATCAAGTCCAAGCAGTGGGCGCTGGCCGACATCGATTGGGACGCACCGGGCGCCGAGCTCATCGACCCGGCCCTGCACGCCAAGCTGAAGCCGTTCATGGCCGATCTCATGTGGATCGAGAACGTCGGCGCGCGCGGCTTCGCCGCCATGGCCAAGAAGGCCCCGACCCCCGCGCTGGCCGAGATCTACCGCTACTTCCACGCCGAGGAACAGCGGCACGCCAATGCCGAACTCGCCCTCATGCGCCGCTGGGGCATGCTCGAGGGCGACGAGATCCCCGAGCCCAATATCAATGTCAAGCTGGTCATCGACTTCCTGGACAAGTACTCCGACGGCATGTCGCTGTCCTTCCTGGGCACCGTCATCCCCATGCTCGAGGTGGCCCTCGACGGCGCGCTGATCAAGTTCGTCACCGACGAGATCGCCGACCCGGTCGCCCAGGAGGTCTTCAAGAAGATCAACAACGACGAATCCCGGCACCTGGCCACCGATTACGCGGTCATGGAGCTGCTCGGCCACGCCGGCGCCCGCAAGCTGGCCATCGACCTGGTGGGCGGCTGGATCAAGCCGTCGCTGTTCATCGGACTGCTCAGCTACATCCCGCTGCTGAACAAGATGCGCGACAACATCGTCGACATGGGCGTGAGCGAGGAGAAGCTCTACGCCGCCATGGCCCGCTTCAAGCAGGTCGGCGAGCGCGCGCCGATCGTGAACCGCCTGCCCATGTACCGGATCGTCAAAATGCATTCCGACTGGGTCGTCAACCGCGAGCACCCGTATCACCTGTTCGCGGACGCCATGGTCAAGGTCACCGGGGCCATCCCGGACCGCCTGCTGCCCACGCAGCCGACCTGGTCCAAGGAACTCACCTACGAGCCGGTCGCGTGAACGCCGTGACCAAGCCACTGGACGTGGCGATCATCGGGGCCGGATTCGCGGGCATCGGCGCGGCCATCCGCCTGCGGCAGAAGGGGATCGCCGACTTCGCGATCTTCGAGCGCGGCGACCGGGTAGGCGGCACCTGGCGCGACAATACCTATCCGGGCGCGGCCTGCGACATTCCGTCGCGGCTGTACTCCTACAGCTTCGCGCCCAACCCGGACTGGTCGCGGACCTACTCCGGCAGCGCCGAGATCCTCGGCTACATCGACACCATGGTCGCGGATTCGGGCATCGCCCCGCACCTGCGCTTCGGGCACACCGTGACCGGCATCGTGTTCGACGACGAGACCGGGCTGTGGACACTGTCGTTCGGGGCCGGGCGGCGAAAAGTGCGGGCGCGCACCGTGATCCTCGCCTCCGGCCCGCTGTCCAATGCCGGGTTCCCGGATATCGCGGGCATCGACGACTACGAGGGCCACAAGATCCACAGCGCCCGCTGGGATCACGACTACGACTTCACCGGCAAGAAGGTGGCCGTGGTCGGCACCGGCGCCAGCGCCGTGCAGATCATCCCGGAGCTGGTGAAACAGGCCGCCTCGGTGAAGGTCTTCCAGCGCACGCCCGGCTGGGTGCTGCCGCGGGTCAACCGGCGCACCAACGGCCTCACCAAACAGGTGTACCGGCAGCTGCCGGTCACCCAGTCGCTGGCCCGGGAAGCCTGGTTCTGGGGCCACGAGTCGGTGGCGCTGGGCGTGGTGTGGAATACGCCGCTGACCCGGGTCGTCGAATCGGTCGCCCTGATGCATCTGCGGTCCCAGGTGCGTGATCCGTGGCTGCGGCGGCAGCTCACCCCCGATTTCCGGGCAGGCTGCAAGCGGCTGTTGATGAGCAGCGAGTACTACCCGGCCCTGCAGGCCGACAACTGCAAGCTCATCACCTGGCCGATCGCGGGACTGTCCCCGCACGGCATCCGCACCGCCGAGGGCATCGAGCACCGCTTCGACTGCATCGTGTTCGCGACCGGGTTCGAGGTGTCCAAGCAGGGCTCGCCGATTCCGGTGACTGGGCGCGGCGGCCGGGTGCTGGCCGACGAATGGCGCGGCGGCGCATACGCGTTCAAGAGCGTCACGGTGGCCGGATACCCCAACCTGTTCCTCACCTTCGGGCCGAACTCCGGGCCGGGCCACAATTCGGCGCTGGTCTACATGGAGGCGCAGATCGAATACCTCACCGACGCCATCAAGATCGTGCTCGACCGCGGGCTGCGCACGCTCGAGGCCCGGCGGGATCGGCAGGACCGCTACAACCGCGGCCTGCAGCGCCGGTTGACCGCCACCACCTGGAACTCGGGGTGCAGCAGCTGGTATCTCACCGAGGACGGGTTCAACGCCACCATGTACCCGGGATTCGGCAGCCAGTACGCGCGGCAGCTGGCCAGGGTGGATCTGGCGGATTTCCACCTGCGCTAGTGTTCAGAACGGCTGCGCCGAAGTTCCGGCGGAGCCAGGGGGTCGCCGGCGGAAGGGACGGGAACAGAACGAATGGCGGAGTACCGCATCGACGATCTCGCCCAGGCCGCCGGCACCACGACGCGCAATGTGCGCGCCTATCAGGAGAAGGGGCTGCTGCCCACGCCCACCCGCCGCAGCGGGCGCGCGCTCATCTACGACGACACCCACCTGGCCCGGCTGCGCATCATCGACGCGCTGCTGCAACGCGGGTTCACCATCGCCCACATCGCCGACTTCATCACCAGCTGGGAGACCGGCAAGGATCTCACCGAGATCCTCGGGCTGCAGAGCGCGGTCACCGACAGCTGGGGCAAAGCCGAAGAGCCGGTGGCGATCCCGCGCGAACTGGTGGACACCTTCTTCGGCGACACCGAGGAGCACCAGGTCGACTCCGACCAGCTGGCCCGGCTCGAACAGCTCGGCATGGTGCGGCTGCGCGACGAGACCGTCGAGCTCACCCGGCCCGAACTGCTCGGCATCTTCGCCGATCTCAGCTCCTACGGATTCCGGCTGCCCGAACTCATCGATCTGCACAGCGCCATCGCCGAGCGGCTCGAATCCATCGCCCGGCTGATGGTGGTGGCGGCCAAGGACCGCATCGAGTCCGCGCACGGACCCGGATGGCTGCCCGAGACCGACGCCGAGATCGCCGAAACCACCGGAATGCTCAACCATTTCCGGGAACTCGGGACCCGCTCGGTCCGCGACAGCCTCGATCAAGCGCTCGACAAGGTGCTGCACGCCGAACTCGGGGCGTACCTGGAGACGGCCGCCCGCCGCCGCGCGCAGGACTGATCAGCACAGGGCTGGATCAGTCACCACAGCTGGATCGAGTCACCGAAAGCTGGATCGAGTCACCGCAGGGCGGCGCGGGCGCCGGCCGCCTCGAGCTTGATCCGGGCGGCCTCGGCGGCGTCCTTGTCGACCTTCTCCAGCACCGCCTTCGGCGCGGCCTCGACCAGGTCCTTGGCCTCCTTGAGACCCAGCCCCGGGATGATCTCCCGCATGGCCTTGATGACCTGAATCTTCCTGTCCCCGAAGGATTCCAGAACGAGATCGAATTCGTCCTGTTCGTCGGCCGCCTCCGCCGGAGCCGAATCCGCGGCGACTTGGACAGCCACGGGAGGCGCGGCGCTGACGCCGAACTCTTCCTCGAACGCCTTCAGGAACTCCGAAAGTTCCAGCAGCGTCATCCCTTTGAACACGTCGAGCAATTCGACGACGGTCATCTTGGCCATGATGTAACCCCTTGCAACGCTGACCAGGCGATACAAGTAATTCTAAGCGCCGGGGACCGCCAAGGTCATCAGATATTCGCGCTCCCCGCGTGTCAGCGGGCGTGGCGCGCCGTCGGCGATGGCGACCAGGGTGGAAGTCGCGTACAGATAAAGGAATTCGCCGTCGCGCACCTCGTGCCGCAGGGTGAACGACGTGGTACCGAGCTTCTCCACCGCGGAGGTGACGGTCACCGGCGCGGCCCGGAAGACCAGCGGCATGCGATAGCTCAGCCGCTGACCCGCCACCACCACGCGCCACGGACCGCCGTTGGAGTCGTAGCGGTCCAGCAGATCCGCGCGCGCCTCGTCGAGGTACTGGGCGAAGACCACATTGTTGAGATGCTGCTGCGCGTCCATATCGGTGCGGCGCAACTGGATGTCGTAGGTGTGCATCAGGCCTCCAGATCCTTCAGGAGCACGCGCTGGTCCTCGGGCAGCGCGCGGGACCGCTGGGTCTCCTGGTCGAAGGCGACCATCGTGCACACCGCCGTCGAATACACCACGTCGTCGTCGCGGATCTCCTGCTCCAACACGAACGAGGAGGTGCCGACCCGGCTCACCCAGGTCTCGATCCGCACCGGATCGGGCCGATACCGCAGCGGCGTCAGATAGTCGATATCCATCTGCGCGACCACGTTCGCCCCGCCGAATCCCTTCTTCCAGAACAGATCGATCCGGGATTCCTCGAGGTAGCGCAAATGCGCGGCATTGTGCACGTGCCCGTCGGCGTCCATATCGGACCACCGCAGCGGGCACTGGAAAAGGTGTCGGGCCACCCCGCATTCATATCAAGCGGGCGGGGCCGGCAACCTCGCGGCCATCGTCGCGATGGCCGAATTTGCAAGAGTCGTGTCGTTGACGCCGTCGCCCGCGGGCCGCAGGCTGAGGGCATGCGGGTGGTGCTGATCGTGGTGTTCGACGGGTTCCAGCTGACCGATCTGGCCGGGCCCGCGGACGTCTTCTCCGGGGCCGCCGCCCTGCTCGGCGACGGCGGCGGCTACCGGGTCGAACTGGCCGCGGCGCAGGCCGGTCCGGTGCGGTCCTCGTGCGGCATCGAGGTGACGGCGCGGCACGGTCTCGACACCTGGACCGGGCCGCTGGACCTGCTGCTGGTGGTGGGCGGGCTGGCCTTCTGGGCGGCGTCCGGCGACGCCGAACTGGTGGCCGGGATCCGCCGGGTGGCCGCGGTGGCCGACCGGGTGGGCTCGGTCTGCTCGGGCACCTTCCTGCTGGCCCGCGCCGGACTCCTGGACGGCCGCCGCGCCACCACGCACTGGGCGGGCGGCGAGCTTCTGGCCCAGCAGTTCCCGGCCATCACCACCGAACCCGACCGCATCTACGTGCGCGACGGCCCGATCTGGACCTCGGCCGGGGTGACCGCGGGCATCGATCTGGCCCTGGCCATCGTGGCCGCCGACCACGGACCCGAACTGGCCCGCGAAGTGGCGCGCTGGATGGTGGTGTACCTGCACCGGCCCGGCGGGCAGAGCCAGTTCAGCGCGCCGCTCACCGGCAACCCGCCCCGGCGCGATCCGCTGCGTGAACTCCAGGTGTGGATGGAGGAGCATCCGGCCGCGGACCTGTCGCTGCCCGCGCTGGCCCTGCGGGTCGGTATGAGCACGCGGCACTTCTCCCGCGTCTTCGCCGGCGAGACCGGGACCACGCCCGCCCGCTACGTGGAGCGGGTGCGGATCGCCGCCGCCCGGCGCCTGCTCGAGACCACCGACCAGCCCATGGACCGGGTCGCCGCCGCGGTCGGATTGGGCAGCCCCGAGACCCTGTACCGAATCTTCCACCGCCACCTGGGCATTCCCCCGGGCGAGTACCGCGCCCGATTCAAGAACTCCGAAGGAGAGCGTGTCTCATGACATTCCAGATCGCCATCGTGCTCTATCCCGGCATGACCGTGCTCGACGTGGTCGGACCGTACGAGGTGCTGCGCGGCATCCCCGACAGCGAGATCCGTTTCGTCGCCGGGGAAGTCGGCCCGGTGGTGGCCGACAGCGGGGTGCTGGCGCTGGGCGCGACCCACACCTTCGCCGAGACGCCCGCACCCGATCTGGTGCTCGTCGGCGGCGGGGAACAGGGCACCACCGGCGCGATGGCCGACCGGGAGCTCATCGACTGGCTGCGGGCGGTGCACCCGAAGACGCAGTGGACCACCTCGGTCTGCACCGGATCGCTGATCCTGGCCGCCGCCGACATCCTGCGTGGTCAGCCCGCCACCACCCACTGGCTGGGCCAGCCCGCGCTCGCGCCCTTCGGCGCCGAATCGCGTCCGCACGACCGCATCGTGCACAGCGGCAAGATCGTCACCGCCGCAGGCGTTTCCGCCGGCATCGACCTCGGGCTGTGGCTGGTCGGCCGGATCGCGGGGGAGGAGCGGGCGCAGATGACCCAGCTCTACATCGAGTACGACCCGCACCCGCCGTACGACACCGGCCACCCCGACAAGGCGAGCGCCGACCTGCTACGCAAGACGCGCCTGCTCGCCACCAAACGATCGGCCAAGCCGCGGGTGCCGCTCGAGGTGGCCACCGCCCTGTGGCGGCTGACCCTCAACCGCATGCGGGATCGGGCCGCCGCCACACGCTGAATTCCCGTACCGTCGGAAGGGTGACCGAGCTGCTCGGCGATCACTTCTTCGCCAATCCGCATGCGTACTACCGGCTTTGGCGCGAGGACGGGCCGGTGCTGCGGGTGCGGTTCGGGGACGGCGTGGAACGCTGGCTCGTCATCGGCTACGAGGAGGCCCGCGCCGCGCTCGCGGATCCGCGGCTGCGCAAGGACATCGACCTCCTCGAATCGGTGATCGCCCGCAAGCGCACCGGGCCCTGGGAGGGGCCCCGCACCCACGACGGGCTGCGGCACATGCTCAATGCCGACCCGCCCGACCACACCCGGCTGCGGCGGGCGGTCTCGCAGGCGTTCACCGCGCGGCGGGTGGCGGCGCTGCAACCGGTCATCGAGAAGACCGCGCGAGAACTGCTGGACGCCATGGCCGATCACGACGAAGTGGATCTGCTGCGGGCCTTCGCCGTGCCGCTGCCGGTCGCGATCATCTGCCACCTGCTGGATGTGGACATCGAGGACCAGGGCACCTTCCGGGAATGGACCAAGGCGCTGGTCGGCACCCTGGAACCCGGCGTGGACCCGGCCCGGGCGCACGACGAGATGGTGGCCTTCCTGCGGAACCTGCTGCGGCGCAAACGGGCCGAGCCGGGCGAGGACCTGCTCTCGGCGCTGGTGACCGACGCCGACGCCCGCCTCGACGAGGGCGAACTGATCGGCATGGCACTGCTGCTCCTGGTCGCCGGGCACGAGACCACGGTGAACCTGATCGGCAACGGCATGCTGGCGCTGCTGCGCGACCGGCCCTGGCTGGACCGGCTGTGCGCGGCGCCGGAGCTGATCCCGGCGGCCGTCGAGGAATTCCTGCGCTTCGACGGGCCGGTCGATCTGGCCACCCTGCGGTTCACCGCCGAGCCGATCACGGTGGGCGACACCATCATTCCCGCGGGCGAACTGGTCCTGGTGGCCCTGGCCGCCGGCAACCGGGACCCGGGCCACTTCACCGACCCGCACCGCCTCGACCCGCTGGCCGAGCACGGCGCGCACCTGGGCTTCGGTCACGGCGTCCACTACTGCGTCGGCGCGCCGCTGGCCCGGCTCGAGGCCCGGGTCGCGTTCACCCAGCTGCTCGACCGGTTCCCCGACATCGAACTGGCCGTGCACGATTCGGAGCTGCGCTGGCATCCGAACCCGGTGATCCGCGGCCTGAAGCGACTGCCGGTGCGACTGCGGACGTGAATCCGTGGCCCGCGGGGTGGCTAGCTCAGCGTCTTCAACGCCGCGCCGTCGTACGGCTTCAGCTCGTCGAGCCGCCCCGCCAAGACCTTGGCCGCCCACTCCGGGTCCTGGAGCAGGGCTCGGCCGACGGCGACCAGATCGAATTCGTCACGCTCCAGCCGATCGAGCAGGTTGTCGAGGCTGCCGAGTTCGGCGCCCATGCCGGCGAACGCGCGCAGGAACTCGCCGTCGAGGCCGACCGAACCGACGGTGATGGTGGTCTTGCCGGTGAGTTTCTTGGTCCAGCCGGCCAGGTTCAGGTCCGAGTCCTCGAATTCCGGCAGCCAGTAGCGGCGGGTCGACGCATGGAAGGCATCGACGCCGGCTGCGGCGAGCGGGGTCAGGATGGCTTCCAGCTCCTGCGGGGTCTCGGCGAGCCGCGCGTCGTAGGCGTCCTGCTTCCACTGCGAGTAGCGGAAGATGATCGGGAATTCGGGCGAGACGACCTCCCGGACCGCCGCCACGATCTCGGCCGCGAACGTGGTCCGCGCCACGGCATCGCCGCCGTAGGCGTCGGTGCGGCGGTTCGTCCGTGCCCACAGGAACTGGTCCAGCAGATAGCCGTGAGCGCCGTGCAGTTCGACGCCGTCGAAGCCGATGCGTTCGGCGGCCGCGGCGGCCTCGGCGAAAGCGCCGATGACGTCGTCCAGATCTTGTCGGTTCATCGCGTTGCCGGTGCCCTCGGTGCCGTCGACGCGGATACCGGACGGGCCCACGGCGGGAGCCTCGGTGAAGGGTCCGTCGCCCTGGTTGCGAACCATGCCGATGTGCCACAGCTGCGGCACGATCGTGCCGCCCGCGGCGTGCACGTCCGCGGCCACCTGCGCCCACCCGGCCAGCTGCTCTTCACCGTGGAAGCGCGGCACCCGATCGCTCTGACCGGCCGAATCGTGGCCGACATAGGTTCCTTCGGTGACGATCAGTCCGACGCCGGCGGCGGCGCGGCGGGCGTAGTAGGAGCGCACATCGTCCCCGGGAACGCCACCGGGGGAGAACATGCGCGTCATCGGCGCCATCACGATGCGATTCGGAACGGTCAGTCCGTTCAGCGTGACGGGCCGAGACAGGACCTGAGCCGTGCGGGCGGCGTCCGACGTGGTGACGGTCACGGAACTCTCCTCATGGTTACTTGCCAACCTAGATGGTTGAGAACTTCAAGCATTGCGATAGACGCTAGTGGTGAATATTTGAGATCGTCAAGTTTCTGTGGATAGGCTTGTTCATATGACAGAAGGTCCCCGCGTCGACACCGCTCAGCTCATGGAGCTGCTCTCGGTGTCGCTCGGCGCCTACTACGGCGACTTCACCCTCGCCGCGGCGAGCGAGAACCTCACCGCGATCCAGGGCAAGGCGCTGACCGTGCTGCGCCACGGCCCGATCGCGATGCGCGCCCTGGCCGAGATCATGACCTGCGACGCCTCCAACGTGACGGGCATCATCGACCGGCTCGAGAAGCGCGGCCTCGTGCGCCGCGAGGTCAGCGCATCGGATCGGCGCGTCACGAACCTCGTCATCACGGCCGAGGGCGAGCGACTCGCCGAGACCATCCGGGCGAAGATGCACACCACCCGAGAGGGCCTGGACAACCTCGACGCCGAGGACCGGGACCGCCTGTACGCCTTGCTGAAACGGGTCTTCGTCGCTCGACCGGAGTGACCTGCGACAGCACGCGTTGAGCGATGAGACGGTGCCGCCTCAGCGGAGAGACGGTACCGCGCGAGCGATGAATTTCGGTCGGTGGCGAGGTCTATATCTCTGAACAGACGTTCGAATTATTCATCGAGTCAGAAGAGTTGATCTTTCATGACCGTATTCGCCATCTACGGGGCCACCGGTCACACCGGTCGCCTCGTCGCCGCCGATCTCATCGCACGGGGGAAGGACGTCGTGGTGTCCGGGCGCGATCCGGAAGCCCTGGCCGCCCTGGGGCATTCGCGGGTCATGCCCGCCGCGCTCGACGATCCGGCGGCGCTGCGTGCGCTGGCCGAGGCCGCGGACGTGATCATCCACTGCGCCGGACCCTTCGCCACCACCGGATTGCCCGTGGCCACCGCCGCCGTCGAGGGAGGCTGCCACTACGTCGACCACGCCGTGGAGGTGCACCACGTGAAGCGGCTGTTCGACGACTTCACCGAACCCGCGCAGCGGGCCGGGGTCACTCTGCTGCCGAGTGTGAGTTTCTATGGGGGACTGGGTGATCTGCTCGCCGGGGCGGTCGCGCGCGCGGCATCGGGCATCGACCGGATCACGGTGGCCTACCACGTCACCAACTGGATGATGACCCACGGCGCGGTGGAGACCGCGCGACTGCTGTTCGCCGACACCGACCGCATCGGCTACGAGGACGGGCAGCCTCGATACGGATTCGTGGAACCGCGGCAGGCGATCTTCGCGTTCCCACCGCCGGTCGGGCCGCGGCCAATGATCGCGCCGGTGCCGTTCCCCGAGGCCGTCACCGTGCCCCGGCACACCCGCACGAAAGCGGTTGAGGCGCAACTGACCGCGCACACCTTCGCCGAGGATCAGGCCTTCACCAGCGAGCAGGTCGATCCGGCCGCCCGCGCCGACAGCCGATTCATGATCGCCGCCCAGGTGCTCGCATCCAGTGGCTCGGCGTCCGGGACCCTGACCGGGCGAGACCTGTGGTCGGCGGCCGCGCTGGCCTCGGTGGAGGCGGCGGTGCGGCTCACCGAGGGCGCCGTCAAGAGCGGAGTCGCCAGTCCCGCCGAGGCTTTCGAGGCCGTCGGCTTCCTGCGGGATCTCGCCGCGCGCGGGGCCTTCGAACTCCGGTTGCCGGAACAAGCGTGAGGAGCGCGACCATGGAACCGATTCTCGTCACCGGCGCGGCCGGAGGCAGTCAGGGCGGCACCGGCCGTCGCGTCGCCGAGACCCTGGTACGCGCGGGCCTGCCGGTACGCGCCTTCGTGCACCGCGACGACGGCCGCGCGGCCGAGCTGAAGGACCTGGGCGCGGAGGTGGTCACGGGCGATCTGCGCGAGATCAGCGCCGTGACGCCCGCTCTCCAGGGCGTGCGCCGGGCCTACTTCACCTACCCGGTGACCGCCGGAATGCTCGACGCCACCGCGGTTCTCGCGGCCGTCGGGAAGCAGGCCGGGCTGGAGCGGGTGGTCGCCACCTCCCAGCTCGGCTCCGATCCGCAGGCGGGCACCCCGCACATGCGGCGGCACTGGGTGGCCGAACAGGTCCTCGACAATGCCGGGATCGGCGCGGTGCACCTGCGGGCCGCGGTGTTCTTCGAGAACCTGCGGGTGGCCATCGGAGACCGGGGTGAACTGGCGCTGCCGCTCGGCTCGCCCGACACCGTGCTGCCGCTCATCGCGGGCGCGGACGTGGCGGGCGTCGGAGCCGGGGTGCTGCGCACCGAGGGCCCGGTGGATCCGGTGCTGTGGCTGGCCGGGGAGATCATGACCGTCGGCGAGGCCGCCGACCTACTCGGCGTCCCTTACCGGAACGTGGATCCGGCCGAATGGTCCGCATGGGCCATGACGGTGTACCGCGACGAAGTGGCGGTGGAACACCTGACCCACCTGTGGACCATGTTCGCGGCCATCGGCTCGGGGCACGAGCTGTTCCGGGTCACCGAATCCATCGAGCGCTTCACGGGGCGGCCGCCGATCACCCTGCGGGAGTTCACCGCCGGGGCCTGAGGCCGGTCAGGCGAGCCAGCGTCCGTGCCGCAGCACCCGGCGCAGGCCCAGCTGGTCGTCGAGCACCACGGCGTCGGCGTACATGCCGGGGCGCAGGTCGCCGACGTCGTCGAGGCCCGCCGCGTCCGCGGGGGTCGAGGTGACGGCGGCGACCGCGTCGCGGAGCGGGATGCCGCAGTCGCGGACCGCCCAGCGCAGGCAGTGCAGCAGCGTCGCGGTGCCGCCCGCCAGCGAGCCGCCCGGTACCCGGGCCACCCCGTCGGTGACGGTGACCGGGCGCGGTCCCAGCCGGTACTGGCCGTCGGGCATGCCCGCGGCCTGGGTGGCATCGGTGACCAGTACCACCCGGTCGGGGGCGGTGGCGAAAACGAGTGCGCCGAAACCGGAGTCGACGTGCACGCCGTCACCGATCACCTCCACGAACGCCTGCCGCTGAGCCGCCGCCACCAGGCCCGCCGCCACCGGGCCGGGCGCGCGGTGATGCAGCGGCGGCATGCCGTTGGCGAGATGGGTGACCAGGGTGCCGCAGCCCTGCGGGCTCAGCGCCGCCCGGAAGCGGGCGAAACTCGAATCACTGTGCCCGACAGCCACCACCACGCCGCTGTCGGCCAATTGTTTGGCGGCGGTGTCGAATCCGGGGCGTTCGGGGGCCAGGGTCATGACCCGCAGCTGACCGTCGGCGGCGTGCAGGAGACGGTCGATGAGCTCCGGGTCCGGATCGGTCAGATAGCCGAGATCGTGTGCGCCGCAGCGTGTCCGCGACAGAAATGGGCCCTCGATGTGAACGCCCGCGATCACCCCGTTCGCGGCGAGCCGGCGCAGCATGGCCGCCTGCGCCACCATGGTGTCGGGAGCGGCGGTCACGATGCTGGCGAGCACACTGGTCGAGCCGCGCCGATGATGGAACGCCGCGGCCTCCTCGGCCTCGGCCGCGTCCTCGGTGTCGAAGCGATACCCGAAACCGCCGTGCGTGTGGATGTCCACCAGACCCGGCACCACCGTGCCCGCGTAGACCGGCGGCAATTCCCGGTGCGTGGTGGCCCATTCGGTGGCCGGCCGGACCGCGGCCACCCGCTCACCCCGCACGGTGATCACGCCGTCCTCGAGCACGCCCGCGCGGGTCACCACGCGGCCGCGCAGTTCCAGGCCGCGCCGCCCGCTCGCCAGACCCGTTGCCGCGTCAGCCATCACGCCACACCCATCAGCTCAGAATGACCGATCGCGGGACGGTGCGCGGGTGTTCGGTCCTGTCGATTTCCTGTTCAAACGAATCACATTCGGGCGGCCGCCGCGTTAGATTCGAGAGATACCAATCATTCGTCCCGAAAATTGCTCTCTCAGCACCAATTTCGATTCAGCAGACGGCGAATTGAGGGGCGCCGTCTGCCCCTGCACCCACTGAATCGGGCGCCACCCGATTCAGCGGGGGCGCAGCACCACCAGGCCCGGGACCGTCGTCAGATACTGGGTCAGCGGAGTGTCGACGACCTGCTCGTTCGCGGCCAGCGAGGACGCGTTGCGGAACATCGGCCCATTCGGGGTGTCGATGAAAATACCCACGTGGGTGACGTCCAGGCCCGCGGCATCGGTGTACGCGCCCAGGAAATCGCCGGTGCGCAGATTGCCGATCACCGTATTGTCGACCGCCGCGGCCGGAACATAGGTGATGTCACGGTCCACCACCGGCAGGCCGGGAAGATAGTTGCCGCCATCGGCTTTCGCGTTCAGATGCTTGGTCACGGTGACCGCGGCGGGTGTGAGGCCGCGCGTGATATCGGTGGCGGCCGTGCGGTTCACCGCCGCCCAATCGGTGAAGAAATGCTTGCGGCCGGCGAATTCCACCCGCGAATCCGCGTAGCGGGTGGCCACCAGGTTCTGCACGAACTGGGCGCGGTCGGCCGAACGGCTCAGCGCGTCCACGTAGTCGAGATAGGTGAAGCAGTCGACCCGCCGGAAGTCGACCACCAGCTGCTCGGCCCGGGTGGCCGAGCCGATCAGCATTTTCGCCCCGTAAGGGGTGCCGAGGAAGCGGCCGGACAGTTGCGCGATCGCGTCGGTCCGGGCGCCCGGGATCGAGTTGCGCAGCGCGAGCAGCTCGTCCAGCTGCCGGGAGGTGGACTCGTCCAGAGCCGGTTCCGCCGGCGCGGCCAGAGCTGGTTCGGCCGGCGCGGCCAGGGCCTGCGACGGCGGCAGCGCCAACGCCGAAACCAGCGTGACCAGCATCAGCAGTAGCCGGGTCAGTATGCGCACGAGCCCTCCCTCGGAACGAGACTGCCCCTGACACTACCGAGTGGGGCTGCCGTTGGCGTCGAACGTGCCCTGGACCTGGTGCTCGATGTAATCGCGAACAGCGGAAATGGGAGCGCCGCCAACCGATCCGGCGAAGTAGGAACCGGACCACAAGTGTGTCGCCCGCCAGTAGTGACGTGCGAGTTCGGGATATTCCTGCCGCATCCGCCGCGAGGAGACGCCCTTGAGCGAGTTCACCAGCTTCGACAGCGCCACTTTCGGGGGGAAAGTCACCAGCAGGTGCACATGATCGGCTTCCCCGTTGAACTCGACCAGTGCGCATTCGAAGTCCGCGCACACCTGCCTCATGATCTCTTCCATCTTGGGCAGATGCGTGTCGGTGAACACTCGACGTCGATACTTAGTGACAAAAACCAAGTGTGCGTGAAGTGCAAAAACACAGTGTCTACCAGTTCGAATATCGTCAGATACGCGCATAGACCAATGATAAGATTTTGGTGTGCAGCTCCGGTACAACTATCGCGTCTACCCGACGCCGGGCCAGCGGGTAGAGCTGGCGAGGGCGTTCGGGTGCGCGCGAGTGGTGTACAACGATGCCCTGATCGCGCGTCGGGAGGCGTTCGCAGCGGGTCAGCGAGTCAGCGACGCGGAACTATCCAAGCGGCTCACCGCCGCCAAGGCGACTTCGGAACGGGCGTGGCTGGATCAGGTGTCCTCCGTCGTACTGCAGCAGGCCCTCGCGGATCTGAATACCGCCTACCGGAACTTCTTCGAATCGGTCGCGGGCAAGCGGAAGGGTGCCAGGGTCGCGCCGCCGAAGCTTCGATCCCGCAAGGACAATCGGCAGTCGATTCGGTTCACCCGCAATGCACGTTTCCGGGTGTTGGCGAACCGGAGACTTCGGCTTCCGAAGGTGGGAGATGTGCCGGTTCGCTGGTCGAGGGAGTTGCCCTGCGAGCCATCGAGCGTGACCGTGATCAAGGATGCCACCGGCCGATATTTCGCCTCGTTCGTGGTCGACGTCGAGACCGAACCGCTGCCGCCGACCGATTCCGACACGGGCATCGATCTCGGCTTGACGACGTTTGCGGTGTTGTCGGACGGAAGGATCATCGACTCACAACGATTCCTGCGGCAGGCCGAACGCAAGCTTGCCAACGCACAGAAGTCCTTGTCCCGCAAAGCGAAGGACTCCGGGAACCGGGCCAAGGCCCAGATCAAGGTGGCCCGAGCGCAGGCGAAAGTGGCCGACACGCGCCGCGATTGGGCGCATAAGCAGTCCACGATCATAATCCGCGACAACCAAGCGGTGTACGTCGAGGACCTGCGCATCAAAGCTCTCGCCCGTACACGTATGGCGAAGTCAGTGCACGACGCCGGGTGGGGAATGTTCATCCGGATGCTCGAGGAGAAGGCCGCACGGTACGGCCGTACCTTCGGCAAGGTAAACCGGTTCTTCCCGTCCACGCAGATGTGCTCGGTGTGTGGTGCGTTGGACGGGAAGAAGCCGCTGCAAATCCGGGAATGGTCGTGTAGGTGCGGCGCCGTCCATGACCGGGACGTGAACGCCGCGCGCAATATTCTGGCCGCAGGACGTGCGGACAGCCCAACGCCTGTGGAGCTGGTGTCAGCCTCGGTTTCGGTCGAGCAACCGGCGATGAAGCAGGAACCCACCGGCAGCGCGGCACAGCCGACGCTGGCCGGAATCCCTATCCTTCAGGGTGGGGAGGACGTCAACCCAGCAGGCCGCCCAGCAGACCACCCTGCTGTCCGGCTTCCTGCCCGCCGCCGGTCCCGCCGATGAATCCGCCCGGCGGCAGCTCCGACGGCTGCACGATCACGAAACCGCGACCCGAGAACGAGAGCGTGAGGCCCTCACCCGTGCTGCGACCGATCAAGCGGGCGAAACCCATGGAGTCGTTGCGCTTGATCCCGGTCTGCAGACTCGACGACCAGGCCACCGCCGCCTGCGGGTCGGCATAGGTCGGCTGATCGACATTCAGCACTACCGGCTGACCGTGCGTGGTGATGGCGATCCGGCCGCGACCGGTGAACACGCAGTTGAAGAACCCGGCATTGCTGGCGTAACCGGCCGCGCCCTGCACCCGCTGGATGTTGTAGGACAGCGAGGAATCGAAGGCCAGCACGTTCGCGCCGTTGATGGTCAGCCCGTCGGTGCCGTCCAGATCCACGACGTGCACATCGGCGGCGGCATTGGCCAGGAACAGATCACCGCGCCCCTGCACCTGCATGAGCGGCACGCCCTCACCGGTCAGCCGCTGCTGGATGGCCCGCCCGATCCCGCCGGACCCGAGCGCCTTGAATCGCAGATCACCCTGATAGGCCACCATCGACCCGGCCCGCGCCAGCGTCTCCCCGTCGACCGCGACGCGAATCATCTTGCCGCCCTGCTTCTGGATGCCGAAACCGCTGACCTCGGCGTGTTGCGGATTGAACAGCTCGCTCTGCACGGGCGGAACTCCTTGTGATGCGGGTGTATTCGGAACAGGGGCCGCGGGCGGATACGCGGGCGGTGAGAAGGACTGCGGGGCAGCGGGCATCGGCTGCGGAGGCGGTGGCACCGGCTGCTGGTAGGGCTGCGGCGGCACCGGCTGCTGAGAGGACGGCGCGGGCGCCGGCTGCTGGTGGGGCGGCGCGGGCATGGTGGGCGGCGGCATCTGCTGCGGCGCCGGGTTGGGCTGTGTCGGCAGGTAACCCGCGGGCTGGGGCGGCGGCGCGAAGGTGGTCGGCGGGGGAGCCGGGGCGGGTTCCGGTTCGTCGTCGATGTTGACGCCGAAAGCCGCGGCGAGACCCGCGAGCCCGTCGTCGTACCCCTGGCCGACGGCGCGTACTTTCCAGCCGTCCCCGCGCCGGTAGATCTCGACGCACACCACGGCGGCCTCGCTGGTCAGGCCGTTCATGGGGAATGTCAGTGTGCCCGCGTCGGATCCGATGGTGGCGGTCAGCGAGCCCGCCGCCCCGGCGAAGGTGGCGGGCCCGCTGCCGTCGAGGCTGGCGGTGATGGCGATCTTGTCCACGTCGGCGGGCAGCGCGGCGGTGATCACGTCGACCATGTCGCCCGCGCCGCGGCCGTGCCGGTACACCACGCCGGGACCCACCGGCTGGTTGAAGAAGATGAAGTCACCGTCGGATCTGACCCGCCCGTCCGCGCCCAGGAGCAGCGCGGACACATCGACCGCGACGGAACAGGTGACGGTGACCGTCATCCGGTCGGCGGGCGCGGGCCGGTTCTCGCCGCGCGCGAGGGCGGTCACCGGTGTCCTCCGCGGTCGGCGCGGACCCGTTCGGGCGATAGACGATTCACGGCATCCAGTGTGTCGAAACTCGGCCGCCAGGGCCATCCGGGGATACCCGGAGTCCGCGTGGCGCCCGGTGCGTCGTCAGGCCGCGCGGTCCGTGCGCTCGGTGTGGTCCGGGTGCGGCAGGTCGGCTTCGTACTGGGCACGGTGCAGCGCGCAGCGGTATTTCGGGCCCGGCTTGATGTAGGCGGGGTCCAGCCGCTGGGTGAAGCTGAGGTTGTCACGCCGCCAGCAATCGATGCACATCGGCTCGGTCATGGCGTCCTCCTCTGTCGTCGCTTCCGCGAAGGGTATGCGGGAGAGGGATTCCCACTCACGGCCTGTTTCGGATATAGGTCCGGGCACTCTTGCGTAACGGATGCGGCCGGTTTGCCGACCGGTCGGTTGCTTAATGGGTGTCACGGGCGCGCCACACGGACGCGATCAGACATCCCGCGATCACCGCGTACGCGACGACGTAACAGTTCAACAGGATCGGGGAGATCGGCCACGACGGCGGGAACAGGAACCAGCCGACCACCACCCAGGTGTCGGTCCAGTGGTATGCCCACGCGCCGGTCGCCACATAGACGGCACCGGCCGCCGCCCACCAGCGCGGGTCCGACACCGCGCGATACACCAGGTAGACGAACAGCGGCAGGAACCACACCCAGTGGTGATTCCAGGAGAACGGCGACACCACGCACGAGGTCAGGCCCGCGAGCGTGACGGTCAGCAGCTTCTCGCCGCGCCGATAGAGTTCCGCCGCGAGCAGCAGCCCGCCGATCGCCACCGGCGCGGCCAGCAGCAGCCACAGCCATTGCGGTACTTGGCCACCCGTGAGGTGCGCGATCGTGCCGCGCAGGGACTGGTTGGCGGGCTGGCTATCCGGGGCGATCCGGTCGGACTGGAAGAAGGTGCGGGTCCAGTACTGCCGGGAATCCGAGGGCAGCACCGCCCCGGCGAGCCCGATCGTGAAGACGAAGGTCGCCGCGGCCATCACCGCCGCCGCCCACTGCCGCAGCACCACGAACTGCGCCACGAAATACAGCGGCACCAACTTGATTCCCGCGGCAAGCCCGACCCCGGCACCGCGTATCCGGCTGTTCGGCGGGCGCGAGAAGTCCCACAGGATCAAGGCCATCAGCACCAGGTTGATCTGGCCGTAGTAGAGGGTGGTCCGCACGGGCTCCAGGAACACGCAGGTGGCCGTGAGCAGCGCGCTCAGCCCGGCCAGTTGCCAGGTCAGGCGGTAGCCGAGCACCCGCCAGCACGACAGGACGCACGCGTAGAGCACGCCGATGTTCAGTGCCAGCCAGGTATTCGTGACGTACGGCCACGGGATGGCCAGCATCGGCAGGAAACTCAAGGTGGAGAACGGGGTGTAGGTGAAGGACAGCCCGCGATGGGTGGTCTCGGTGTAGAGGGGATGCCCGTTGTAGATCTTCCAGGCGCCGTCGCGATAGACGTGCACATCGAAACCGCCGGCCAGGAAGCCCACCTGGTCCAGCCAAGGGTCGACGGTGGTGAAGATCAGTGCCAGGGACAGCGCCGCGCCACAGGCCAGCACCCACGCCGTCGTTCGATTCCACGGTCGCGGTGGCGCACCGGAATCGCGCGCCACCGCTTGATCTTTCGATTCGACCACACCGTCTTGTGTTTCAGCACCGATCAACACCCAACCCACCTCAGATGTGCGATACCCCCTCCCGGATGTGCTGAACCCTACCGGCAGGGTTTGATGGTTTCGTCACACCACGGTCCCGCCCGGCGGGCCCTGTCGTTTCCCCGCGCCCCAGTGGTTGAAGACCAGGTTCAGCACGAAGACC
This sequence comes from Nocardia sp. NPDC004151, assembly GCF_042874235.1. Lineage (NCBI taxonomy): Bacteria > Bacillati > Actinomycetota > Actinomycetes > Mycobacteriales > Nocardiaceae > Nocardia > Nocardia sp. NPDC004151. The sequence goes on along the minus strand of NZ_JBIAMR010000013.1, from coordinate 58,337 downwards.
ACGATCACCGCCGAGGTGATCGGGCTGCCCGCGATCATCTGGAAGTCGGTGGGGAACTGCTTGTAGATGTTGGGGGCGACCGCGGGCAGCAGCGCCACCGACAGGGTGACCGCGATGATGAGCATATTGCTGGTCCCCTCGAACTGGACCTTGTGCAGAATGCGCAGGCCGACCGCGGTGACCATGGCGAACATGACGGTGGCCGCTCCGCCGACCACCGGACCCGGCAGGGCCGCGACCACGCTGCCCACCTTCGGCACCAAGCCCAGCGCGACCAGCATGCCGCCGCAGGCCGCCACCACCCAGCGGCTGCGTACCCCGGTCAGCCCGACCAGGCCGACGTTCTCGGCGAAGGCGGTGTCGGGAAAGGAGTTCATGAAGCCGGCCAGCACCGCGGAGAAGCCGTCGGCGGCCAGGCCGCGCGCCAGGTCGGGCGGTTCGAGCTGCTTGTCGACCATCTCGGCGACGGCGACCATATCGGCGGTGGACTCGGTGAAGGTCACCAGCATGACCACGCACATGGAGATGATCGCGCCCAGATGGAACTCGGGCGCGCCGAAGATGAACGGCCGGGACACGGCGAACCAGCCCGCCGACCCCACCCCGGACATGTCCACCAGATGCATGGGCACCGCGACCAGCGTGCCGATCGCGACGCTGAGCAGCACGGCCAGCTGACTGATCAGACCGCGGCCGAACCGGTGGATCACCACGATCAGCGCGATCACCAGCCCGGCCAGCGCGATGTGCGAGATCTGGCCGTAGTCGGCGGCTTTCGGGTCGTCCCCGGCGATCAGCCCGGCATCCGCGCCGATCAGCGACAACCCGATCACGCAGATCACGCAGCCCGACACCAGCGGCGGGAAGAAGCGCACCACCATGGCGAAGAAGCGGGCGATGATCAAACCGAACACGCCCGACACCAGGATCGCGCCGTACACGGTCGGCAGCCCGGCCTCACCGCCGCCGAACTCCTGCGCGATCAGGATCATGGGCGAGACCACGGTGAAGGTCGCGCCCGCGACCACCGGCAGTCGTACACCCAGGATGCGGCCGATGCCGACCGCCTGAATGATGGTGACGATGCCCGACACGAGCAGATCGGCATTGACCAGCAGGGCGATGGTGTGGGCGGGCAGCTTCAGCGCCCCGCCGACGAGCAGCGGCACCGCGACCGCGCCCGCGTACATGATCGCCAGATGTTGCAGGCCCAGCAGGAACAGCTTGGGTGGCGGTGGTATCTCGTCGACCGGGTGACGGGCCTTGACGAGTCCGGTGGCGGCATCGATTTCGGATTTACGGGAGGGGCGCACTTTTGCGAGAAAGCGCATTTGCATGACAAGCCTCCTGGAACACGTGGATCACCGGCCGGGGGAGGCCGTGACCACGAACCGAATGATGGCGCAGGAAATACCGGGTCCGCAGCGGATTGTTCGATTGTCCAGCCGGTTCGGCGTGGCTCCCGGCCGCCTTCGTATTTTCCTACAGAATCACACGGTCAGCGGCGTCCCGTGTTGACCGAATATCCCGCCGGACGTAGGTTCAGGCCACATAATCCGTGGTCACAGACAGGAGGCGAGCGGATGTCCACCAACTCCGATCTGCGTCGCCTGGCTCATCGCACGGTGTGGGTGCCCGGGCGCGTCGCCCACGGCTGCTGAGCCGGCTTTCTCGACGAGCGGAATTGATCCGCCGACACTGGATAGTGCAATCGACGACGAAAGCGGCCGGCAATGGCAATTTTCATGACGGTGAACGGAAAATCGACACCGATTTCTCCCGCGGCGACGCACACCACCCTGCTGGACTTTCTCCGGGAGCACGGACTCACCGGATGCAAGGAAGGCTGTGCGGAGGGTGAATGCGGCGCGTGCTCGGTCCTGGTGGCCCGGCCGGGCCGGATCGAGCCGACCGAATGGGTGGCGGTCAATGCCTGCCTGACCCCGGCCGTCGCGCTGGAGGGACAGGAGGTCGTCACCGCGGAGGGGCTGGGCACCGCGGCCGCGCCGCATCCGGTGCAGCGGGAGCTGGCGGTGCGCGGCGGCTCGCAATGCGGTTACTGCACACCGGGATTCGTGTGCAGCATGGCCGCCGAGTACTACCGGCCGGATCGGACGGTCACGGACGAGGTGTGCGCGCACGGCGAGACCGGGCCCAATGGCTTCGATCTGCACGCGCTGAGCGGGAATCTGTGCCGCTGCACCGGCTACCGGCCGATCCGCGACGCCGCCTACGCGGTCGGCGAACCGGCCGAGGATGACGCCCTGGCCCGGAGGCGCGAGGCCGACGCGCCGGAACCGGCGGCGACCGACTTCAGTTCCGATGGGCGGCGATTCGTGCGGCCCGCGTCCCTGGCCGAGGCGCTGCGGCTGCTGCGCGACCATCCGGACGCCACCGTGCTCGCGGGCAATACCGACCTGGGCGTGGAGGCGAATATCCGTGGGCGGCGGACGGATTACACACTGGCCGTCGACCGGCTCCCCGAACTGCGGGAGCTGGTGATCGGCGCGGATCGGATCGAACTCGGCGCGGCGCTGACCCTCACCGAGCTCGAACGCGGGCTCGCCGGCCGGGTGCCGCTGCTGTCGGAGTTGTTCCCGCAGTTCGCTTCTCGTCTCATCCGCAACGCCGCCACGCTGGGCGGCAACCTCGGCACCGGATCGCCGATCGGCGACGCGCCGCCGGTACTGCTGGCCCTGGAAGCGTCGGTGGTGCTCGCGGATGCCGACGGGGAGCGGGAGGTCGCACTGGCCGACTACTTCACCGGCTACCGGAGTTCGATGCGGCGGCCCGGGGAGCTCATCCGTTCCGTGCGCGTCCCGCTACCGCTCGCGCCCGTGGCCGCCTTCCACAAGATCGCCAAGCGACGGTTCGACGACATCTCCAGTGTGGCAGTGGCTTTCGCTCTCGATATCGACGACGGCGTGGTACGGCGGGCCCGCATCGGACTGGGCGGCGTGGCCGCGACACCGGTGCGCGCCTACGCGACCGAGGCGGCCCTCGAAGGGCGGCCCTGGACGGAGGTCGTCATCGCCGCGGCCGCGGACATCCTGCGTGGCGAAGGCACACCGCTCGACGATCATCGCGCCAGCGCGCGATATCGCAGCGCCATGCTGGGCGAGAGCCTGCGAAAACTGTTCTCCGACACCACCGAGACCGCGGGGGTGCTGTCATGAGTCACCTGTCGCGCCGACCCGACAATCCCGTCGTGGGGATCGCGCTCCCGCACGAGAGCGCCGCGCTGCACGTCACCGGGACCGCGCTCTACACCGACGACCTGGTGTACCGCACCAAGGACGTGCTGCACGCCTACCCGGTGCAGGTCCCGCACGCGCACGCGCGGATCACCGCCCTGCGCACCGAGCCCGCGCTGCGGGTGCCCGGCGTGGTGCGGGTGCTCACCGCCGCCGACGTGCCCGGCGTCAACGACGCGGGCGTCAAGCACGACGAACCCCTGTTTCCCGACGAGGTCTGCTTCCATGGGCACGCCGTGTGCTGGGTGCTGGGGGAGTCTCTGGAAGCCGCGCGGCTGGGGGCTGCCGCGGTGGAGGTCGACGTCGAACCGCTGCCGTCGATCATCACCATCGCGGAGGCCGAGGCTGCCGGGAGCTTCCAGGGCGCGCAGCCCGAAGTCCGGTGTGGCGACCTGGAATCCGGGTTCGCCGCCTCGGCGCACATCTTCTCCGGGGAGCTCACGTTCTCCGACCAGGAACACTTCTACCTCGAAACCCACGCCGCCCTGGCACAGGTCGACGAGGCCGGGCAGGTGTTCGTGCAGTCGAGCACCCAGCATCCCTCCGAGACCCAGGAGATCGTGGCCCACGTGCTCGGGCTGCACAATCACGAGGTGACCGTCCAATGCCTGCGTATGGGCGGCGGATTCGGCGGCAAGGAGATGCAGCCGCACGGTTTCGCGGCCATCGCCGCGCTCGGCGCGACCCTCACCGGCCGCCCGGTCCGGTTGCGGCTCAACCGGACCCAGGATCTGACCATGTCCGGCAAGCGGCACGGCTTCCACGCGCGCTGGCGGGCCGGGTTCGACGCCGACGGGCACGTGCTGGCCCTCGATGCCACGCTGACCTCGGACGGCGGCTGGAGCCTGGACCTGTCGCAGCCGGTCCTGGCCCGCGCGCTGTGCCACGTCGACAATCTGTACTCGATTCCCAACGCGCGCTTCCGCGGTCGCATCGCCAAGACCAACAAGCCGTCCAATACCGCCTTCCGAGGGTTCGGCGGACCGCAGGGGATGCTGGTCATGGAGGACCTGCTGGGGCGGTGCGCGCCGCTGCTCGGCCTGGATCCGCGAGAACTGCGCCGCCGCAACTTCTATCGCCCCGGACAATTCACGCCCTACGGGCAGGAAGTGCGTCACGCCGAGAGAATCGCCGAGACCTGGGATCAAGTCCTGGCCAACGGTGAGATCGACTCCCGCACCAGGGAGATCGCCGCTTTCAACGCGTCGCATCGGCACGTCAAGCGTGGGCTCGCGGTCACCGGCGTCAAATTCGGCATCTCGTTCAACATGACGGCCTTCAACCAGGCCGGGGCACTGGTGCTGATCTACAAGGACGGGTCGGTGCTGATCAACCACGGCGGCACCGAGATGGGGCAGGGCCTGCACACCAAGATGCTGCAGGTGGCCGCCACCACGCTGGGCATCCCGCTGCGCAAGGTGCGGCTGGCGCCGACGCGAACGGACAAGGTGCCCAACACCTCCGCGACTGCCGCCAGTTCCGGCGCCGACCTCAACGGCGCGGCGGTGAAGAACGCCTGCGAACAGCTGCGGGAACGCCTGATCCGGGTGGCGGCGACGCGGCTGGGCGTCAACGCCTCCGATATTCGCATCGCCGACGGCGTCGCCCGCGCCCTCGGAGCCGGTGCCGAGGCGGTTCCGTGGGACGACCTGGTGCGCACCGCCTACCTGCAGCGGGTCCAGTTGTCGGCGGCCGGTTTCTACCGCACCGAGGGCCTGCACTGGGATGCCGAGACCATGCACGGGTCGCCGTTCAAGTACTTCGCCTACGGGGCCGCGGCCACCGAGGTGGAGGTGGACGGGTTCACCGGCGCGTACCGGGTCCGCCGGGTCGACATCGTTCACGACGTCGGCGACAGTCTGTCCCCGCTCGTCGACATCGGCCAGATCGAGGGGGGTTTCGTGCAGGGCGCGGGCTGGCTGACCCTCGAGGACATCCGCTGGGACACCGGCGACGGACCCGGGCGCGGCCGGCTGCTGACCCAGGCCGCCAGCACCTACAAGCTGCCGAGCTTCTCGGAGATGCCCGAGGAGTTCAACGTCAGCCTGCTGGCGCACGCGCACGAGGAGGGCGTGGTGTACGGGTCCAAGGCGGTGGGCGAGCCGCCGCTCATGCTGGCGTTCTCGGTACGCGAGGCGCTGCGGCAGGCGGCCGCCGCCTTCGGACCGGAGGGGGTGAGCGTGGAACTCGCCGCGCCCGCCACTCCGGAAGCCGTGTACTGGGCACTCGACGCCGCCCGTCGCACCGGCGAATCCGTCATGGAGACAGGCGAATTCGCCGCCGGCGAAAGCGTGCCCGCCGGTGCCTGACCTGACCTGGGCCACGGCCGTCGCGCGACTGCGCGAACGCCGGGAACCCGGTGTGCTGGTCACCGTGGCGACGGTGCGCGGTCACGCGCCCCGCCGCGCGGGCGCGAAAATGGTGGTGGGGCAGAGCGATACCTGGGGTTCGATCGGCGGCGGCAATGTCGAGGCCGTCGCCGTCGAACGCGCCCGTGAGCTGATCGCCCACCCGCCCGCGGAACCCGAGCTGATGGACTTCGCCCTCAACGACAAGGTCGTCAACCAGCACGGCGTGCAGTGTTGCGGCGGCACGGTCACCGTCCTGCTGGAACCGCTGCCGGTACCCCCGGCCGTCGCGATCTTCGGGGTCGGCCACGTGGGGCTGGAACTGGCCCGCATCCTGGCCCGCCACGAACTGGATCTGCACCTGATCGATACCCGGCCGGACATGCTCGCCGCCGGGCGGCTCGCGGCCCTGGACGACGCCATCGCCATGATCCACACCCACCGCGTCGCGCTGCTGCCCGAGGAGGTGCTGGGCCACCTGCCGCCCGGTACCCACGTCCTGATCATGACCCACGATCACGCGGAGGACGCCGCGCTCTGTGACGCCGCCCTGCGCACCGAGGGGCTGGGCACCATCGGGCTGATCGGGTCCCCGGCCAAATGGGCGCGCTTCACCAAACGGCTCACCGCCGAGGGTGGGCACCCGCCGGAAGTGTTGGCGCGCATCAAGACTCCGATCGGGCTGGCCGACATCACCGGCAAGGAGCCCGCGGTCATCGCCGTCAGTGTCGCGGCGGATCTGCTGCGCGCCTTCGAATCCGGCGCGGCCGACTGACCCCGGAGGCGGTCACCGGCGGGGGCGCGGATCTCCCCGGCCGGGGTCTATCGACGAGCCCAGCGTGCGCGGGCCGCCGCGGGTGCCCCACCCACCGCGATCATGAGCCCACCAGATCGCCCGGTGTGAGGCCCGCCGTCACCAACACCCGCACCCGACGCTGATGGGACTGCTCCTCGGCCGAATCCGGCAAGCGCGATCCCGGGGTGAGGGGCCCAGGGCGGTGGTGTCGTCATCGGGCGTTCTCGCGGCGTCAGCGGTGTCCCGGGAAATTCCGGGACCCGCCCGCGCCCGTCAATGGGTGGCGGCGAGCTCCACGCTGTGGGTGCCCGCGCGACGGCCGGAGAAGACACAGTCGGCCAGCGACAGGCCGCTCACGTACGAGTTCGAGCACACGCCGACCGCCGCCCGCCCCGCCGCGAACAGACCCGGGATCGCCGCGCCGGATTCGGTGCGGACCGCACCGGTCTCCTCGTCCACCACCAGGCCGCCGAGGGTCAGCATCGGCATCGGATAGGTGAGCCGCGCCTTGAACGAGATGTCCAGCAGCGTGAAGGGTCCCGAGTGCAGCGGGCGGCGCAGCTCGTCGGGCTTGCCCATCGGGTCGGGCAGCGACTGCTCGATGGCGCGATTGTGCGCGTCCACGGTCTTGCGCAGCGCCGCCGGTTCGATCCCGGCGCGGGCGGCGACCTCCTCCACGGTCCGGCCGCTCACGCTGCCGACCCGCAGCAGCCGCTCGGCCTGCATGCGCTGGAACCACACCGACTGCTCGGGCAGCTGACGGCGCGCCTCGGTGAGCAGCCGGGCATCGGCCAGCAGCCAGGCCTTGTTCCCGGGACTGGTCGCGATGGCCGCGCCCAATGCCGCGCCGTAGCGGGATTCGTCGATCATGCGCTGCCCGTTGGCATCCACGGCGATCGCACCGAAGAAGGCGCTCGACGGGGCGATGAACCGCCAGGTCGACAGCACGTTCATGCGATCGGTGGCCGCGCCCGCGGCCTGGGCCATGGCGATACCGCTGCCGTCGTCACCCGCGGTGCCCAGCGGCAGGCCCTCGGCCCAGGGGTAGTCGGGGGCGTGCCGCTCGACCATCTCGCCATTGGCGATGAAGCCGCCGGTGGTCAGAATGACACCCGAGCGCGCCCGAATGCGCACGGGCACACCGTAACGCCGCTCGATCCGGGCCAGCAGCGCCTGCACCGCCGTGCGCAGACCCTGGTGGTACACACCGGGTTTCGCCGAGATCTTGGCCAGCGCCGCGAACCGGCGTCGCACGGCCGGTGGGGCGCCGGCGATCGTGGTGGCCTCGACGCCGACCACCCGGCCGTCCTCGATCACGAGACTCGTTGCCCTGGTACCGGTCTGGACCCGGACCCCGTGCTTCGCGGCCGACTCGGCGAGCGGCCCGAACAGCTTCTTGCCCGACACCCCGCGCCCGTGCGCGCGATGCCCGCGCTGCCGCGGCTTCGCCAATTCCCGGAAGCCGCCGGAGTTCTCGCTGCCCGAGTAGTACAGGTAGTAGTCGTCGGTGGGGTAGGAGGTCTTGAACGGGCACAGTGACGCCTCGAACGGAACCCCGTGTCCGGTCAGCCAATCGATGAGGGCGGGCGATTCCTCGCAGAACCGGCGCAGCGTCTGCTCGCTCACCGTGTCGCCGACCTCGGCCCGCAGGTAGGCGAGCATGTTCTCGACATCGTCCTCGACGCCCGCGGCCCGCTGCACCCAGGTCCCGCCGCCCGCGTACACGATGCCACCGGAGAGCGCGGTCGCGCCGCCGCCCAGGTAGCGGTCCAGCGCCAGCACCTCCGCCCCGGACTCCCGCGCGGCCAGCGCCGCCGCGACACCCGCGCCGCCGTATCCGACGACCACCACATCGGCCGAAGAGTCCCAGGTCCGCACCGTTGCGACCACCTTCCCGAGCGAAGAAATACCCAGCGCCGAGAACTATAACTTGTTCTAGTTAGGTGGGTGGTTCGCGGCGAGCCGGTCGCGGCTGACCGAAATGCCGGTTACCGTCGGACGGATGGCCGGCAAGTCAGCCGCCCCGGCGATCGAGCTGCCGGTCGGCGAACACACGGTGCGCGTGTCCAATCCGGATCGGGTCTACTTCCCCGAGACCGGAGCCACCAAACTGGATCTGGTCCGGTACTACCTCAGCGTCGGCGACGGCATCGTCAACGCGCTGCGCGACCGGCCCTGCATGCTGCACCGCTTCCCCAAGGGCCTGCCCGGCGGCAAGGTCCACCAGAAGCGGCTGCCCGGCGGCGCGCCCGACTGGATCCCCACCGTTCAGCTCTATTTCCCCCGCTACGGACGCACGGCCGACGAACTCTGCGTGGAGAAACTCGCCGACGTGATCTGGGCGGTGCAGATGTCGACCGTCGAGTTCCACCCCTGGAACTCCCGGCGCTTCGACACCGAACTCCCCGACGAGTGGCGCATCGACCTGGACCCCATGCCCGACTGCCCGTGGTCGCGCGTGCGGCGGGTGGCCGGGGTGGTGCACGAGGTGCTCGACGAGCTCGGCGCGGTCGGCTGGCCGAAGACCTCCGGCGGCAAGGGATTACACGTCTACGTCCGGATCGCGCCCGAGTACGGCTTCCAGGACGTGCGCCGCGCCGCGTTGGCCTTCGCCCGCGAGGTGGAGCGCCGCGCGCCCGCCGACGTCACCACCGCGTGGTGGCGCAAGGACCGCGATCCGGCACACCTGTTCGTCGACTACAACCAGAACGCCCGCGACCACACCATCGCCGCCGCCTACTCGGTGCGCGGCGTCCCCGAGGCGACGGTCTCGACCCCCGTGCGCTGGAACGAGATTCCCGACATCCACCCCGGCGACTTCACCATGAAGACCGTCCCCGCCCGCTACGCCGACCTCGGCGATCTGCACGCCGGCATCGACGAGGCGGTCTTCGACCTCGCGCCGCTGCTGGAGTGGGCCGACCGCGACAAGATCGACGTCGACCTCGACGAGGACGCCGGCGACTAGAGCTCGTCGGTGCTGATCAGCCCGTCGCGGATGGCGCGTGCGACCAAAGCGGCCTTGGTCGGGGCGGAGCGGCCCACCGCGGCGTACTTGGCGCGTATGCGTTCCAGGTGGGTGTTGACCGTGCCCGGCGTAATGTAGAGCTGTTGGGCCACCAGGGCTTTGGATTCGGTCTGGAACCAGGCGAGCAGGACCTCGCGTTCACGCTGGGACAGTTTCGGGCGGTCGTCGCCGTCGGTGCTCATGGCCCGGGCCATGGTCGGGCTGAGGTAGGGGCGCACCTCGGCGGCGGCGTGCAGGGCGGCGATCAGGTGTTCGCGGCCTTCGGTTTTCGACAGGTAGGTGACCGCGCCCAGATCCAGGCAGTCGCGGACCAGGTGGGGTTCGGTGTGCTGCGAGTAGACGACCACGCGGTGGCCGCGCGCGCAGATGGTGGCCAGTGTGTTCAGATCCGGTGCGCGCTGGTCGAATTGGAGATCCAGGACGATGGCGTCCAGGTCGCCGCGATCGGGGCCGGTGGCGGCCAGGAAGGCCGCCGGGTCGGCGTGGTCCGCGGTCACCTCGAGGCGGGGCTCGGCGGCGGCGCACCAGCCGCGCACGCCGTCGCGGATCAGCGGGTGGTCGTCGACGATGGCGATGCGGATCATCGGGCGGTCTCCAGTTCGAAGCGGTGATGCAATCGCGCCCACAGCAATTCGCCCGCGGTGACGACCTCGGTGTGCACGGCGCCGGTGGGGTCGGCGGCCGCGGTGGACAGGGCGGACAGGCGGTCGACGGTATCGGCGGGGCAGTCGCCGAGCGCACTGACCGTGCAGCCGGTCGCGTCGGTGGTCACCACCACCCGAGCCCGGGAACGACTGGCGTCCAGCATGATCCGGGCCGCGGCCACCAGGTGCCCACGCACCGGGTCCGGCAGCTCACGGCCTGCTTCGGGACGGGCGTCGGCCTCGGCTTCGACGGTGACCGCGACCCCGCGCCGCTCCGCCGCGTCGATGCCGCCGCGCAGGTCGGCCAGCAGCGGATGGCCCAGGCCGTCCTGCTGGGTGAACAGGCGGCGCAGGCGCGCATACTCGGTGCGCGCGGCCGCCTGCACCGCGGGCTCGGCGGGGTCGAGGGTGCCATCGGCCAAACCCCGCAGCAGCGGCGTGAATTCGCTCAGCAGTTCGCGGTAGCGGCGCAGGCATTCCTGTTCGGTCATGTGGCCGACCGCGTCGGCGGTGCGGTGGCGCAGGCGTTCCCGGTGCAGGGCGGCGGCGTCGCGGGCCACACGGTCCAGGGTCGCGGCGAAGCGGGCGGTGAGGAACTGGAGGAAGAAGATGGCCGCGGTGTGATAGCCCAGCACCCGCAGGCTGTCCAGGCCCGGCGCCCGGACCAGGACGAGTGCGCACACCAGCACCCACCAGGCGGTCAGCGCGGTCAGCGACAGTCGCGGCGACAGCCGGAAACCGAGTGCCACCACGGCCCAGCCGGACGCGCCGATCGACCAGTTCGCGCCCGCCAGGACGGCATCCGCGGGCAGCAGGGCGATCAGGGTCAGCGAGGTTGCGATCGCGAGCGCCATGAGCGCGAGCGTCACCGATTCCCGGCGGCGCGGGATCAGCGCGGCCAGCGCGCATCCCACGTTCACCGCCACCAGCATCGCATCGACCGCCGCCGAGGGCGTCGCCGCCGCATCGGTGAGGGCGGACTGCAGCAGGGTGTCGGCGACCGCGACGCCGACGATGCCGTAGCCGAAACTGCGGCCCAGCCGTTCGATGCCCGCGGCCGGGGCGTCGAACGAGTGCTCCTCGGCGGCACCGGGTTCGGTGGTCGGCCAGCTCAGCCGCACCCGTGTCCCGTGGCCGGGGCGGCTGGTGACCTCGGCGTCGCCGCCGACGGCCCGCATGCGTTCGACGATCGAATGGCGGATGCCGTATCGGTCCTCGCCGGGGACGCCGTCGAAGCCGGCGCCGTCATCGGTGATCACCAGCGCGCCCGGCCCGGCGCTGATGTCGACGGTCGAGGCGCGGGCGTGGCGATCGACATTGGTGAGCGCCTCCCGGACGGCGGCGGTCACCGTCCACGCGAGGGCGCCGCGCACGGGCAGCGGGCCCGGGGTGCGCAGGGTGAGGGGCGTCGAACAGCCGTTGCTCACCTCCCGCAGCAGGACCGACAGGTCGGCCCGGGTGTCGTCGCCGGGCAGCGGAATCCCCGAATCCAGCACGGCCAGATCGCGGGCGGCCTGCCGGGCGATGCGGTCCCGATCCCCGGCCGCGCCCTGACCGACCATCAACAGCGTGGCCGCCGCGGTGTCGTGCATGACGGCCCACTGCTCATGCTCGTACCGGCGGCGCGCGGCTGCCACCTCGCTCGCGATCCGGGCGTCGGCGGCGGCGGTCACGGTCTGGTCGTGCACGGTGGCCGCGCCCAGCACCACCCGGCGCACGCCCACCGCCAGCAGCCACTCCACCAGCAAGTAGGCGACGGTCAGATCGGACAGGAAGTTCCACGGGGTGAGCCCCGGCGTGGCGCGATTGGCGTAGTAGAGCAGCAGCAGGACCAGACCGGTCACCGCCGCCGACACCCGCACCCGCTCCGCGATTCCGACCGAGATCACCGTTGCCGCCACGACCTTCACGTCGATGAGGTCTCCGGTCCCGATCCCGGAGGCGGCCACGCTGGTCGTTCCGAGAAGGTAGATGGCCACCACCGCGACATCGGCCGCGGTCCACCCGGGCCCGAGCCGGCGCCCCCACAGCCGGCTCGCGGACCACACCGCCAGCCCCAGCGTGACCGCCTGCCCCAGCCCCGGCTCGACCGCCCCACTCGCCAGATGCACCACCGTCAACAGCAGGCAAGCGGCGTGCCGGAACCGGATGGCCAGCCACGTCGCCTCCTGCGCGACCGCGGCGTGGGTCGGGTCGGCTTCGCGCAGCACCCGGCCACGGTACCGAACCGGATTCGGCCCAGCATCCCATCCCTTCCGGGGGCACGGGTGTCCGTCGAACACCCGACAGACAGACCCGTCCGACTACGGAATCGTGGAGGGCGCGGCAAGGGGTGCGAGGGTCCGTACCGCTGCCGCGGCCGCGGCCGTTGGCGGGCGGGGAGTCAACGGCCGCCGGGTCACCCGGGCCGGCGCGCGCGGAAGGTGACTACGCTTCAGGGTAGGAGCGCGCGCGGAGCGCAGAGCGCGGCGCGCGCGGCCCGGGCGCTCGCTCGCGATCGTCTGGTGGCGGTGGTCGCGCCCGATCATCGGCTCGCGGGTTGATCGGTGGTCGACCTGCGCACCCTGTCCACGGAAGTGTTCGTGGACTTGCCGGCCGGCACGGCGGGACGCATCCAATCCGACCAAGCCTTCGCCGCCGCGGGTCACGATCGTGACGTCGCTTTCGAGGTGACCACGGCCGACTACATCACCCGGCTCGTCGGACCGGGCCTCGCCGTCGCGATGCTGCCCGCCGCCTATGCGCCGCAACTGAGCGGTGTAGTCACCGTGGAGGTCGCCGACGCGCCGCCCCGCGTCGAGTACGTCATCTGGAACCGCGCTGGCAGCACGCCCGCGGCGACAGCCTTCCTCAACCTTGCTTCCCAAGGGCGGGCGTCCGGTGGCCGGTGCGATGCGCGCAAGCCCGCTCTTTCAAGGCCGGGTTAGCGCATCGAGGTTTTGGGGCGGCCAGGGTTGCGGGGTGGGCGGCGTTGCTGCTCGATGTATTGCTTGATGATCGATAGTGGTGCGCCGCCGCAGGATGCGGCGAGGTAGCTGGGGCTCCAGAGGTGTCCGTTCAGGTGGTGGCGATTCGCACGGCCGGTGAATTCGTAGTGCAAGCGGCGGGCGGAGACGCCTTTGAGGCTGTTCACGAGTTTGCTGATCGGGACTTTGGGCGGGTATTCGATCAAGAGGTGGAGGTGGTCGTCCTCGCCGTTGAACTCGATCAGCTCGGCTTCGAAGTCGGTGCAGACCCCCCGCATCACCTGTTCACACCTGGTCAGCATGGCGTCGTCGAGGACTCCGCGACGGTACCTGGTAACAAAGACCAAGTGGACGTGGAGCGCGGATACTACTGATCTGCCACGCCTGTATTCGGGTTCGGAAATCATAGGCCAATGATATGCTGGGCGAGTTGGCCTGAATGCTTCACGACCTACTCGAGGGAGGTGAATCGCCGTGTCGATCGTGCAACGTGCCTATCCGTCCGCGGATCTGGTGGAGGTGCTGGACATGCATTTGGGGCACGCGCGCTACCTCTACAACCTCGGGCTGGAACAGCGCGGCTACCATGTCAAAGGCCAGGCGTTCGGGCTGAACGCCGCCCAGCAGCAACGCGAATTGGCCGATGCCCGCAAGGAATTCGAGTGGCTGCGAGCGGGTTCGTCCTCGGTTCAGCAGGCCGCTCTCCGCGATCTGGATCGCGCGTTCAGGAACTTTTTCGACCGTCGTGCCGGATACCCGAATTTCAAGAAACGCCATCGTGGGCGCGAGAGTTTCGTGGTGCGCGATGTGGTCGTGCGTCGGTTGAACAGGCGCTGGGGCGAGATAGCGATTCCGAAATCGGCGATCCGGCTGCGGTTCCGGGTCACGGTCGCCTGGGATCGGATCGCCGCCGCTAAATCGGCGCGAGTCACGTTCGGCAACGGAGTCTGGCACGTGTCGTTCGTAACGGTCCCATCGGGGAAAAACGTTGCGGGGAACGACGCCGTCCTGGGTGTCGATCGGGGCGTGGCCAACTCCATCGCCACCAGCGATGGTGAATTCTCCACCGCGCCTGGATTATCGGAAGCCCAGCAGCGCCGCGCGAAATCGCTGCAGCGCAAGCTGGCGCGCCAGCAACGCGGCTCGCGGGCTCGGGAGGAAACCAAGCGTCAGCTGGGCAGGCTGCGTCTGGTCGATCGTCGTCGCAAGACCGATTGGGTGGAGCAGACCACCACGCGGCTCGTTCGCACCTACGACGGGTTCGCCCTGGAGAAGCTGCCGATCAAGAACATGGTCAAAAAGCCCGCGCCCAAGCCGGACCCTGATCAACCGGGCGGGTATTTGTCCAACGGTCGTGCGGCCAAGCGTGGTCTGGCGCGGGGGATCATGTCCTCGTGCTGGGGCGAGTTCGCGCGCAGGCTGGGTGATAAATCAACCGTGGTGTTCGTGCCCGCGGCGAACACTTCCCGCACATGTGTGCCGTGCGGCCATATTTCGGCCGGAAACCGTCAGAGCCAAGCGGTATTCCGGTGTGAGAACTGCGGCCATGAAGCGCATGCCGATACCAACGCGGCAATCAATATCCGAGATCGAGCATTCTCAGAACCCGAGGACATCGGGGGATCGGGTGTGGAAGTCTCCTCCACGGGAGCAGCACCAACCAGTGGGTTAATCGCAAGAAACACCCCACTCCCTCTTGCTCGAGAGGGAATCCCGGCCTTTCAAAGCCGGGAGGATGTCAATACGCTTCTCAGTAGGAGCGGGGAAGCGGAGTAGCCGAGCTGAGGCGACACACCGGCGCAGGAGGCGCGGGATGGAGTGGTTCAGCGCACCGGAATACTGGCTCGCGCGACAGGTGGTGACGCGCGGGGTGGCCTTCGTCTATGTGATCGCCTTCGTGTCGGCGGCCCGGCAGTTCCGGGCGTTGCTCGGGGAACACGGCATGCTGCCGATCCCGCGCTGGGTCGCGCGGCGGTCGTTCCGGGCGACGCCGAGCATCTTCCACCTCTATTACTCCGACCGGTTCTTCGCGGCTGTGGCCTGGGGTGGCGCGGCGGTGGCGGCGGCGCTGGTGTGCGGGGCCGCGGATCTGCTGCCGCTGTGGGCGGCCATGCTGGTGTGGCTGCTGCTGTGGGTCCTCTACCTGTCGATCGTGAACGTGGGGCAGGTCTGGTACTCGTTCGGCTGGGAGTCACTGCTGCTGGAGGCCGGATTCCTGGCCGTGTTCCTCGGCAACGACCGGGTCGCGCCGCCGGTGCTCGTGCTGTGGCTGGCGCGCTGGCTGGTGTTCCGGGTGGAATTCGGCGCCGGGCTGATCAAGATGCGCGGCGATCGGTGCTGGCGGGATCTGACCTGCCTGTACTACCACCACGAGACCCAGCCGATGCCCGGTCCGCTGAGCTGGTTCTTCCACAATCTGCCCCGGCCGCTGCACCGGGTCGAGGTGGCGGCCAATCACGTGGCCCAATTGGTGGTGCCGTTCGGGCTTTTCGCGCCGCAGCCGGTGGCGAGCATCGCGGCGACGATCATCATCGTCACCCAGACCTGGCTGGTGTTGTCCGGGAACTTCGCGTGGCTCAACTGGCTGACCATCATCCTGGCGTGGTCGGCGATCTCGAATTCCGCCGCTGCACTGGTGTTCCCGGTGTCGACGCCGACCGATCTCGCGGAGTCCCCACTCTGGTTCACGGTGCTGGTGTTCGCGTTCACCGGCGTCACGCTGACGCTCAGCTACCTGCCGGTCCGCAATATGCTGTCGCATCGGCAGCGAATGAACGAGTCCTACAACCCATTCCACCTGATCAACACCTTCGGCGCGTTCGGCGTCATCGACCGCATCCGCTACGAGGTGGTCATCGAGGGCACCGACGAGGCGTTCCTCACCCGCCATACCCGGTGGCGTGAATACGAATTCAAGGGCCAGCCCGGCGATCCGCGCCGCATGCCCCGCCAGTTCGCCCCGTACCACCTGCGCCTGGACTGGCTGCTGTGGTTCGCGGCCCACTCCTCCGCCTACGCGCGACCGTGGTTCGAGGGCTTCCTGCGCCGCCTGCTGCGCAACGACCGCGACACGCTGCGCCTGGTGCGCCGCAACCCGTTCCCGGACGACCCTCCCCGGCACGTCCGGGCGCTGCTCTACGAGTACCGCTTCACCGGCCCACGGGAACTGCTCGAAACCCGGGCCTGGTGGGTCCGCGACGTAGTCGGCTCGTACGTGCCGCCGCTGTGACCACGGGCTCCTCACCCAGCTGGGCGCGCAGTTCGCGGCGACGGTCCGTGCCGACACCGCGGCGATCGCGATAGGTGATCGCGCCTTCCATCGCCCAGAGCATCTCCAGGTCGAGGCCCTGCACCTTGGCCGCGCGCATGCGGCGGTAGGCCTCGACGGGACCGATGGCGGCGAGGTCGTCGAGCGTGGTCACGTCCGCGTGGGCCAGCATGGCGGCCGCCGCGGCCCCGAGCTCGTAGCCGCGGTCGCGCCACACGCGAATCCTCAGATGGGCTTCGCCGCGGACTGTTTCGGCTTCCCGCCAGATGGCCGGGCGCAGCACGTCGGGGTCGACCGGGCCTTCCTGCCGCGAAAGCACGTGCGCGCGAGCCCGACCGGCCACGGTCACCATCGGCCGGAAGCGGCGGAAGATCTGGATCTCACCGTCGTAGCCCCCGTCGTACGGGCCGAGGTAGGTGTAGTCGGTGCCGTACGGGCCGGACGCGTCCAGCCCGGTGGCGCTCAGCGCCCAGGCGCGGGCTTCGTCGGGACTCGACGGGGTGAGCACGACCAGCCCGTGACTGCGGGTGACGCGGCCGCGATGCCGCCGGTGATGGTACCGGCTCCACCAGCCCTCCAGGGCAGCCGGTTCCAACGTCCGGTCCAGCCCGAAGGTCTGCCACCGCACGGTGCCCTCCGGCTTCGACAACGGCAACCGCCGCTTCAGCTGCCCCGCGGTCCGATCATCGAACGGCGTGCACCAGCCCGGCACCACGAGGATCGGATCGGGCGGCTCGGCATCGAATGGATTCGGGGTGAGGAAGGCCCGATCGATGAGCACGACCGTCCCCGGGCGAGCCTGATACGACAACCCCCACAGCAACCGGCCCAGCAGCCGCGAACCGTGATCGTCCGACAGCACGTGCCAGGTCTCGTGAAACCGGTTGGTGCTGAACCGCGCCCGCGTCCCGGGCCGCAATGTGATCACCGTGTGGGTACGACCGGGCGACCGCACCAGGTGCCGGTGCAGTTTGAGGCCGTCGGTGATGGAACGGGCCGTACTCGTGCGCTGCTGCTTCATCGGGTTCTATGACGCCATAGCGGTGCGCCCCGGATCAACCGGATTTCGACGGGGTCGGTTTGTTGCGCTTCGGCCACCGTGTGGGTTCACGTCGGCAACTATTCAGCGAATTTCATGGAGCGCTGCCTAGCGTGCTTGATATGACGCCGTCGAATAACGAGCAGTCGCCCTCCGACGATCGTGGTTCCGATCCCCGGACCACCCGTGGCAAACTCTCCAGGCGCTCTATCCTGGGTGGCTTCGCGGCCGCGGGCGTCGGCGCCGCCGCGGTCCCGTTCCTCGCCGGGTGCGACAAGTCCTCCGGTGACGGCCCTCCCGGCTACGGGACCGGCATCAACGAGGGGTTCGACGGCACGATCGAGCTCGACGTCCGTGATTCCACACCGGATTGGAAGCCGTTCGAGCTGAAGAAGGCCCCCGACGGCGCGCCCAATGTGCTGGTGGTGTTGTACGACGACACCGGGCTGGCCTCGTGGTCCCCCTACGGCGGTCGCATCAATATGCCGACCCTGCAGAAGCTGGCCGACAACGGGCTCACCTACACCCAGTGGCACACCACCGCCCTGTGCTCGCCCACCCGCTCCACCATGCTGACCGGGCGCAATCACCACGTGAACCGTTTCGCGTCGATCACCGAGGCCGCCAATGGATTCCCCGGCGCGGCGGGTCGTCTGCCCGCGCAGTGCGCGACGGTCGGTCAAGTGCTGCAGGACAACGGCTACAGCACCTTCTGGGTCGGCAAGGACCACAACGTGCCCGAGGAGGACATCTCCCCGGGCGGCAACAAATCCGAGTGGCCGACCCAGATGGGCTTCGACCGCTTCTACGGATTCCTCGGCGGCGAGACCAACAACTGGTATCCGGACCTGGTGGAGGACAACCGGTTCATCGAGCAGCCCTACGGTCCCGAGCAGGGCTACCACCTGTCCAAGGATCTGGCCGACAACGCCATCAAGATGCTGCGTGACCAGCGCTCGAGCAACCCGTCCAAGCCCTGGTATCTGTGGTTCTGCCCGGGCGCCAATCACGCGCCGCACCACAGCCCCACCGAATACGCCGAGAAGTACAGGGGCAAGTTCGACGACGGCTACGAGGCCTATCGCGGATGGGTTCTCGCCCGCATGATCGACAAGGGCATCATGCCCAAGGGCACCGCGCTGACCCCGCTCAATCCGCTGCCGAAAGACGTCGCGGTGGACGCGGACGCGGTGCGGCCGTGGGAGTCGCTCAATGCCGACGAGAAGCGGCTGTTCTCCCGCATGGCCGAGGTGTTCGCCGGGTTCTCCGAGTACACCGACGCCCAGGTCGGGAGGATCGTCGAATACCTCGAACAGACCGGCCAGATGGACAACACGGTCATCTTCTACTGCGCCGACAATGGCGCCTCCGGGGAAGGCTCCCCGAACGGCTCGGTCAATGAGAACAAATTCTTCAACGGCTACCCCGACGACCTCGCCGAGAACATGCGGTACATAGACCGGCTCGGCACCCCCGACACCTACAACCACTATCCGACCGGCTGGGCCGTGGCCTTCTCCACCCCATTCCAGATGTTCAAACGCTACGCACAGTACTCCGGCGGCACCTGCGATCCGCTGATCATCCACTGGCCCAAGGGAATCAAGGCCAAGGGGCAGATCCGACACCAGTACCACCACTGCGTCGACATCGTGCCCACCATCCTCGACGTCACCGGTGTCTCGATGCCCGAGCAGTACCGTGGCGTCAAGCAGTACCCGATCACCGGCGTATCCATGCGATACACGTTCGACGACGCCGACGCCGCGACGAAGAAGCAGCGCCAGTACTACGCGATGCTCGGCACCCGCGGCATCTGGGAGAACGGCTGGAAGGCCTCGGCGGTGCACGCCGCGATCAGCGGGAAGGGCCAGTTCGATCAGGACAAGTGGGAGCTCTACCACGTCGACGAGGACCGCTCCGAATCCAAGAACCTGGCCGACCAGCACCCGGACAAGCTGAAAGAGCTGATCAACGCGTGGAACGAGGAGGCGAAGGACAACTATGTCCTGCCGCTCGACGATCGCACCGCCGTCCAGCAACTCGGTGTCGAACGTCCCCAGGCCGAACCGCCGCGCGACCGATACGTCTACTACCCCGGCACCTCACCGGTTCCCGAGGGCGTCGCGGTCAATATTCGCGGCAAGTCCTACAAGATCCTCGCCGCCGTCGACCTCGCACCGGACGCGCAAGGGGTCATCTTCGCGCACGGTTCGCGTTTCGGCGGGCACGCCCTGTTCATCAAGGACGGCACCCTGCATTACGTCTACAACTTCCTCGGCATCGCGCCCGAACAGGACTTCGTCGCCGCGGCGCCACTGACCCCGGGCAAACACACCCTCGGCATGGAATTCGCCCGGGAGGGCGCGGGCCCGAACGGCGAATCCCTCGGCGCCACAACGCTCTACGTTGACGGTCAGCCCGTCAACAAGGGTCCGATGCGTGCCCAGACCGGCAAGTTCAGCCTCGCCGGTGACGGACTGTGTGTGGGTTACGACAGCGGAGACAGTGTGTCCCTCCAGTATCGGACCCCCGGAACCTTCACCGGCGGAACCATCGAGAACGTCACCGTCGACGTGGGCAAGGAGTCCTACACCGACCTGCAGAAGGAGGCAGCAGCGGCGCTCGAGCGCAACTAGCCGCCCCCAACCGGTCAGGCGGTGACGCCGGCGCTGCCGTTCTCCAGGTGACCGGCGAAGTGCCTGCGCCAGTTGCCGTTTCCGGACGCGGTCAGGGCCAGGTCGTACCAGCCCTGGTCGAGCGGGGCGGCGAAGTCGCGGGTGGCTCCCGCGTCGACGGTGCTGCGGGAGCCGCCGACATCGATCGTCGCCGCAGCGGAACCGGAATTGCGCACGGTGACAACGAAAGTCGGACTGGACGCGGTGCCGCCGATGGCCGCCGTGGCGGTCAGTCCGGCGTCGCCGTCGCCCGAGGCCTCGGCGACGAAGCCGTTGGGCGCGTGGACGGCGAAGTCGTAGGAGCCGTTCACCGGGAAGCGCTCCTCGGCGGTCGCGCCGGGCGCGACGACCGTCTGCCGGATCGAATTGCTCTGGTAGGCAAAGGTTTGGAAGGGCATGGGGACCGAGCCCTGATTGCCGAGGCGGATGGACGCGTTCGCGCCGGAGACCTCGATCCAGGCCAGGGGCTGGTAGGGGAGTGGCCGGGCCTTGGCGCGGCCGGGCTCCTGGACGGGCATCTGCTGACCCGCCGGCGACGGCGGGACCGGCTTGGGCAGGTTCTTCTGCCCGGCGGCGCGAGCGCGCTCGGCATTGGCGTCGGGCAGCGTCGGGATGCTGGTATCGCGGCGGCTGAAATCGAAGCAGCTGGTGAGGTCACCGCAGACGTCGCGCCGCCAGGCGGAGATATTGGGTTCGGCGACGCCGGTCCAGGCCTCGAGGAAGCGCAGCACCGACGTGTGGTCGAACACCTGGGAATTCACGTATCCGCCGCGGCTCCACGGGGAGATGACCAGCATGGGGACGCGCGGGCCGAGGCCGATGGGGGCGTTGCCGCTCAGCCCCGAGGCCGCCTTGGTGATCAGGTTGCCGATGCTCGCCGAACCCGAGCTCGAGCCCAGCGTCGCCGAGCCGGAGCTCAGGTCGCCGCCGATATCGCCCGCCGCGGGCAGGATCTCGTCGAGGGTGCCGGGCGGCGCGGTCGGGGGCACCATGTGGTCGAAGAAGCCGTCGTTCTCGTCGTAGTTGACCAGCAGGACGGTGGACTCCCACAGTTTCGGGTTGTCCCACAACGCTTTCAGGACACGCTGGATGTAGGCGGCGCCGTCGGCCGGGCGGTAGGCCGGGTGCTCGGAGTAGCCGGCGGGCGCGACGACCCAGGACACCTGGGGCAGGTTTCCGCTGGCGCAGTCCGAGATGAACTGCTGCAGAACGTAATCGATATTGCTGCCGTCGACGCCGGCCGGCGGGGGCGTCATGCCGCCCGCGGTCACCATGGCGCGGTCGGCCAGCTGCCGGACGGCGGGATCAGTGGATTTCGCGGCATTGTGGTAGTTCTGGAACAGCCACAGCGGGTTGTCGCCGTAGTCCGCGAGGAATGGGCCGCCGCTGTGCGAGTCGGCGTACACCTGCCACGAAATCCCGGCCTGTTGCAGGCGTTCCGGGTAGGTGGTCCAGTGGAAGGCGGGCCGATAGTCCGGCGGATTGGCCACCGCGGGTCCGCCCGCGCGCCCGCCCGGGTCGATGGTGCCGGTCCAGTGGTAGAGCCGGTTCGGGGTGGTCGGGCCCTGGATCGAGCAGAAGTAGTGGTCGCAGATGGTGAACGCGGATGCCAGCGCGCGATGGAACGGGATGTCGGCCTCGGTGAAATAGCCCATCGTCATCTTGGACTTGGCCGCGATCCACGAGTGGTACGCGCCGTCGGCCCACGCCACGTGGGTGGTGTTCCAGTCGTGCGCGAGATCGCCCATGTCCTGGCCGTCCACGCGGGTGGTGTCCACATGCCAGGGCAGCAGGAATCCGGTGCTGCTGAACGCGTCCGGCTGCTGGAAGGCGTTCCGTTGCCCGCCACCGCCCGACCCGCTGCCGCTCCCGCTGCCGCTCCCGGTGCCGGACCCGCTGCCGCTGCCGCTGGCCGAACCGCTGGCGCTGCCGGTGCCCGCCGACCCACTGCCCAGGTCGGTGCCGGGCCCGCCGGCCAGCACCGCGTCCATGGCGGCCTGCAACACCGGGTTGTAGCCGCCCGCGGGCAGGCGCACGGCGCGCTTGTCACCGAAACCCCGAACGCCGCTCATGGTTCCGAAGTAGTGGTCGAAGGACCGGTTCTCCTGCATCAGGATCACCACGTGCTGTACCTGATCGAGGCTGCCCGAGCGGCCCGGTTCCGCCAGCGCCTCCGCCATGCCCTCCGGCAGCCCGGCCACCCCCGCCGCGCCCGCCGCGCCGGCGGCGAGCATGCCGCCCAGCACCTTCCGCCGATTCGCCGTTCCGAATCCACGCCCCATCAGGAATCTCCATTCAGCATGTCGGTCAACACTTCCGACTCACGTCCCGTCGAGGTCTCGGGGACGCGCCGAAGGATGCTATGGCACCGCCGCGATCGGGCGGAAACACTGATTTCGGGGTAATTGACAAGTGCTGGTTGTCGATGGCGAATCGGCCCGCAGAAGTTGGCCGGCTGATCATCTTCGGGTCATGCGGGGGTGTCAGGGTGGCCGGGTGGGTATGCAGACACAGCCGCGGCCGGTGCGGGTGGTGCGCTCGTTCCATGCACTGTGTGACGGGTTGGTCGCGCTACTGCCGGGGCGGCTGCGCGGCTTCGTGGCTCCCACCTTCGTCGGCTATCTACTGGTGAGCGCCTTCACCTTCGGCGTGGACCTGCTGCTGCTCACCGCGCTGCACGCGGTGGCGCCGCTACCGGTCGCGGTGACCGTCGCCTATTGCACCGCTTTCGGATTGAGCTACCTGCTGAACCGGGTCCTGAACTTCGAATCGCATGCCTCGGTCGGCCCACAGCTGGCCCGCTACATCGTGGTGGTGGTCGTGAACTACCTCGCGTTCATCCTCGGCGTGACGAGCGGCGTCGCGGCGCTGGGCGTCGACTACCGGATCGCCCGCGTCGTGGGCGGTCTCGGCGAGGGGCTGTTCATGTACGCGTCCATGCGCTGGATCGTCTTCCGGACCAAGACCGCACCGTAGCGGTTCAGAGGAAGGTGCCGCAGGTGGGCCAGGCGCCCGGACCCTGCCGGGCGAGGACGCGTTCGGCGACGCGGATCTGCTCCTCCCGGGTGGCATCGGCCGGATTCCCCCTGCCGCCGTATGCCCGCCATGTGCTGGGGCTGAATTGCAGGCCGCCGTAGTACCCGTTTCCGGTGTCGGCGGTCCAGTCCCCGCCCGCCTCGCACTCGACCACGGCGTCCCAGTCGTGCCGGGGCCGGGCCTCCGCGGTGGCGGATACTGCGCAGGTCAATGCTGTGAAACCAAGTGCGAGAGCGAGGGTGCGGGTGGGTCTTCGAAACTCGCGCTGTCCGATCATGGCGTATCTCCGCCCTGGTAGACGAACGCGCGGGCAACAATCAGACGATGGTAACTGAATATTCGCTCATTATTGGAATTTGAAGTCCGCAGGATCCGGTTCGGCCAGCATCGACTCCATGGTGGCGCGGTCGAACGGCAGCAGGTCGATACTGCCGCCCTCGGTGAAGTACCAGGAGTTGCAGCCGGTGTTCCACACCGTCGGGCCCATGGCTTCGGCCACCTCGGACTCGAAACGGTCGGTCGCCTCCTCAGTGACCTCCACGGTGTCGAATTCGCCCGCGCTCCACCGCTGGATCCAGCGGGTGATGTAGCGCGCGGTCACCTCGGCGGCGTGGTGCAGCGGGATCGAGCCGGTGGGGGAGTGCGGGCCCAGCACGGTGAACAGGTTGGGGAAGCCCGGGATCGCGGTCATGCGGTAGGCGCGCGGTCCCTTCGCCCAGGCGTCGTCGATCGAGACGCCGTCGCGGCCGGTCAGATTCATCGGCCGCATGTAGTCGTGGGCGCGGAAGCCGGTGGCCAGCACGATCATGTCGACATCGTGGTGGCGGCCGTCGGCGGTGCGGATGCCGGTCGGGGTCACGGCGTCGATGCCGGTGGTGACCAGCTCGGCATTGCGGGCGCGCAGGGCCCGGTAATAGGTCCCCGACAGCACCTGGCGCTTGCACAGCGGCTCGTAATCGGGAGTGAGCCGCTCGCGCAGACCCGGTTCCAGGACCTGGGTGCGCAGGCTCAGGCGGGCGTACTCCTGCACCGCGCGCCGCCGCCAGCTCGGGCGGGTGACCACGTCGGTGAACAGCCGCGCGCCGGTCATCCCCGCTCGGTAGAGCGCGCGATTCACCTGTGGCAGCCGCTTGAGCGCCGCGCCGACCAGTGCGGGCTGCGGGATCTGCATGGGGGCCCAGATCACCCACTGCGGGCTGCGCACGAAGTGGGTGATGCTCGCGGCCCTCGGCTGCAGCGCCGAAACCACCTGGACGCCGGTCGATCCCGTGCCGAGCACCGCGATCCGCTTGCCGTCGGTCTCCACGGTGTCGTCCCAGCGCGCGGTGTGCACGATGGGGCCGGTGAACTCGGACAGGCCCGGGATGTCGGGCACGGCGGGATGATGCAGCACACCGGTGGCGGCGATGACGAAATCGGCGGTGTGGCTGCTGCCGTCGGCCGTCTCGACCCGCCAGGCGGAGCCGGAGAACGTCGCGGCGACCACCTCCGCATTCACCCGCAGGTGCGGCCGCAGACCGTACTGCTCCACCACGTCGGCGAGGTACCCCTGAATCTCCGGGCCCGGCGCGAAGATGTGCGACCAGTCCGGCTTCGGCGCGAACCCGAACTGGTACAGCTGCGAGGGCACGTCGCAGGTCAGGCCCGGATAGCGGTTCCAATGCCACACCCCGCCGACGTCGGAGCCCTTCTCGAGGATCGTGAAGTCGTGGAAACCCTTGCGCTGCAGGGTGATAGCGGTGGCGATTCCGGACACGCCGGCGCCGATGATCACGATCCGAGGCTGCCGCGGCGCGCCCATCCCCAACCTCCTTGTTGGATACCCGAAGAACTCAAATACTGACGGTATTTGGAATCGCCGGGTAAGTCAATCGGCGGGACGGGCGCCCTGGGTCAGGCCAGCAGTCTGGCGCGTAGCGCGTCGATGGTGGCCTGATCGAGGCCCAGGCCCTCGCGGACGTAGCGGTCGACGCTGCCGTAGAGGCGGTCCACCTCGGCGAAGGCCGCCTCCAGCCACGACAGTTCCACCGAGGTCGGATCGCCGGTCACCGTGTTGGTGGCCAGATAGTCGGCGTTCACCACGTCCCGGGGCACGCCGAGGAGGGTGAGCAGCACCGCGGTGGCCCAGCCGGTGCGGTCCTTGCCCGCGGTGCAGTGGTACACCGTCGCACCACCGGTGTTCGCGGCGATCGACCGGAACAGGGTCGCGAAGGCGACATCGGAGCCGTGGAAGTTGACCATGAACGGGTACCCGATCGACTGGCCCATATCGGAGGAGCCGTGCAGTAGGCCGTCGATCACGGCGCGGGTCAGGGTGATCGGCGGGAACTCGTGGAAGGCGATGCCGCTGTCGAAGCTGACCACGTCGGCCACCTTGTACTGCGCGCCTGTCGGCACCCGGTCGGGCGCGCTGCCGCGCTCGGAACCGTTGCGCAGATCCACATCCAGCGTCACCCCGGCGGTGGCCAGCGTGACCAGGTCGGCGTCGGTGAGCCCGGACAGCCGGTTGGAGCGGAAGGCCACGCCCGTGCGGACCGTGTGGCCGTCGGCGGTGCGGTAGCCGCCGATATCACGGAAGTTGCGCGCGCCCGCGAGCCGGATGGCGGTGGAGGCGGGCGCGGGCAGGGCCGAGACCGGGTCGTCGACCGCGGCCGAGCCCGACCCTGCCGAGCCCGAGGAGCCGAGACCGCCCGCGCCGGAACCGGATCCGGAGGCGATATCGCTGGGCTGCGCCGTCGCGGGAGACGCGCCCAGAGTCGCGCCGAGGGTGATCAGGCCGGCGAGCGCGACCGCCGCGACGTCGAGACGGGGCTGGGTGCGAGAAGACATGGGGGACCTGCTTGCGGTGCGGGGAGAACGGGGATCCGGGTCCGTCAGGACTGTTTGATCGAGTACGAGCCGGTCGCGGTCCCGGTCAGCTGCCAGCCACCCGGCACCTGGGTGAGGGTGAGGCCGGAAACATTGGCGGACTGGAGGTTCGGGCGCGCGGTACCGGGGTACCAGGCTTCCACACGGCCGGTTCCCGTGCCACTGAAACCGGCGGCGGTGACGCTCGACAGGGCGCCGGGCACGGCGCGCGGGTACGCGCGCGACAACGGCCGGGCGTACCCGGCCGCCTGGCCCTGCGACGCGCCCGAGGGGCAGGCGATCCGGTTGAGATTGCCTTGCGGCTTGCCGGTATTGCCGTCGCGCACCGCGTGCGGATCCCCGCACGCCTGCTTCCAGGACCACCAGGTGCCGCCCATCCGGTTGGCGTCGAGCTGATCGAGGAACCGATCCACCTTGGGCGCATCGGAACCCGGGTCGCCGAACCAGCCCCATTCGCCGGTCCACAGCGGCGCACGGTATTTGGCGGCGGCGTCGAGCCCGATCTTGAAGCCCAGCTCGATGCTCGGGAAGGCGTTCACGACATTGATGGACTCGCTGTACAGGTGCGGCGAGAACACCGCCAGCGGATCGGTGATGTAGTGCGCGGGCGGCGTGGCGTCGATGCCGAGGGCCGACCAGATCGCGCTGGGCTCGAAGATGGCCAGGTGCGGCGCGCTGCCGCGTTCGGCCTGCCGGATGGCGGCGATGACCCGCTGGTAGTACTTGCCGAGCTGATCCGCGGCCGAGAACGGGTCGCGCAGACCGGGATTGGGCTCGTTCAGCAGGTCGTACCCGGCGATGGCGGGTTCGTCCTTGAACTCCGCGGCCAGCTTGGCCCAGGTGTTCACCAGATGCCCTTGGATGCCCTGGGTGTCGTCGTAGAAGTTCTGGAAGGCGCGGGCCACCGCGGGCGCGGTCTCGCGGACCCCGCCGAAATTGCAGGTGGTCCAGCCGTCGGTGAGGGTCGCCCAGGCGGGCGCGCCGTCCCAGCCAATGCCGGGCTTCATGAAGATCGGGCACCCCTGCCCCTGGGGTGAGCCCACCGCTTTGCCCCACGCGTCCTGGTGCATGTCCAGCACGGTGTAGATGCCGTTGGCCTTGGCGTCGTCGACGGCGGTGTGGATGCGGGCCAGGTAGGCCTGGTCGAACGCGCCGGGCGTGGGCTCGAGCGCGGACCAGGCCAGGTTCAGCCGAACCACATTGAAACCGAGCGCCGCCATCTGTTCGAAGTCGGTGCGATCCAGCGGCGCGACGGTCGGCAGCGGCTGGTCGTTCTGCGCATAGTCGTTGAGCTGGTTGACATTCGCGCCGCGCAGCAGCACCGTGCGGCCGGTGACATCGGTGATGGCCCCGTTCGAGACGGTGAGCTGGGGCAGGGTCCAGCCGCCCGGTTCGGCCGCCGCGGGCTGGGCCCCGAGAGCGGTGCACACGAGCGCCGTCGCGACGGCCAGGATCCGACCTCGATTCAACATGCGGAAAACCTAACGGCTCCCGCGGCGGCCACGGAAACACCTGTTCGCGGCCGATTCACTTGATCAGCTTGTGAATGTTCGTCCAGTCCCTGTCCCGCTGAACGAGACCCATTGGACTGTTTCCTGTTCGGTTCCCGCCGGTTCATTCGCCCCGCGTAGATCTGTCGGCGATCAACACGCGATTAGGAGTGAGTCAGTTGTCAGTTTCATGGCGTCGTACCGCCGTCGTCGTCGCGCTCAGCGCCGGGCTGTTCGCGAGCCCGCTGCTCGGAAACATCGCCGGCGGTGAGCTGTCGGCGCTGCCCGTCGCCGCCGCCAAGCCCAGCACCGCCGTCGCCGACGCGCCGCACCTGGGCAGCGTCGACAATTTCCGCGATGTCGCCGGAACCGGCGCGGGCTACGACGCGCAGGGCAGCCACCACGTCAACAAGGGCGTCTTCTACCGTTCGAACGCGCTCGCCGCGAATGACGCCGACCTCGCCACCCTGAATGGCCTGCACCTGACGGCCGTGTACGACCTGCGCACCAGTGGCGAGATCGCCACCAAGCCGGATCGCGTTCCGGCCGGCGCCTCCTACACCAATATCTCCATCCTGAGCGGCGACGTCTCCGGCGGCATGGGGAACCTCACCAGCCCCGAGGCCGCCCGCGAAGCCATGCGAGCCCTCAACCGCCAGTTCGTCACCGGGGCCTTCGAACGCGCCCGCTTCGCGGAGCTGCTGACCCAGCTCGCCGATCAGCAGGGCCCGGCCGTATTCCATTGCACCGCGGGCAAGGATCGCACCGGCTGGACGTCCTACCTGCTGCTCAGCCTCGCGGGCGTCGACCAGCAGACCATCATGAACGATTACCTGCTCACCAACGAGTACTCGGCCAAGTCCATCGCCGCCACGCTCGCGCAGATCACCGCCGCCAAGGGTGCCGCCGCGGCCGCCATCTACCAGCCGTTGCTGGGTGTGGAGGCGAGCTTCCTGCAGGCCGGCATCGATCAGCTCGTGGCCGACTACGGCTCGGTCGACAAGTACCTGAAGGACGGCTTGGGCCTGAAGGGTCAGACCATCGAGCAGCTGAAGCACAAGCTGATCCAGAAGTAGCCCATTCCTTCCGGTTGGTTCTGAAAGGTCCTCCGAGGCAGCGGCTTTCGACCGTGAGCTTCCTCACGGTGAACGGTTCGCCCTCGGAGGACACAGCTTTACAGCCGGTCATCGGAATGCCATCGGCCCGACACCGCCCCGGCACCACCGGCGCGAAGACTGTTCTTCGCACCCGGCGCCGGTCGTCGAGCCTCCACTTCGCCCGGTGTCCGCTCTCGACGCGACCCTCCGTTCATGCCCTCGCGTCGGCCACGGACCGCGGACACCTCGGCGCCGGGTGCGCCCCCACCGCGCGTCCGGAGGTCCCGATGTTCGAATCGTGCTGTTCCCCTCACGAATCGGCGCACTTGCTGCGCGCCCGCTACGGCCTACCGGTGCAGCTCTACGCCGACCGTCCGCTGATCACCGTGGGCGCCGCGGTCGAGGCCCTGACGGTGCCCGAACCCCTGGGCCGCCGGGTGCTCGCGCGCCTGGACTGGCTGCCGTCGGCTCCCGTCATCGCCGACCCGCGCGACCGGCGCTGGACCTTCCTGGTGACCCCGCCACTGCCCAATCACCCTGTGCCCCAGCGACTCCGCCTCTTCCTCCAGTCCCACGCGGTGACTGTTCCCGAGTGCGGCAGCCGGATCCTGTTGCCCGCCGACGATCGGCCTTGCGGCTGGCACTGGGCGAACGAACCCGAACCGGGCCGGTTGCGCCTGCCCCACCGCGCCATGATGCTGGCCGCCCTCCGGCTGTCCATCCTGGAGCGCCCCGACCGCCTGCCGGCCTGACCGCCCGCGCCGGGCGTCCTGCGATCATGTACCCATGAGTAACTGGCTGGAGACGTCCGGCGGCGACACCGCCCGCCCCCTCGCCCAACCGGTACCTGGCGTGCGTGAAGTGCGCTTCGGCCTCGCCGAGCTGCGCGCCGACGACGAGCGGCCGGGCGGGTGGCTGCTGAGCGTCAACGGCATCGCCCAGTCCTACGTCGATCTCGACGATCCGACCTACCTCGAGCTCGAATACATGCGCTACATGGGCTATGTGGTCGATTCCCTGGAACCCGCCGACGCCCCGCTGGACACGGTGCACATCGGCGGCGGAGGCGGCACCTTCCCGCGCTACCTCTCGGCGGTCCGCCCCGGTTCCCGGCACCTGGTCATCGAAGCCGACGAGGCGCTGGCCCGCTTCGTCGACGAACGCCTGGGCCTGCGCTCGGTCCCCGGCGTGGAACTGCGCATCGGTGATGGATCGACCGAGATCGCCACTCTGCCAGCGGATTCCGCACAGCTGGTGGTTGCCGATGCCTTCGAGGGCCTGCGGATGGCGGCGGGCATCACCGGCTCCGCGTTCACCTCCGAGGTGGCCCGGGTCCTGCGGCCGGACGGGGTCTATCTGCTGAATCTGGTGGGTGCTCGAATCCAGCTGGACGACATCCGCTCGACCTTCCCCTACCGTGCGCTGCTCGACGGGGACGTCTTCGCGGGCTACCAGGGCAACCGCGTCCTGGCCGCGAGCCCAGCGCCGCTGCCCCTCGAAGCGCTGTACCGCCAAGCGGAACGGGCCTTCCCGCCGTTTCGTGTCGTGGCCGAAGGCCCCGAAACCCGTCCCTAGCGGCGCTGGGTGGCGAGACGAGCAGGGATCAGTGTCGGCACCGTCGATCGCCGGGGGCTCAGTCCGGTATCGACGGTGCCGACTGGAAGGCGGACTCCGTCCCGGGTCACAGTCCGGTGCGGAGCCCGCCGCTGTCGAGCATTACGCCCGCGCCGAAAACGCTAGGAGGCAAGGCATCTGAAGTGAAATCAATCTTTCGGGTGTAGTCACAACCTCGAGTTGTGATTGCCCGGGACCAGCCGATCAGAGGTGGGGCGGCACCGTGCAGTCCGCGAAATCGGGTTCCTGCAAGAGCTTGACCAGCTCCGGGTGGGTGTCGCGGATGCCGCGAGCCACCTCGACGAACGACCGCACCAGCGCGGACTCCTGGGCGCCGCGCCAGCCGACCGCCACCTCATTGGGCGGGACGTCCGCGACCGGAAGCAGATGCACGCCGGGGAACGGGATCCAGCGCGCGCAGGCCACGGTGAGGACGACACCGACCCCGGTGGCGACCTTGTGCAGCTCCTCGAGCAGCGAGTTCGAGCGCGATATCACCGGGGCCGGAGCGCCGCCGCGAAAGGCGTCCAACTCCCAGAACGCATTCCACACCGGATCGGTGGTGGCGGCTCCGAGGAGAGGCTCGTCGAGCAACTCGTGTGCGAAGACCTCGGCGCGACCGGCCAGCCGATGCCCCGTGGGCACCATGACCATCAGCGGTTCGGCGAACAGCGGCTCGAAGTCGACCCCCGCGTCGACGAACGGGCGGCGCGCGAAGGCCACGTCCACCGAGCCCGTGGCGAGTCCCGCCGAGGGGTCCTCGTAGGTGAAATGCCGCAACTCCACGGTGATCCCCGGGTGGCGGTGACGGAAGGCCGACAGGATCGGCTCGGTCAGGGTCAGGGCCGCGCCCTCCAGCGCGCCCAGGACCAGTCGGTCCTGCTCACCGCGGTGCACCGACCGCGCCCGCTCGATCGCGACGTCCAGGCCGGTCAGCGCGCTGCGGACATCTTGTAGAAAGACCGCGCCGGCGGCGGTCAGCTCTACATTGCGGGTGGTCCGGGAGAACAACACCACGTCCATCGCATGCTCGAGTTGCTTGATCTGAGTGCTCAAGCCCTGCTGAGAGACATGCAGTCGCTGCGCGGCGCGGGTGAAGCTCAGCTCCTCCGCTACCGCGATGAAGTATTGCAACTGGCGGGTGTGGACTTCCATGAGGCGCAGTCTAGGTCGATGGGCGATGCGAACCGAACTCTATCGCGGAACCGACCGCGCATTGACAAATCGGCCTTGTGAATTGCTCATGAACAATGATTTCTCTTCGCTTCCTGGGTGTTCTAGCGTTTTCGATGGGCTTTTAGCTCGGGCGAGCGCGGCGACAGGAAACGATGATGAATTGGACTGCCCTGGTGGGTTCTCTCTATTCGGCGCAGTACACCGCCTCGGAGCGCCTCGCGGAACCCGGATTGTCGATGCCTCCCAATCCGCCCGCGTCCGTGGAGGCAGTCGCGGCCGCCGAGCGGCGCCTCGGGGTGTGGTTCGACGCCGAGTTCCGCCAGTTTCTGCTGACCTGTGACGGGTGGTCGCGCTACGGGACGGTTCAGCTCTTCGGTGTCGGTGATTTCGCCGCCGGGGAGAAATGGCGGCGGGATTCGGCCTGTGCGCAGCAGTACTTCGATACCGGGGCGTCGGGCACGCTCATCGTGCCCGAAGGGTATCGCCGGGTCCTGGTCGGCAAGACCCTCGCGGCCCAGCGGTTCATCGTGATGCTGTTCCCGACCGGACCGGGCATCGGACCGGCCGCCTGCTGGGACTGCATGGCCGGCATCGACCTCCGCTACCCGAGCTTCGGGGTGTGGGCCAAGCTCGAGGCGTCCGCGATCTCCTACGCCCTGGGCGAGGAGATCGCGGACCGCAGCTGCCCGCGGTGAGCGGCGCGGGCAGCGGCCGTTTCGCGGATCAGGCCAGCAGTTTGGCGCGCAGCGCGTCGATGGTGGCCTGATCCAGGCCCAGCCCGTCGCGCACGTACTTGTCGACGCTGCCGTAGAGCCGGTCGACCTCGTCGAAAGCCGCCTCCAGCCACGACAATTCGACCGCCTTCGCGTCGCCGAGCTGCTTGTTGCTGGCCAGGAAGTCGGCGTTCACCACATCGCGGGGCACGCCTAGCACGGTGAGCAGGACGGCGGTGGCCCAGCCGGTGCGGTCCTTGCCGGAGGTGCAGTGGTACACCGTCGCGCCGCCGCTGTTTCCGGCGATCGAGCGCAGCAGGGTGCCGAAAGCGACGTCCGAGCCGTGGAAATCGACCATGAACGGGTACTGGATCGACATCTTGAGATCGGACGAGCCGTTGATCAAGCCGTCGATCACGGCGCGCCCCAGCGTGATCACCGGGAACTCGTGGAACGAGATGCCACTGTCGAAGCTGACCACGTCGGCGACCTTGTACTGGGCCCCCGTCGGCACCCGGTCCGGCGCGCCGCTGCGCTCGGAACCGTTGCGCAGATCCACATCCAGCGTCACGCCCGCCGTGTTGAGCTTGGCCAGATCGGCGTCGGTGAGCTTGTCCAGGCCGTTTGACCGGTAGACCAGGCCCGTGCGGACTGTGCGTCCATCCGCGGTGCGATAGCCGCCGATATCGCGGAAGTTGGTGGCGCCGTCGAGCCGGATCGCCGTCGTGGCGGGCGCCGGCAGGGTGGACACCGGGTCGTCCGCCGCCGCGGAGCCGGACCCCGCCGACCCCGACGACCCGAAACTGCCGGAGCCGGAGCCGGATCCGGAGGCGACATCCGCGGGCTGCGCCGTGGCGGCGGCCGCGCCGAGGGCGGGGCCGAGCGCGATCAGGCCGGCGAGGGCGATGGTCGTGATGTCGGCCCGGCGGGCCCGACGTGGGGACATGTCTACCTACTTACTGTGGGAATTCGGAGACGACTGTTTCTCACGAGAAACCTAGCGGGACAAACGATCCGGGCGGAAACAGAAGTTCCGGAGTCATTGACAAGGCGGGGTTGTCAATGACTCCGAAATTAGGATTTAAGTTCTCCGCCATTGTGCTCTAGCGTTTCCCGGCGTGAGCGGAAGCTCGAATTCTTCACGGGCTCACCGGTAATCGGTTCCGTGTTTCTCCGGAACTGTTGGAAGGAATCATGCGTAAAACATCGAATATTGCCGCCGGAATCGCGGCGACCGCACTGGTGATATCCGGAGCGGGAATCGCCCTCGGTTCCGCGACCGCCGCCGCCGATGCCACCGCGTCGGGCTGCGTCCAGCACCAGCACGTGGACCACAACCCGGGTATCAGCAGCGTCTGGATCACCCACACCTATGACAAGTCCATCAGCGTCACCTCCGCGGCGGTCGGCACCCTGGTGACCTACAAGGTCGTGGTCGGGACCACCAGCATCGGCAATCCCTACATCAACTCGATCACCGACTATCCGCCGCCGGGCTTCGACAAGCCGGTCAAGGCCGTCGTCACCGCCTACCACTTCGGTCAGGGCGAGCAGCCCGCCGAGGTGACGCCGGAGCCGAACAACGGCGGCTGGAGCGTCAACAGCACCGGCTGGTTCGTCAACTCCGGCAACCCGGTCACCGCCGAATTCACCTACAAGGTGCCCGCGTCCATCACCGACGGCCAGCAGGTGATGAGCGGCGGCATCAGCGTCGGCGGCACCGTCGGCTCCGGTTCCGACCAGCCGAACATGAGCGTCTGCTTCACCGGCCGCGGCGCGAATCCCGGTGAGGCGCTGCTCGGCAGCCTCGACCAGGGCGGCCTGGGCTCCTCGCAGAACCAGCTCAGCTCGACCGGTTCGGTGACCGACACCATCACCAATGTGATCCGCCGCCTGATCGGCAGCTGATCGGCATCGGTCCGATTCTCCTGGGCCGTGGTGCGCGCGCGGCCGCCACGGCCCAGGACCTTCACCATCGTTCCAAGGAGCAAGTCGTGTCGCCCAGGCGGAGTTTGGCGTCGCTGATCGTGTCGTGCGGTGTGGCCGCGGCCCTGTTCCAGGTCGCGCCCGGCGCGCTGCAGGTCTCCCGGGCCGAGACCGGAGCCCATCTGGATCACATCGATCGCGCGGGGCAACGCCAGCAGATGGTCTACGTGTATTCGGCTGCCATGCAACGGGTTATCCCGCTGCAGGTACTGGCCGCCGCCGACGCGACCACCCCCAGCCCGACGCTGTACCTGCTCAACGGCGCCAGTGGCGGCACCGACGTCACCAACTGGTACAGCCGGACCGACATCGTCTCGTTCTTCTGGAACAAGCGTGTGAACGTGGTGACACCGGTCGGCGGCGAGTTCTCCTATTACACCGACTGGCAGCGCGACGATCCCGCCCTGGGCCGCAACCGCTGGGAGACCTTCCTGACCCGGGAGCTGCCGCCGATCATCGACGCCACGCTGCACACCTCGGGCGTCAATGCGATCGCGGGCGTGTCCATGTCGGCCACCTCGGCGCTGGATCTCGTATCCGCCGCGCCGACGGTGTACTCCGCGGTCGCGGCCTACAGCGGCTGCGCCTCCACCTCCGACCCGGCCGGTCGCGCCTACATCCGGCTGGTGCTGGGCCGCGGCGACGGCAACCCCGCGAACATGTGGGGGACCGACGACGATCCGGCCTGGCGCGCCCACGACATGATCCTCAACGCGGACACCCTGCGCGGCAAGGCGATCTACCTCTCCAGCGGCACCGGGCTGTCCGGCCCGGCCGAGGAGCTCGCCGGGCATTCCGCCCCGGACGAGATCGCCACCAAAGCGGGACAGATGGTGGTGGGCGGAATGATCGAGGCCGCCACCAACTCGTGCACCCACCGCCTCGCCGATCGGCTGCGCGAACTGGATATTCCCGCCCAGGTCGACCTCCGGCCCGTCGGCACCCACACCTGGCACTACTGGCAGGACGACCTGCACAAATCCTGGCCCCTCCTCGCTTCCGCGCTCGGCACGGAATAGCCAGGGGCCGTGCCCAGAAGCACGTCGAGCAAGAGAGCATGGAAACGACAGTGAGACACAGGAACGGCCGGATCGGGTGGATGGCCCGATCTGTGGCCGCGGCGGCCGCCGTGGTGGCAGGATGCACGCTGGGCACCACGGCCCCTCCGGCCATCGCCGCGCCCGTCGCCCTTTCGCCGGTGCACGTGGACGGTTCACAGTTCGTGGACTCCTCCGGGCGGGTGATGCTGCTGCACGGCGTCAACAACGTCGACAAGGAACCGCCCTACTTCACGCCGGGAACCGTCCTGGACGCCGGCGACGCGGAGGTGTTGTCCCGGCACGGATTCAACACGGTGCGGCTCGGCGTCAACTTCGACGGGCTCATGCCGACCAAGGGCGTGGTCGACACCGCGTATCTGGATCGGGTCGCCGGGGTCGTGGACACCCTGGCGCAGTACGGGATTCACACCGTGCTCGACAACCACCAGGACGGATTGTCGAGGATCTGGGACGGCAACGGCTTCCCCGAATGGGCGATCCACGCCCGGCCCGCCGCCGGTGAGAACAATCCCGGATTCCCGATGTTCTATCTGATGCCCAGCATGAACGCGGGCTGGGACGAGGTCTGGAACAACACCTACGGTGTCGTCGACTACCTCGGTCAGGCGCTCGGCGCGCTCGCGGAGAAGATGAACGGCCACCCGGGCGCGATGGGCATCGAGCTGCTCAACGAGCCGTGGCCGGGTTCGGCGTTCCTGTCGTGTTTCCCCAACGGCTGCTCCGGATTCGACGCCAAGTACCAGGGCGTCATGCAGAAGCTGACCGACGCGGTACGCGGCCGCAACGGCGACATCACGGTGTTCTGGGAGCCCAACGTCACCTGGAACGAGACCATGCCCACCAACCTGGGCAAGAACCCGCCGATCAGCGGCCCCGGCATCGCCTTCGCTCCGCACGACTACTGCATCCCCAGCCAGCTGGCCACCTACAGCGGCCTCCCCACCTTCCTGCGCGGTCTGTGCCCGCTGCAGCAGGGCAAGACCTGGGGCAATATCGACGCCTTCACCCATCGCACCGGAATCCCCTCGCTGGTCACCGAATTCGGAGACGGCGACGCGTCGGTGCTGGGCAACACCCTGATCAACGCCGACGATCGGTTCATCGGCTGGCAGTACTGGCACTACAACGGTGGCGACCCGTTCTCCGGCGACATCGGCAGCCAGTTGGTCCGCACCTATCCGCAGGCCACTTCCGGCACCCCCGGCCGCATGATCTTCGACACCGGTTCCGGCGACTTCGCCTACCGCTACACCCCGCGCTCCACCGGCAAGCCGACCGAGATCTACGTCTCGGATCTGCACTACCCCAACGGTTATCAGGTGCGAGTCGACGGCGGCACGGTGACCTCGGCGCCCGGGGCGCGCGTGGTGACCGTCGAGGCGAACGCCTCGACACCGGTGTCGGTGTACATCAATCGGCCCGGCTCCAAGGGCGCGTCCGTGCCCGACGGTCCGGTCGGGACCGGCTCGGCGTCCGGCTCGGCCTCGGGCTCGGCCAGCGGTTCGGGCGGGTCGGGCTCGGCCTCCGGCTCGGGCTCTTAGAGAAAGGAATCCACCATGACACTTCGATTCACCGCAGGGGCCACCGCCGCCACGGCTCTGGGGCTCGGAGCCCTGACCCTGTTCGGCGCCGGGTCCGCCATGGCCGCCCCCGGCACGGTCACCTGGACCGACAACGGCACCGTCTACAACCGCACGGTCAGCAACACCACGCCGTCGGTGGGTGAGAAGATCACGATCACCACGAAATTCGAGCGCACCAACGCTACCGACGAGCAGATCAACTGGCTCAAGGACTGGCACCCCACCTGCCTGACCTACGTCACCGATTCCGCCAAAGTCATCGACTCCGCCGGAACCCACGGCGTGGAGCCGTACCTGGAGATCCGGCCCGATTTCATCGCCGGCGACTTCACCGCCACCAGCTACAAGGTGATCATCAAGAAGCGCCTGGGTGACGTGCAGCCCGCTACCTTCAGTGCTCAGTACACCGTGGGAGCCGACTGCGCCAAGGGCGCCGCGATGACCACCGGCGTCGAATACCTGTCCAACCTCGGCCACCACGCCGACTTCAAGACCCAGGGGCCCTCGATCACCGTCGGCGGCACCCCCGGCGGCGGCCCCGGCGGCACCGGCAGCGCCGACGCGCTGCCCGGCGGCCTCGGCTCGCTCCTGAGCGGGTTCGGCTCCAGCCGCTAACACCGCGAGTTCTCTTGGCGCAGGCCCGGAACCATCAGGTTCCGGGCCTGTGTGCGTTGCCGTCGTGACCGCACGCGAAAAAGCGGCGCCGAGTCGTTGTCGACTCGGCGCCGCTTCTGGCTATCGCGCCCGGGGAACGGCGTGGATTACGACAGGCTCCCGGCGGAACCGCTGAGCAGCTTCTTGATCAGCTCCGAAACGAGCGCGTCCACAAGATAATTGGCCAGGGAACCCATGTTGTCCTTCTCCTTCAGATTCTTCCGAATGAGCTTCCGCTCACCCGGAAAACGCTATGGCACAAAGGAAAAGAACAGAAATCAATTGTTGGGGATGATCGACAACTCGAAATTGTGGATTCAGGAGGACAACGCGGCGACGGGGGCGCCCCGGCGGTGCGGCGTCTCCAGGCGGGCGATGAGATCCGGATTGGCGGCGCGAACCCGCCGGGCCACGTCGATGAAGGACCGGACCAGCGGGGTCTGGTGCGTGGTGCGCCAGCAGACGGCGACCTCGTTGCGGGGTGCGTCGCTCACCGGAATGACGCGGACGCCGGGGAATCGGATCCAGCCCGCGCAGGGCACCGTCATCGCGATGCCCGCGCCGGTCGCGACCTGATGCAGCTCCTCGAGCAGGGTCTTCACCGGGAGGACGGTCGGGGCCGCATGCCCGTCGCGATGAGATTCCAGCCGCCAGAACGCATTCCACACCGGGTCGGCGGGCCCCGACGCGAGGATCGGGTCGTCCAGCAGCTCCGCGGCCGAGACCTCGGCGCGGTCGGCGAGGCGATGATGCGCCGGCAGCAGCGCCACCAGCGGCTGGGAGAACAGCGGTTCGAACTGCAGCCCGGCGTCCACGAACGGCCGGCGCACGATGGCCACGTCCACCAGCCCGTTCGCCAGCCCGGCGGAGGGCGTGTCGTAGGTGAAGTGACTCAATTCCACGGTCACGTCGGGATGGCGCTCGCGGAACGCGGCCAGGATCGGCTCGGTGAGCGTCAGCGCGGCGCCCTCGAGGCAGCCCAGCACCAGGCGATCGTGCTCACCGCGTTGCACCGCCCGGGCCTCCTCGGCTCCGAAACTCAAGCTGGCCAGAGAATCTCGCACATGTCGCAGGAACGCGGCGCCGGCCGCGGTCAGCTGCACCTGGCGGGTGGTCCGGGTGAACAGCGTGACATCCATCTCGTGTTCGAGCTGTTTGATCTGGGTGCTCAGCCCCTGCTGTGAAACGTGCAGTCGCTGCGCGGCTCGAGTGAAGCTCAATTCCTCCGCCACGGCAATGAAGTACTGCAACTGCCGAGTATGGACTTCCATGCGCCGCAGTCTAGGCTGGTCAGGCATCTGAAGTGTGACTTTTTCGGAAACTGTACCAACCAGTAGCAATTCTGCGGCAGCCTTGCGGATCCGCGCTCGCGGGCGCGAGTCCCGTGCCGAACGATGCTGCGGCCGGACTGGGCCGCCGTGCGCCGCGTGTGGCCGCATCGAGGGTGCGGGATAGAACTTGCGGGAACGGTCATTCGGTTGCGAATCCGGGTGCGGCTGAGGCTGTTCGGTACGCCGGTGTTCCACTCGTGGAACGTTCGCGGCGGGAGGCCTCTTCCGGCCGAGGGGGAGCGGGACCGGGCGGGGAAGTACGCCGGTTATCGCACGATTGCTCGATGGTTGCTGTGCGGTCTGACGAGATCGGCTGCTGACCTCGGGAATCGGGCAAAGCGTACGTCCTGGCCGGGGTCGGCCGGGACTGCGGAATGTGTGCGCGAGGCGGGACTTGAACCCGCACGTCCTAGGACACCAGAACCTAAATCTGGCGCGTATGCCAATTTCGCCACTCGCGCTAACGGTACGACCGTCCAAACTTTACCGGGTCCCACGGGGATCGCGAAGCATCGGGGACGCGTGGCGTACTGGTCGGTAACCTCACCTGCGATTATAACGATTTGATAACCACCAATGTGAGGGAGACTCACGTTTCCTACATCGGCGTAACCGAGCCCACCAGCGGCTTCAAACATGAGGGAGAGTCATGTTTCTGATTATTCTGGTACGTACGTACGGAAATACTCGGCGGTAAACGCCTGGTCGGCGGGTCAAACATGAGGAGATCCTCATGATTTTGTGCCATCCTCGGCATCTACCAGGGCCTGCGGGCCGGAGGGATACCTGCGCACCGTGAGCGCGGTCCAGTCCTGTGGAGACGGGCCGCCAGGAGAAGGAAGTCGAACGTCTTGACGATCAACGAGAGCACCGGGACCGGATCGAAGTCCAGGGCGGCGGGGAAGTCACGGGAGAGCGGGATCAGGTCGTCGCTGCTGGACCGGTTGCTGGGGGGCGCGCCGTACGCGCTCGCCTTCGGCGGCCAGGGCGCGCAGTGGCTCACCGAGCTGGAGGAGATCGGGCGCGACTCCGCGCTCGAGCCCGAACTGACCGCGCTGGTCAACGAGGCCGCCGCCGCGCTGGAACCGATTGCGGCGCAGCTGCTCGTGGTCCGGCCGGTCGGGTTCGACCCCATCGCATGGATGCTGGAAGAAGAGATCGCCGATCCGGAGCAGGGGGAGGTCTCGGGAGCGCCGTCAGCGCAGGTGTTGCGCTCCGCCGCCGTCTCCATGCCGGGCGTGTTCCTGACCCAGATCGCCGCGCTGCGCGCGCTGCGCCTGCAGGGCCTCGACATCGCCGCGCACGCGCCCGCCGCCATCGTCGGCCACTCCCAGGGCCGCATCGCCGCGACCGCCGCCGAGGCTCACGGGCAGCGGGACGCCGAACTGCTGGCCATCGCCCAGTTGATCGGCGCCGCCGCCGGTCTGGTCGCGCGCCGCCGCGGTCTGCTGCCGATCGGTGAGAAGTCCCCGATGGTCGCCGTCTCCAACGTCGACCCCGAGGCCCTGAAAGCCGTTGTCGTCGAGTTCATGTCCGGTGTCGCGCTGGAGAAGGCCGCCGTGCTGTCCATCCGCAACGGCCGCCGCCGCGCCGTGCTCAGCGGCCCGGTCGCCCAGCTCGACCGCGTTCGTCAGCGGGCCGCCGAGATCAATGCCGAGC
The DNA here is from genome assembly GCF_042874235.1 of Nocardia sp. NPDC004151. Classification (NCBI taxonomy): domain Bacteria; kingdom Bacillati; phylum Actinomycetota; class Actinomycetes; order Mycobacteriales; family Nocardiaceae; genus Nocardia; species Nocardia sp. NPDC004151. The sequence goes on along the minus strand of NZ_JBIAMR010000013.1, from coordinate 18,048 downwards.
AGGCCGCCGAGCGCGACGCCAAGAAGCGCGGCGGCGCGGTGTTCGCCCCCGTCTTCGAGGACATCCCCGTCGAGGTCGCCTTCCACCACCCGGCGCTGGCGGAGACCGTCGACCTGGTCAAGGGCTGGGCCCAGCAGTGCGGGCTGGACGCCGAACTGGCCGCCACCCTCACCCAGGAAGTACTGGTCGACCCGATCGACTGGGTCGCCATCGTGGACGACACCGTCGCCAAGGGCACGCAGTGGATCCTGGACCTCGGCCCCGGCGACCTGCTGACCCGCCTCACCGCGGGCTCGCTCAAGGGCACCGGCGTCGGCGTGCTCGCCGCCTCCACCCGCCCGGGCCAGCGCAGCCTGTTCACCCCCGGCGCGGCCCCCGAAGTCGCCTCGGCCTGGAGCGAATTCGCGCCCAAGCCGGTCCGCCTGCCCAACGGCCGCGTCGTGGTGGAGACCTCCTTCACCCGCCTGACCGGTCGTTCCCCGATCCTGCTGGCGGGCATGACCCCCACCACGGTCGACGCGAAAATCGTTGCGGCCGCGGCCAATGCGGGCCACTGGGCCGAGCTGGCCGGTGGCGGTCAGGTCACCGAGCAGATTTTCGCCGACCGCGTCGAGGAGCTGAAGAGCCTGCTGCAGCCGGGTCGCGCGGTGCAGTTCAACTCGCTGTTCCTGGACCCCTACCTGTGGAAGCTGCAGCTGGGCGGCAAGCGCATCGTGCAGAAGGCCCGCACCGCGGGCGCGCCCCTGGACGGCGTCATCGTCACCGCCGGCATCCCGGAACTCGAAGAGGCAGTTGCCCTCATCGAGGAACTGTCCGAGGTCGGCATCACCCACGTGGCGTTCAAGCCCGGCACCGTGGCGCAGATCCGCGCCGTGCTGCGCATCGCCGACGCGGTCCCCGGCTATCCGGTGATCATGCACATCGAGGGCGGCAAGGCCGGCGGTCACCACTCCTGGGAAGACCTCGACGACCTGCTCCTCGACACCTACGCCGAGCTGCGCGGCCGCGACAATGTCGTGGTCTGCGTCGGCGGCGGCATCGGCACGCCCGAGCGCGCCACCGAATACCTCACCGGCGCCTGGGCCCAGCAGCACGGCTACCCGGCCATGCCGCTGGACGGCGTCCTGGTCGGCACCGCCGCCATGGCGACCCTCGAGGCCACCACCGCCCCCGAGGTCAAGCAGCTGCTGGTCGACACCCCCGGCACCCCGGACTGGGTCGGCGCGGGTACGGCGGTCGGTGGGATGGCTTCCGGCCGTAGCCAATTGGGCGCGGACATCCACGAGATCGACAACGCCGCCTCCCGCACCGGCCGCCTGCTGGACGAGGTCGCCGGTGACGCCGACGCCGTGGCCGCGCGCCGCGCCGAGATCATCGAGGCGCTCGACGGCACCGCCAAGCCGTACTTCGGCGACGTCGCCACCATGACCTACCTGGAGTGGCTGGAGCGCTACGTCGAACTGGCCGTGGGCCTGGACCGCCGCAAGGACTTCGACTGCGGCGCCGACTTCGCCGACGCCATCGCCGACGCCACCCGCTCGGTCTGGCTCGACATCACCTGGCGCGACCGGTTCGCGGAGATGGTGCGCCGCACCGAATCCCGCCTGAACCCGGCCGACCGCGGCGAGATCGCCACCCTGTTCGCCGACGACGCCGCCTTCGAGGCCCCGGTGCAGGCCATCTGCACCCTGAAGGCCGAATATCCGGCCGCCGCCGACACCGTGCTGCACCCGGCCGACGTGCCGTTCTTCGTGTCGCTGTGCAAGATTCCGGGCAAGCCGGTCAACTTCGTCCCGGTCGTGGACCAGGACGTGCGCCGCTGGTGGCGTTCGGATTCGCTGTGGCAGGCCCACGATGCCCGCTACACCGCCGACCAGGTCTGCATCATCCCCGGCACCGTCGCCGTCGCGGGCATCACCCGCGTGGACGAGCCGGTCGGTGAACTCCTCGACCGCTTCGAGCAGGACGCCGCTTTCGCCCTGGTGCGTGCGGGCGTGGTCCCGGCCGCTGTGGACGGCCGCCGCCGCACCGAGGTCGCGGGCGGACTGCTCGACATCGTGCTGGCCGCACCGGACGTGCAGTGGGCCGGCCGCACCACCGTCAACCCCGTCCACCGCCTCGGCGATCTGGACGAGTGGGTCATGAACGGCAAGGGCGCCAAGCACCCGCCGACCGGCGCCACCCTCTCGGCCACCGATGGCCCCGAGAGTGATTGCGCCTACGTGGAATTGGCGGTCCCGCTGCTGGGCAAGGACGCCGTCCGCATCCGCATGACCGTCCCGGTCTCCGTGTACAACGGTGGCGCGCCGGTCATCACCGAGGATGACGCCGAGGCCGCCATGTCGGCGCTGCTCGCGGTCGCCGCGGGTCAGTCGCTGCCCGAGGTGAAGACGGTCGACGGCGCGCAGGTCGCGCACGTCAACCTGGCCTGGAGCCCGGACCTGATCGCCGACCACGCCGGTGTCACCGGCGCGGGCCTGCCGGACAGCCTGTCCACCCTCGGCCGCACCGCCCCCGACGTGCTCGTGGGCGCTTGCTGGCCCGCCGTTTTCGCGGTCCTGGGCGCGACCCGCACCGCGGACTCGCACTCCGTCATCGAGGGCATGCTGGACCTGGTCCACCTCGACCACCAGATCGAGCTGCTGGGCGCGCTGCCCGCCGAGCACGCCGTGCTCGCGGTCCGCGCCGAGTCCGCCGAGGTGCTCGACACCGACCTGGGCCGCGTCGTCGAGGTCAAGGTCACCGTCGGCGTCATGCGCGACCACGGCCTGGAGACCCCGGCCGTCGCGACACTGGTGGAGCGCTTCGCCATTCGCGGCCGCACCGGCCAGGCCGAGCTGTCCGACCCGCCGCGCGCCGCCGGCTCGCTGTCCGACGAGGCCACCGACACCCCGCGCCGCCGCCGCCGCGACGTGGCCCTGGTCGCCCCGCGCGCCATGGGCGCTTTCGCGCACGTGTCGGGTGACTTCAACCCGATCCACACCTCCGAGAACGCCGCTCGCCTGGCCGGTCTGGGCACCCCGATCGTGCACGGCATGTGGCTCTCGGCCGCCGCCCAGCACGCCGTCTCGGCGATCGACCTGGGCGACAAGGTGCCGCCGCGCACCATCACCGCCTGGACCACCCGCTTCCTCGGCATGGTCCGCCTCGGCGCGCAGATCGACGTGCGCGTGGAACGCGTTGCGGTGGACCGTGGTTCGGAGGTCGTCGAGGTCTCCTGCCGCATCGACGGCAACCTGGTGATGACCGCCACCGGCCGCATCGCGCCGCCGAAGACGGTCTACGCCTTCCCGGGACAGGGCATTCAGGCCAAGGGGATGGGCCTGGAAGCACGCACCCGGTCCAAGGCCGCCAAGGAGATCTGGGACCGCGCCGACAAGCACACCCGCGAGGCCCTCGGCTTCTCGATCCTGGCGGTCGTGCGCGACAACCCGACCTACCTCAAGGCGCGGGGCGTGGAATACCGCCACCCGCAGGGCGTGCTGCACCTGACCCAGTTCACCCAGGTGGCCATGGCCACCCTCGGTGTGGCTCAGGTCGCCGAGCTGCGCGAGGCGGGCGCCTTCATCGAGGGCGCGATGCTGGCGGGCCACTCCGTCGGTGAGTACAACGCCCTGGCGGCCGCGGCGGGCGTGCTGCCGCTGAACGCGGTGCTGGAGGTCGTGTTCCAGCGCGGTTCGGCCATGCACGAGCTGGTGCCCCGGGATGCCCAGGGCCGCAGCGACTACCGCATGGCCGCCATCCGCCCCTCGCAGATCGGCATCGCCGACGACGAGGTCATCGGCTGGGTCAAGGGTCTGGGCGAGCAGGCCGGCGAGTTCCTCGAGGTCGTGAACCTGAACCTGCGGGGCGCGCAGTACGCCATCGCGGGCACGGTGAAGGGCATGGAGGCGCTCGAGGACGAGATCGAGCGCCTGCGCGCCGAGACCGGTGGCAAGCGCGCGTTCGTGCTCATCCCGGGCATCGACGTGCCGTTCCACTCGACCGTGCTGCGCGCCGGCGTGCCGGAGTTCCGCACCAAGCTGCTGGACCTGCTGCCCGCGGATCTGCAGCCGGAGCTGCTGATCGGCCGCTACATCCCGAACCTGGTGCCCAAGCCGTTCAACCTGGAGCGTGAATTCGTCCAGGAGATCGCGGATCTGGTGCCGTCGGAGCCGCTGGCCGAGGTGCTGGCGCACTGGTCCGACTGGTCTTCCGAGGCCAAGCGCGTCGAGCTGTGCCGCGTGGTCCTGGTCGAGCTGCTGGCCTGGCAGTTCGCCAGCCCGGTCCGCTGGATCGAGACCCAGGACCTGCTGTTCACCGATGTGGAACACGGCGGCGTGGGCGTCGAGCGATTCGTCGAGATCGGTCTTGCCGCGACGCCGACCGTGGCGAACCTGGCCTCGAACACGCTGAAGCTGCCGCAGTTCGGCAATGCCGTCGTCGAGGTGCTCAATATCGAGCGCGAGCGCGGCATCGTCTACTCGACCGACAACGACCCGGCCCCCGTGGAGGAGCCGGAGGAGACCCCGGCCGAGACCGCTTCCGCCGCACCGGCTCCCGCCGCTGCCGCCGCCCCGGCCCCCGTGGCCGTGCCGACCGGCGGCCCGACCCCGGACGACATCGCGTTCTCCGCCGCCGACGCCACCCGCGTGCTCATCGCGCTGTGGACCAAGCTGCGGATGGACCAGATCGGCCCGGTGGACACCATCGAGGGCCTGTGTGACGGCGTGTCCTCGCGCCGCAACCAGCTGCTCGTGGACCTCGGCGCGGAGCTGTCGCTCGGCGCCATCGACGGCGCCGCCGACGCCGACATGGGCGCGCTGTCCAACACCGTCGACCGTCTGGCCCGCACCTACAAGCCGTTCGGTTCGGTGCTGTCCGACTCCATCGGCGACCACCTGCGCAAGGTGTTCGGCCCGTCCGGCAAGCGCCCGGCGGCCATCACCGACCGGGTCAAGAAGACCTGGGGTCTGGGCGACGGCTGGGCCAGCCACGTCACCGCCGAGGTCTCCCTCGGCACCCGTGAGGGCCAGTCGGTCCGCGGTGGCGACCTGGGTGGCCTGGTGGCGGGCGGACTGTCGGACGCCGCGTCCGTGGACGCCGCGATCGACGCCGCCGTGCAGTCCGTGGCCGCGCGCCGCGGAGTCGCGGTCTCCATGCCGTCCGCCGGTGGCGGTGCGGGTGGCGCGACCGTCGACGCCGCCGCGCTGGGTGAGTTCACCGAGCAGATCACCGGCCGCGACGGCGTGCTGGCGCAGGCCGCCCGGGTGATCCTGGAGTCCCTCGGCCACGCCGAGCAGGCGTCCGCGCCGGAGATCACCGAGGACACCCTGGTGGATCTGGTGTCGGCCGAACTGGGTTCGGACTGGCCGCGTCTGGTCGCGCCCGCGTTCGACGCCAAGAAGGCCGTCCTGATCGACGACCGGTGGGCCTCGGCCCGTGAGGATCTGGCCCGTCTGTGGTTCGGCAACGACGGCTCGCTGCCCGCCGAACCCGCGGTCGAGGGCTACCTCGGCGCCGGTGAAGCCGTTGCGGCGCAGGCTATCTGGTGGCGCAACCGCGCCATGAAGGAGGCCCGCTCGGTGCTGGCGGGCGTCTACGGCGCCATCGCCGAGGCCGCGCTCAGCTCGGACGAGCCGGGCATCTGGTCCTCCGACATCGCCGTGATCACCGGCGCCAGCAAGGGTTCCATCGCGGCGGCGGCCACCGGCCGGCTGCTCGCGGGTGGCGCGACCGTCGTGGTCACCACCTCCAAGCTGGACGACGACCGCCTGAGCTTCTACAAGCAGCTCTACCGCGACAACGCCCGCAAGGGCGCGGCGCTGTGGGTGGTTCCGGCGAACATGGCCTCCTACACCGACATCGACGCGCTCATCGACTGGGTCGGCACCGAGCAGGTCGACAACGCCGGTGGAGCCAAGATCCTGGTCAAGGAGGCGATGACCCCCACCCTGCTGCTGCCGTTCGCCGCGCCCCGCGTGGCCGGCGACCTCTCCGACGCCGGCGCTCGCGCCGAGATGGAGATGCGGGTGCTGCTGTGGTCGGTGGAGCGCCTGATCGGCGGCCTGTCCGCCATCGGCGCCGACCACGACGTGGACGCGAAACTGCATGTGGTGCTGCCGGGTTCGCCCAACCGCGGCATGTTCGGCGGGGACGGCGCCTACGGCGAGTCCAAGGCCGCCCTGGACGCCATCGTCGCCAAGTGGCGCGCCGAGACCTCCTGGTCGGAGCGGGTCACCCTGGTGCACGCGCTGATCGGCTGGGTGCGCGGCACCGGCCTGATGGGCGGCAACGACCCACTGGTCGAGGCCGTCGAGAAGGCCGGCGTGCAGACCTGGTCCACCATCCAGATGGCCGACGAGCTGCTCAAGTGGTGCACCTCGCGGGCCCGCGTGGTGACCGCGTCCGGACCGCAGCAGATCGACCTCACCGGTGGTCTGGCCGGGGCCAAGCTGGATCTGCCCGCCCTCGCCAAGGAGGCGCGCGAGCAGGCCGAGGCCGCGGCCGCGGAGTCGGAAGGCGTTGACGGCTCGACCATTTCGGCCCTGCCCGCCCCGCCGACCCTGAGCTCCAAGCTGATCACCCCCGAATGGGGTTCGGTCACCGCCGATCTCGACGACATGGTCGTCATCGTCGGCGCGGGCGAGCTCGGCCCCTACGGTTCGGCGCGCACCCGCTTCGAGATGGAGGTCTCCGACCAGCTCTCCGCCGCGGGCGTGCTGGAGCTGGCCTGGACCACCGGCCTGGTCACCTGGGAGAACGACCCCAAGCCGGGCTGGTACGACACCGAATCCGGTGAGTACGTCGAGGAATCCGAGCTGGCCGACCGCTACCACGACACCGTGGTGGAGCGCTGCGGCGTGCGCCGCTACGGCGACGACGGGGCCATGATCGAGAACGCGGCCCCGCTGCTCACCTCGGTGTTCCTGGACAAGGACCTGTCCTTCGTGGTCAATACCGAGGCCGAGGCCCGCGCCTTCTTCGCCGCCAACCCGGAGCAGACGGTCGTCACCCCGGTCGCGGGTACCGGCGACTGGCAGGTGACGCGCAAGGCGGGCACCGAGATTCGCGTGCCCCGCAAGGCCAAGCTGACCCGCACCGTCGGCGGCCAGATCCCCACCGGCTGGGACCCCACCAAGTGGGGCATCTCCGCCGACATGGTGAGCTCGGTCGACCGGGTGGCGCTGTGGAACATCGTCTGCACCGTGGACGCGTTCCTGAGCTCCGGCTTCAGCCCCGCCGAACTGATGAGCTGGGTGCACCCGGCCATGGTGGCCAACACCCAGGGCACCGGTATGGGCGGCATGTCGTCGATGCGCTCGCTCTACATCGACAACCTGCTCGGTGAGCCGCACGCCAACGACATCCTGCAGGAGGCCCTGCCCAACGTCGCCCTGGCGCACGTGGTGCAGAGCTACGTCGGCTCCTACGGCGGCATGATCCACCCGGTCGCGGCCTGCGCGACCGCGGCGGTCTCCGTCGAGGAGGGTGTGGACAAGATCAAGCTCGGTAAGGCCGACCTGGTCGTGGCCGGCGGCTACGACGATCTCGGCATCGAGGGCATCGTCGGCTTCGGCGACATGTCCGCCACCGCCGACTCGGCCGCCATGTCCGCCAAGGGCATCAGTGACCGCTACTTCTCCCGCGCCAACGACCGTCGCCGCGGCGGGTTCGTGGAATCGCAGGGTGGTGGCACGGTGTTGCTGGCCCGCGGTTCGGTGGCGCTGGAAATGGGTCTGCCGGTGCTGGGTGTGGTCGCGTTCGCGCAGTCCTTCGCCGACGGCGTGCACACCTCGATCCCGGCTCCGGGCCTGGGCGCCCTGGGCGCGGGCCGCGGTGGCCCGGAGTCCAAGCTGGCCAAGGAACTCGGCAAGCTGGGCGTCGGCGCCGACGAGATCGCGGTCATCTCCAAGCACGACACCTCCACCGCCGCAAACGATCCCAACGAGTCCGAGCTGCACGAGCGGCTGGCCTCGGCGATCGGGCGCTCGGAAGGCGCTCCGCTGTTCGTCATCTCGCAGAAGACCCTCACCGGTCACGCGAAGGGCGGCGCGGCGGCGTTCCAGATGATCGGCCTGTGCCAGGTGCTCGAGCAGGGCGTCATCCCGCCCAACCGCAGCCTCGACTGCGTGGACGAGAAGATGGCCCAGTACCCGCACCTGGTGTGGCTGCGCGAGGCGCTGACCGTGGGAGATCGCTTCCCGCTCAAGGCCGGTCTGGTCACCTCGCTCGGCTTCGGCCACGTCTCCGGCCTGGTCGCCATCGTGCACCCGCAGGCCTTCGTGGAGGCCATCGCCGACGCCGAGGCGCGAGAGGCGTACCAGCGCAAGGCCGAAGAGCGGCAGCTCGCGGGCCGTCAGCGCTTCGCCGAGGCGATGTGCGGTGGCGCGCCGATGTACGAGCGGCCCGCCGACCGCCGCCTGGGCGGCGACGGCACCCCGGCCAAGCAGTCGCGGCAGCTCGAGGCCGACATGCTGCTCTCGCAGCAGGCGCGGCTGGGCTCCGACGCCGTCTACGTGACGGTGCCGAAGGGACCGGCCTGCCGGTAACCCGAGAAAGACCGGCCTGCCGGCCATGTAGCTCCCGGCAGGTCTGACACGGCGGGTTCGTGTCCTGTGCTCCGCGCGACACAGGACGCGAGCCCGCCGTTCCATGTCAATGGAACGCGCGAGCCTACGGTGCCGTAGGTCCGCTGGTATGTTCGCAGCCAATTCGACTGCACTAACGAGGAATCTAGGAGTCCCGCACTGTGACGATCCTGGGTATCGGCCTGGACTTGGTCACCATCTCCGAGTTCGCCGAGCAAATGGAACGCACCGGAACCACCATGCTCCGGGAGAGTTTCACCGCTGGGGAGCGGCGCTATTGCCAAAGCAAGGGCACCGACCCGGCACGCAGCTATGCCATCCGCTGGGCCGCGAAGGAGGCGGTCATCAAGGCGTGGGCGTCATCCCGCTTCGCCCGCAGCCCGCAGATCGGCGACAACCCGTACCCGCTGATCGAGGTCGTCAACGACGCCTGGGGACGGCCCAGCATCAAATTGCACGGGCTGGCAGCGGAATTCCTGCCGCGGGTGCGAGTTCACCTGTCGCTCACCCACGATGGCGACACCGCCGCCGCCATGGTGGTGCTCGAGGATCCGGGCGAGATCGCCGATCTGATCCGCGACTGACGCGGTTCGCGGGTGCGCGCTACTCCGGATCGAAGGTGGTGCGCTGCCCGCCGGATCGCGATTCCTTCTCCGCGATCAGCAGATACGCCACCATGAGGCGCTTGAGTTCGGCGACGGCGTCCTCGTGGGCCAGCCCGTCCTGGACGGAGAAGTTCAGCATCGAGTACACGACGTGCACCAGCACCTGCGCCATCATGGAGCGGCGGCCGCGCGGGGTGCGCGGCATCAGCGGGCGCAGCATCTGCGAAACCGCCTCCGCGAACTCCTTTTCGTGGATCGCGCCGGTGGCCCGGGTGGACGGGGTGGACTGCATGGCCAGCCATACCTCGCGCCGGGAGGGGTCGGTCATCCACAGGTCGGCCAGGTGGTCGACGAGCTGGGTCATGTGCCGCAGCCAGTCCATGGACGGGATCTCGCCGTGGAAGTCGGCCAGCTCCTGGGAAACCGCCACCAGGTCTTGACGATTCAGCTCGCAGACGATGACGTACTTGTTGGCGAAGAACTGGTAGAGCGTGCCGATCGGCACCTCCGCGCGGGCCGCGACCTCTTCGCAGGTGAACGATTCGAAGCCGACCTCGACCAGTAATTCGCGGGAGGCCTGCAACAGGGCGTCGAACTTGCGCTTCGATCGTTCCTGCGTCGGGCGGCGACGGGGCATCAGCTCCTGTGGGTCGTCCTGCAGCTCCAACGCAGGGTCCGGTCGTCGCGCCGACCTGGTTCCCGTGCGTGCTTCCACGCTCAACAGCCTACGGGTTACGACACGCGCATGACACGCTGCGGTAGTTCGTGTGTCACCGAATCCGACCCATCCGAGCCGTCGTCGGCTCCGAAGAACCATCGCAGCTGCCTCTCAGCTGCGGTTCTCCGTTGAAAGGGGCCCGGCCTCTTTCGAACCCGGTTCGTCCTCGGTTCTCCTCTCTCGACCGCGTGATTCTCGCCTGTACGTCGACGTTGGAAGGCTGATTGTGGTTGCTCCTACCTCTGTTCGTACCGCGGTGACGCTCGGCGTCGCCACCGAGCGCGGCACGGTGCGCGCCGTGGCCCTCGCCGACACGGGCGACAAGCTGACCGAGCGCGTGCTGCTCGAGCGTGTCCTGCCGATCGGCGGAGATGCGAAGGCCGACTTGGCGGTCGCGGTGGAGACGGCGCTCGAGGACATCGCCGACAAGATCGGCGCGGATCGGGAGATCATCGGCGCGGCCGTCACCTACCGCGACGCCGCCGAGCGCCGCGCCATCGTCACCAAGCTGGCCGCCGGTCCCTGGCACGACGCCTCGCTGGTGTCCGCCAAGGCCTCGCACCTGGCGGTGGCGCGCGCCATGACCTGGGTGGACGAATTCGAGGACCTCGTCATCTGCGAGGTGGTGCCCGGCTTCCAGGCGTTCTCCCTCATCTCGCCGGACCGCGCCCGGGTGCTCGCCGCGGTGACCCTGACCGGCGGCGCGGCCACCGACGACGCCATGCGTTCCGCGGTGACCGCCGCCTGGGACCAGTTCGACGCGGCCGGGGTGAAGCCGGACGCGGTGGTGTTGATCGGTTCCGCCGCAACCGAATCCGCGGTGGTGGCGGCGCTGGAGTCCGGCTTCGGAGCGCCCGTGATCCCGTGCCAGGTGGCGGCGGCCGCCCCGGCCCTGGGCGCGGCCCTGACCGCTCTGCCCGAGGCCGAGTTCGCGGGTGAGGCGGCCGAGCGCATCCGCCGGGCCCGTGGTTCCGCGGCGCTGTTCGCGGCGGCCAGCGTGCTGGCGGGCGGTCTGGTGGTGGGCGGCGTGCTCGCCTCGGGCAGCGATTCCAAGAATGTGCCCGAGCCCGTCCTCACCGATTCCCGGGTCGCCGCCGACGGGCACAACGGCGAGCATCCGATGAATGACGCCGCCGTCCCCGGCCCCGACTCGGGTTCCGTGCTCGGAGTCGACGGCCTGCCCATCGGTCCGGTGGCGGGGGAGGACGGTGTGGTCCCGAACGCGGACCCACAGCCCGGGATCGAATTGCAGCCCGGCGATTGGGTGACCGTCGACCCGGCCACCCTGAACTGGGGTCCCGTACGTTCCGGCGGGAAGCCGCGGCCGCTGATCAAGGCCGAGCCGGAGCCCACGATGGCCTCGAGCCCGGAGTCGATCATCCCCGCGCCGACCCGCACGGCGGGATCCCCGAGCGAATCCGGCTTGTTCCCGGGCGAACTCGCGCCGCCGGCGTACGGCACCGAGCAGTTCTCCTCCTGGTGGGACAACCACTGGCGCATGATGTTGAAGTGGGCTGCCCAGATGATGCCCAAGGTCTGACATCCGCCCCCAAGGCGACGAGAACCCCGGCTCCGGAATGGGCCGGGGTTCTGTGCTTTCGGTGGCCGGGGTGACAACCGATTTCGTGCCGATCCGGGTAACTCCCCGGGTACGTCCACGATCGTTCGGCACCCGAGTACCGAAACGGGTCGACGGCTCTCAGGCGCCCGCTGAGGTCTCGGGGGAGCCGAGATTCAGGTCGCGGCGCAGCTTGGCCACGTGGCCGGTGGCCCTCACGTTGTACTGTGCTCCACATGGAACAACATCAACTCCGGGCGGTAGTCGGCGCTCGGGTATCGAAGATGCAAGGCCCCGAGAAGGTCTCGCACCTTGCGCAGAAGGAAGAGGGGGTTCGGTGGGCTGAGAACAAGGGCTACAAGGTGGTGGATACCTTCGAGGACCTGGGGGTATCCGCTGGCAAGACCACGCCGTTCGAACGACCGGACCTAGGGCAGTGGCTTAGCCCGACCCGGTTCCACGAGTGGGACGTAATCGTGTTCTCGAAGATCGACCGAGCGTTTCGGTCGACTCGTGACTGTGTGGACTTCGCGAAGTTCATCGAGTCTCACAGCAAGATCCTGGCGTTCTCCGGCGATGGGATCGTTCTGAATTACCGCGATGGCGGGTCGAACTCGTTCGAGTCGCAGATGGCGGAGTTCTTCATCTACATTGGTTCGTTCTTCGCGCAGATCGAACTGAACCGCTTCAAGTCCCGCGCACAAGACCGGATGAGTCAGCTACAGATGACCGACCGGGTGTCGCACGGTGTAGCCCCGTTCGGGTTCCGGTCGATACCTCACCCGTCCGGCAAAGGTAAAGGGCTTGAGCGTGATCCTGAGGCGTATGCAGCCCTGCACGAGATGAAGCGCTTGCTCGTGGATGAGCAGTGGTCCCTGACCGCGTTGGTTGAGTGGCTGAACAACGAGGGGGTCAAGACCTCGGTCGCTCGCGCCCGTGGCCAAGGTTCGTGGTCGGTGATGACAGTTCGGCGGGTTCTGGCTTCAGAACGCACACAAGGTCTGAAGGTGACCCGCAAAGGCGGTGCCGAGCATCCCGTGTTGGACACCGAGGGCTCTGTTATACGGATGGCTGAGCCGACGTTCAGTGCAGACGAGTGGCAGCAGATCCAGAACGCTCTAGCTGCTCGGACCATGCGCGGGAAGTCCCGGCAGATGACGGACAATCCGCTGGCCGGGCTAGGGCGGTGCCTCCAGTGCGGGTATGCGCTGTCCCAGCACCGCCGGACCGTGAAGAGGAAGGACGGCACCGAGAACGTTCACGTGTACATCCGGTGCGGTCAAAAGTGTCTTGGCTCGGTGAAGCTCTCCGAGATCAACCGGCGTATCGATGAGATCATCGAGGACTACTCGGACCTAGAGGTAACGCGGGAGATCTTCGTTCCTGGTGCGGACCGCACACGAGATCTGGAGATTGCGGAGCAGGCACTTACCCGCTTGCGCTGGGAATCGGACAATGGTCTGGTCGAGGATGAAGACGCATGGATGAGTCGTATGGCCTCGCTGTCGGCCAAGGTCAAAGAGCTGAAGTCCGAGCCGATCATTCCGGCGCAGTGGAAGACCGTGGGCACGGGCAAGACGTACGGCGAACTTTGGAGTGATCCAGAGACCGACCGGCGCAAGGTGCTCAGAGAAGCCGGATTCATTGTCGGCCTGAACGGCAACACAGTTCGGATTCGTATCCCGGATTCGTGGCCAAATGATCTGGACATAGACCATAACTCGAATTCCGATCAGGAGAAGTGATGACCTCGGTTATTGAATCCGCGGGTGCCGTGTTGGTGGATAGCCCGTGCCTGCTCCGGGCTCAAACCCTGGAAATCGACGGAGGCGAGTATATCGCCGAATACCGGTCACCCCGGGTAAAGCCGAACCAGCCGGTGTACGCACCGCTAGCGGAATACCTGGCGGAGAATCCTCACACCGTAGTGTATGAGGACGAAGTCAGAGACGTGATGATGATGGGATATAAGGCAATCATCCGGCTGTACAGGCTGGACGACTGAAATAAGAAAACCCAAGACCCGGGGTGGTCGAAACACCCCGGGGCAAGGGCACGTAAAGGATACACCATGAACCCTATCCGGGTAGAAATGCGTTGGTCTCAGACGCACGGCAAGACGCTTTACTGGCTTGGCGTGCCTGGACTCAAACACAAGATTCACACAGACAAGGCGGGAATCCGTCAGCTACAGCAAGGGCTAAATTCCACCCTGAAGGATACCGACGTTGACCGAATCTCTAAATAAGTTCTCTTGGATGAAGGCGTTTGCCTACAACGGGCAGAAGATGCCCGCAGCGGCCGTCGTGGTGATCTGGCACCATGCCAATTCTGAGACGCTCGAATGGGCCGTGAGTTACGGCGATATGGCACACGCCTCCGGCTATAAGGACGAAGCAATGGAGAACCAGGTGAAGAAGCTGGTGGCGACTGGCTGGCTCAAAGTGGTGCAACGTGGTGGCCGAGGCCGCAAGACCAAGTACCGACTCGCGGTGCCAGAGGGCTTTGACTGGTCGAGATGCACCCAGAACCGTGAACGCCTCTCCGAGCGAGATGGAGGTGTACAACCCCCCAATTGGGGTACTGTAACCCCCCAAGTTGGGGGTGTAGACACCCCCCTATATAGAGATAATCAATCTCCTACAGAGATTGATTTAGATAGAGAGATAGATGGGGGCGTGAGCACCCCTATTGCCGGACACGGCTTGAACCGCAACTCAGCAGCAGATGTCTTGGCAACCTCAACCGTCACCGCAGGTGCAGCGAACTACCGCTGGATCAAAAGATCCGATGCCCCAACCTTGCCGGACACCAACGGAGCAGACTGGAACCCGTACAACACCAGACAGGAGAAGATCGCACACCTTGTCCGGCACGTGCTAGACGAGTGTCAAGGCTTAGATGCATACGACACTGAGACCCAACTCCGCCAATCCTTCGAAATGCTCAGCAAGTCGAACATTAGCGACCTATCCGAGCACCTAACGTTGGTCAAGGAATAGCGTCACGCTAGGCAGTCGGAACCGTCATTGGGTACTCCGATACCCTATGGCGGTTTTCTTGCGTCTACGGCCATCCTGGGCGCCAATACGAGGCGGTAGATTGTCCACATGGATAAGCCTCTGACTCAAGAATTAAGCGTTATGCGATCGGGAGTGAATCACATCCGTGAAGAAGTATCCAATATCAGCGATTCTCTTACCGGTATCCGAGGGACTCTCGAACGTATCAACGGGTCTGCTGCTGGAATCCAGCGGACCATGGATGAACACACTCGCATGCTCGAAGAGATCTTGTCTCGGCTACCGGTGAAGTCTGACCAATAGGACCCTGGGGGATCGACCCTTCCCCTGGGCTCCGCGGCCCAGCTCAAGGCATACGGGTCAAAATCACGGGCAATGGGGGGTGGGGGGTCTGTTTGAAACACCAGAACCGGTCAAGTCGTCTATATTTGGCTCATGTTGGTAGCACAAGGAGCATCGGTGTTGGCCGAGGGTTTTCGACTAACACCTACCGAGCAGGGTGTCGGAACCATCGCGGTCGCGATTACGGGCATAGCCGTAACCGCCGTTGTTACCTCGATCTGGAATCGTCGAACCTTGGAACGAGCCGATTCGCGCCACCGCGCGGATCGGCAAGACAAATATGCGGATACCATACGAACTGCAATAGTCGACGTCGTGCACCAGTCTCTAATATGGGAACCATTGATTGCTGAGCTTATTGATGCCCTTGTCGTTGCGGATCGTGATTGGCGAGCGAAGGGAGACTCTTCAAAGTCTCTGGAGAAGGTTCGCGAATCGGCCACTGCGTTTGAGGGAAAGAGCTCGGACCTGAAACGCGCGACTATTGCTGCATCTTTGGCAGTTTCCGACGAAGGCATGAAAGCTACCTTGACGAAGATCTTGGACACAATAAAGAGCACCGATAAGCGTATGAACGAAATTCTTGACAGCGATCAGTCTGAGAGCCTTGATGGGCAAATCACGGACTTTGTTCTATTTCCACGCCCGCTAAGTGATCTTGTCGAAGAACTAGTGACGCAGACTGGCGTGTTCCTTAGTGATAGAACCGACAACCTTCCGTGAGAAGTGTCTACCTATCTCTACTGCGACCGTGTTTCGAGTGCCTGGCGGATCAACCGCCGGGCAGGTTCGCCGGTTACCGACAGCTCGGACAGCTCAGTGAATAACCTTCCGTAGGTCGCGATCTCTCGAGGCTGGGTGACGGTCAACTCTGCTGTCACCGCCTCGACGAGTACAAGCCGTTCGTCGAACATCACGAAGTTGGTTACCTGCATCGGTAGGCCAGCCTGGGCCGGGATGACACCGAGGAGCACCCGGGGCAGTCCGATCACTGCCAACAACCGGTCGAGTTGACCGGTCATCACAGCGTCGGTGCCGACCGTGGTGCGTAGAGCTTGCTCCGCTACCAGGATGTGAAATCGGTGGTCACCTTTGTAGAGGAGTTGTTGTCGTTCAAGCCGTTTCGCTACGCCTTCGTCCAAGTCGTCTGGAACCCGGTAGAAGTCGATGTAGCGCCGCAGTACCGCTGACGCGTACTCGGCTGTCTGGAGGATGCCTGGGATGATGTTCGGCTGATAGATCCGCATCAGCTTGGAGTCTTCGGCCAGCTTTACTGCCTGGTGCTGGCGTCGTTTGGTGCCGGTACCAAGCACTTTCCGCCACTCCAGGTACGCAGCCTGAACGTTCCGAAGGGTTGCTATCAAGTCCGGCAACTGAGCCTCGTGGCCGGTGTGGACGCAATACGCCCGGAGATGCGCCTCTGTAGGGCTTCGGTCCCCGGTTTCGATCTTCGAGACCACCGACTCATGCCAACCGGAGAGGGAGGCAAGCTGACGGCCGGAGAGCCCGGCATCACGACGGAGCCCCCGGAGGGTTTGTCCGAGGGCTCGCCGCGCTTCTTGGATGGAGCTTGTCACCGTTTGGCATACTCCGAGTAGGGGATAGCGATCTTCCAAAGTCGTTCGCGTACCTCTTGGCAGTACGCGACGATTCCCGGATCTGTGGTCACCGCCAGTCCGGCGGGGGCACCGGCCGGATCAACGAGGTTGTACGCAACCGTCTCGTCATCCATCAGCCACCAGTCATCAGGGGGCACCGTTCCGGCGAGATCCCTTGGTACATAGCGGATGTCTTCCCCGGCTTCAACGTTGTACCCGGTGACCGACAGCAGCCACCGCTGGTAGTCGGACAACGGTTCGGAGACCACCCGGACACGGGTTACGAGTACTCCGCGGCCGGCAGTCTCCCTCATGAGGTCTTGCCAGGGCGTTTGGATGTAGGGCGCTGGCTCACCTGCGAGGAACGCGCGTATCCGGGTGTCTTCGTCGGCTACGTGGTATTCGTCCCTGACCTCCAGGTGAAACGCGCCCCGTTTCAGCTCACGGAACAGCGACGGCCAAAGGTCCGGTTCATCGTTGGGCCGCAGCAGCATTGCCGTAGAACATCCTTCCCAGCTTCGGTACCTCAATAGCGGATTCGTCCTCCGCCAAGGTCAACTTGCCCAGCACCCCCGGCTCGGTGACCGGCCTACCGGACACCGTGAAGGTACCCCGGCCGGTGTCGGTCATCGTGGAGCCGATGAACGTATCTGGCTCCGCGAACCCGGTCAGTAGGTGCGGAATCTCCACGGTCCCGAGTTGGGCTGTCCCCCAACCCTGGACTATGTATGTGCTCTGGTCAGTGGCAAACAAGCTGGGGCAGCCTCCGGAGTCCGATCCACCCTTGCCGAGGAACTTTAAGTTCATCGCTGCAACTCCCGTCTAGCGACTTGGCACACCTTGACATGCGCCTCATCAATCGTCCCGCAGAAGGGCGCTCTCTGTGGCCGGTAGGGGCGAGTTTTGCCAAGTTCTGTCAAGTTGGTCGATCTCGGTGGAGAACAGTTCGTAGCTTGGGTCTAGGCGTCCACGGCCGGTGCGAGAGGCCCGGCCCTGGGTGCCATTCCAGCGACCCAAGGGGGCACCGTGGCCGACGACCAGGACAAGGCCGTGATCTACATCTACCGGCCGCTGCTCACCACCAAGGCGGATCTGGACTGGGCGGAGTTCTACGCCCGTCAGCGAGCCGGGAAGCTGGGTTTGCGAGTGTCAGCGGTGCTGACCGTGGACGACACGAACCCCGATCGAATGGGGACGCTGTACCGGCTACTCCGCGAGATCGACTGTGCCGTGGTCATCACGCCGTCGTTGGCGCACGTGGGTGGAAACCACCGGCGTGTAACGGCTTTCGCGGAACTCCAGACTGTGAACCCTGCCGAGTGCCATCCCTGGCGGACTCTGCGGTCGGCGTATGAGCTGTCCGCAGCGCTGGCACCCGAAGACCATTCCGATGCTCGGGAGCCGAGGGAGGAGGTGAACCAATAGACCGCTGAACACACTTCGCGGAAGACCCAGCGACCGCAACCGCGCCAGGGTCTTCAAGCCACCTTTGGGGAACCCCTGAACACCGGAGATGTTCAGGGGTTCTTCGTTGTACGAACTAGGCCGTGTTTTGAAAGTCGGGTCACCGTAGCCATTGGTTGATGGCGGCGATGTGGATCGTGGCCAGGTAGCGGACGGCGAGTTTGTCGAAT